>JAGQTS010000009.1 GCA_020438895.1 Mycobacterium sp.
TGGACCTGGCCGGTATCGCGGGTCTGATCATCGGCATCGGCACCACCGCGGACTCGTTCGTGGTGTTCTTCGAGCGCATCAAGGACGAGATACGAGAGGGTCGATCCTTCCGGTCAGCGGTCCCGCGCGGCTGGGCGCGGGCTCGCAAGACCATTCTGTCCGGCAACGCCGTCAGCTTCCTGGCCGCCGCGGTGCTGTACTTCCTGGCAGTTGGACAGGTGAAGGGCTTCGCCTTCACCTTGGGGCTGACGACGATCCTCGACGTCGTCGTGGTATTCCTGATCACCTGGCCGATGGTGTATCTGGCCTCCAAGTCGACGCTGATGTCCAAGCCGGCCCTCAACGGGCTGGGCGCGGTCCAGCAGATCGCCCGTGAGCGGCGGATAGCCGGACAGACCGCGGTGGGCGCCGGGACAGGACGGGGATGATGACTGAGAACAGCAGCGATGTCGACGTGACGGCTGAGGCCGAGCCGACGCCGACCGCCGAGCAGGCCGCCCCGGGTCAGCTCCCGCAGCACGGTTTCTTCACCCGGCTCTACACCGGTACCGGCGCCTTCGACGTGGTCGGCAAGCGCACGTTGTGGTTTGCGATCACCGCACTGATCGTCACGCTCGCCGGCGCCAGCATCGTGCTGAAGGGTTTCACCTTCGGGATCGACTTCCAGGGCGGCACCAAGGTGTCCTTCCCGGTGGCAGGCGCCAACGGAAACGCCAGCGTCACCCAGGTCGATGAGGTGTTCGCCGAGGCGATCGGAAACGAACCCGAATCGGTCGTGATCGTCGGAAACGGGGCCAGTGCCACGGTGCAGATCCGCACCGAGGCCCTCGACAACGACCAGACCGCCGCCGTGCGGAAAGCGCTGTTCGACCGGTTTCAGCCCAAGGGCTCCGACGGCATACCCAGCGAGCAGGCCATCAGCGACTCCGCGGTGTCCGAAACCTGGGGCGGACAGATCACCCAGAAGGCTCTGATCGCCCTGGCCGTGTTCCTGGTGCTGGTGACCATCTACATCACCATGCGCTATGAGCGGTACATGGCCATGGCGGCGCTACTCTCGCTGGGCTTGGACATGATCACGGTCGCGGGCATTTACTCGCTGGTCGGATTCGAGGTCACCCCGGCCACGGTCATCGGCTTGTTGACCATTCTGGGCTTCTCGCTCTACGACACCGTCATCGTCTTCGACAAGGTCGAGGAGAACACCAAGGGCTTCGAGCACACCACTCGGCGGACGTTTGCCGAGCAGGCGAACCTGGCGATCAACCAGACCTTCATGCGTTCGATCAACACCAGCCTCATCTCGGTCATGCCGGTGGTGGCGCTGATGATCGTGGCGGTCTGGATTCTCGGTGTGGGCACGCTCAAGGACCTGGCCCTGGTGCAGTTGATCGGCATCATCGTCGGGACCTACTCATCGATCTTCTTCGCCACCCCGCTGCTGGTGACTTTGCGGGAGCGGACCGAGAAGGTTCGCAACCACAATCGCAAGGTGCTCAACCGCCGCAAGCAAGCGAGCGGTGAGACCTCGACGGCCCCGGCCGAACCGGCGGAACCGGCGCCCGTCGGCGCCGGCGCGGCGGCGGCCTCCGACACTCCGGCGCGTCCGCTGCGGCCGCGCAGGCCCTCCGGTAAACGCAGCGTGGGCGGTCAGTAGTGGGTTCTCGTCGCTCGGTTACGAGCGGGCGAGCCCGCCGTAGGGCGGCGATCGTCGCGGCCGCGGTGGCACTGGTGGCGCCACTGGCGCTGAGCGGGTGTTCTGGAGGGGCGGCCGATCAGATCAACTACGCCGTCGACGGCGTGTTGACCACGTACAACACCAACACCGTTGATGGCGCGGCATCGGCCGGCGCCCAGGCATTTTCTCGTGTCCTGACCGGTTTCGGACTGCACGGCCCGGATGGGCAGGTGCTGGCCGACACCGACTTCGGCTCGGTGGCGGTGGTCGGACGCGAACCGCTGGTGGTGGATTACCAGATCGCCGACGACGCGGTGTATTCCGACGGCAAGCCGGTGGTCTGCGACGACATGGTGCTGGCGTGGGCCGCTCAGTCCGGGCGATTCCCCGGCTTTGATGCGGCCAGTCGGGCCGGCTACCTGGACATCGCCGGTATCGAGTGCCAGACCGGGCAGAAGAAGGCCCGAGTGAGCTTCTTCCCCGGGCGCAGCGTCGTCGACTACAACCAGTTGTTCACCGCGACGTCGATAATGCCCTCGCACGTGATCGGCGACGCACTCGGCCTCGACGTTGTTGCCTCGCTGCTCGGTGGTGACCCGCCTTCTGTCGCTCGTATCGCTGATTCCTGGAACACCATCTGGCAACTGAATGAGGACTTCGACGTCAAGCGCTTCCCTTCGGCGGGGCCGTACAAGATTGAATCGGTTCTCCCCGAAGGGGCGGTCGTCCTCACCGCCAACGACAAGTGGTGGGGCGCGGAGCCCGTCACCAAGCGGATCGTGGTGTGGCCACGCGGAGTCGATGTTCAGGACCGCGTTAACAACGGAACGTTCCATGTCGTCGACGTCGCCACCGGTTCGTCCGGGACACTGACGACTCCGGACGACTACCAGCGCACCGAAATTCCCTCCGACGGCATCGAGCAGCTGATCTTCGGAGCGCGCGGACCGCTGGCCACGCCGGACGCGCGCCGCGCGCTGTCCTTGTGCACCCCCCGAGACGTGATTGCCCGCAACGCCGGGATGCCGATCGCCAACGCCCGCCTGAACCCGGTTGCCGATGACGCCTTCAGCAGGGCCGAAGCCGCCGCGGAGGCCGGTCAATTCAGCGTGACGAACCCGGAGGCTGCCCGGGCGGCGATTCAGGGTGTTCCGCTGACGGTGCGGATCGGCTACCAGGCCCCGAACCCGAAGTTAGCGGCCACCATCGCCGCCATCACCTCGGCCTGCGCGGCCGCGGGGATCACCGTCGTCGATGCCACCACCGAGACCACCGGGCCGCAGACACTGCGGGAGGGCGGGATCGACGCCCTGCTGGCCAGTACCGGCGGGGCGACCGGTAGCGGATCGACGGGGTCGTCGGCATTCGACGCCTATACCCTGCACACCGGCAACGGCAACAATCTGTCCGGTTACTCCAACCCGCAGATCGACGGGATCATCTCCGCGCTGGCGACCACTACCGACCCCAAGGAGCAAATCAGGCTGCTCGCTGACGCTGCGCCGATGCTGTGGGCCGATGTGCCGACGCTTCCGTTGTACCGCCAGCAACGCACGGTCCTGTCGGTGAAGAGCATGTTCGCCGTCGAGGCCAACCCCACCAGGTGGGGAGCCGGCTGGAACATGGACCGATGGCTGCTCAAGCCGTGAGCCCGGATTCGATGCCACACAGTGCGGCGGCGGTATCTGAGGTCTTGGCTGGACTCACCCGCGAAGTTCCCGATTTTCCGCAACCGGGCGTGACCTTCCGCGACTTGACTCCCGTACTGGCCGACGACCGTGGGTTCGCGGTGATCACCGACGCCCTGACCGGACTGGTGGCCGGCGCTGATCTGATCGCCGGAATCGACGCTCGAGGCTTCCTTCTCGGCGGGGCCGTGGCCCAGCGTCTGGGCGTTGGTGTGCTGGCCATCCGCAAGAGCGGAAAACTGCCGCCACCGGTGTTGAGCCGTACCTATGACCTGGAATACGGCAGCGCAACACTGGAGATCCCCGCCGAAGGGATTGCCTTGGCCGGCCGCCGGGTAGCGATCGTCGACGACGTGCTGGCCACCGGGGGAACGTTGGCCGCGAGCCGGGACCTCCTGGCGGGCGCGGGCGCGGATGTGGTTGTTGCCGCGGTGGTCATGGAACTGGTGGGGCTGGGCGGCCGGGACATGCTCCGGCCGCTGCCGGTGCACAGCCTTCAGCACGTCTGATTCGCGCGCAGTGCCCGTGCCCACACCAGTGCCCCGGTCTGCTCCGGCGGCGGGCGCTGTATTCAGGAGGCGAAGCTGATGTCGATCGAGAGGCATTCCCCGATCGCCCTGGCAGCGGCCCAGTCACCTGCTCGGGCAGCGTCGGCAAGAGCGTCGACCAAAGGGCTGTGCACGTCGAAATCGGCGAGCCAGGCTGCCACGGCCCCGGCAATCTCAGGCCCGGGGACGCTCACCGTCCGGCCGCGCAGACGGTCACTCACTTGGTATAGCTGCGGATGGGGATTCGGTCGCTCGCCAAGGTGCAGTTTCGTTTTGACTAGGTCGGAATTCAACCGAAATAGCGGCAACATCACGTAATCACCCCTTATTGCGAGTACCTGGCCTCGCAAAGGCTTCGAGATCAGTATTGCGCGCCGGAGCCAGCAAAGTAAAGATTTTTCTGAGAAAATCTCAGATTTATGCACGCTGTGGCCAGGTGCCGAGAACGGGATATCCTCGCAGTGCGCCGGAACGGAGGTGAACATGGCAGAGGAAACGATCACCGGATCGCTGCCGGTCGCCGAGTCGGGCGCCGAGGCGCCGCCGGCCGAGCAGCGACAGGACCCCCCGAAGCCCGCGGATTCCCCGAAGTCGACGGCCAGCGCGTCGCGGCGGGTTCGGGCCCGACTGGCCCGCCGGATGACCGCGCAGCGCAGCACCGTCAACCCGGTGCTCGAACCCCTGGTGTCGGTCCATCGCGCCATCTATCCCAAGGCCGATCTGTCCCTGCTGCAGCGGGCCTACGAGGTCGCCGAGGGCAAGCACGAGGGCCAGATGCGCCGTTCCGGGGATCCGTACATCACCCATCCGCTGGCGGTGGCGACCATTCTGGCCGAGCTCGGCATGGACACAACCACATTGGTCGCCGCACTATTGCACGACACGGTCGAGGACACCGGCTACACACTGGAGGCGCTGACCGCCGAGTTCGGCGACGAGGTCGGGCACCTCGTCGATGGTGTCACCAAGCTCGACAAGGTGGTGCTGGGATCCGCCGCTGAGGGCGAGACCATCCGGAAGATGATCATCGCCATGGCCCGCGATCCGCGGGTCCTGGTGATCAAGGTCGCCGATCGGTTGCACAACATGCGGACCATGCGTTTCCTGCCCCCGGAGAAGCAGGCCCGCAAGGCCCGCGAGACGTTGGAAGTGATTGCCCCGCTTGCGCATCGCCTCGGGATGGCGACGGTGAAGTGGGAGCTGGAGGACCTGTCGTTCGCGATCCTGCACCCCAAACGTTACGAAGAGATCGTCCGCCTCGTCGCAGACCGGGCGCCGTCGCGCGACACCTACCTGGCCAAGGTGCGTGCCGAGATCACCGCCGCTCTGGGGGCGATGAAGATCGGCGCGACCGTCGAGGGCAGGCCGAAACACTACTGGTCGATTTACCAGAAGATGATCGTCAAGGGCCGGGACTTCGACGATATCCACGACCTCGTCGGTGTGCGGATTCTCTGCGACGAGATTCGTGACTGCTACGCCGCGGTAGGTGTGGTGCACTCGCTGTGGCAGCCGATGCCGGGCCGGTTCAAGGACTACATCGCCCAACCGCGGTTCGGGGTATACCAGTCCCTGCACACCACCGTTGTCGGTCCGGAGGGCAAACCGCTGGAGGTGCAGATCCGCACCCGCGACATGCACCGCACCGCTGAGTACGGAATCGCCGCACACTGGCGTTACAAGGAAGCCAAGGGGCGCAACACGGTTCCGCATCCCACCGCCGCGGCCGAAGTCGACGATATGGCGTGGATGCGCCAACTGCTCGACTGGCAGCGGGAGGCCGCCGACCCCGGCGAGTTCCTCGAGTCGTTGCGTTACGACCTGGCGGTCCAGGAGATCTTCGTATTCACCCCCAAAGGTGATGTGATCACGTTGCCAACCGGTTCCACGCCGGTCGACTTCGCCTACGCGGTGCATACCGAGGTCGGCCATCGCTGTATCGGTGCCCGGGTCAACGGCCGGCTGGTGGCGCTCGAACGCAAGCTCGAAAACGGCGAGCTGGTTGAGGTTTTCACCTCCAAGGCTCCCAACGCCGGGCCCTCGCGGGACTGGCAGGGGTTCGTGGTGTCGCCGCGGGCCAAAGCCAAGATTCGGCAGTGGTTCGCCAAGGAGCGGCGCGAGGAAGCACTGGAGAGCGGCAAGGACGCGATCGCCCGTGAGGTCCGCCGCGGTGGACTTCCGCTGCAGCGCCTGGTCAACGCCGACGCGATGGCGGCGCTGGCGAGCGAACTGCGCTACACCGACGTCTCGGCCCTGTACACCGCAGTGGGAGAAGGGCATGTCTCACCGCGGCATGTGGTGCAACGACTTCTTGCTCAACTCGGGGGCGCCGACGATGCTGAAGACGAACTCGCCGAACGCTATACCCCGGCGACCATGGCGATGCGCCGGCGCGGCGGCGAGGACAGCGGAGTCGCGGTGCCCGGGGCGCCCGGGACGGTGACTAAACTGGCCAAGTGCTGCACACCGGTTCCCGGTGACGTCATCTTGGGATTCGTCACCCGTGGCGGCGGAGTGAGTGTGCACCGGACCGACTGCACCAACGCCGCTGATCTGCAGCGGCAGTCCGAACGGATCATCGACGTGGTGTGGGCGCCATCGCCGACGTCGGTATTCCTGGTAGCGATTCAGGTCGAAGCACTCGACCGGCACCGACTGCTCTCCGATGTCACCCGGGTGCTTGCCGACGAGCGGGTGAACATCCTCTCGGCGTCGGTGACGACGTCGAATGACCGAGTCGCCGTCAGTCGCTTCACGTTTGAACTCGGTGACCCCAAACACCTCGGACACGTTCTCAACGCCGTGCGCAATATTGAAGGGGTCTACGACGTCTACCGGGTGACTTCCGCCGCCTGACGATGCCGGGCGAGGAACGAGCCCGGAGGAGGAAGGCGGCTGTCGGGTTCCG
>JAGQTS010000095.1 GCA_020438895.1 Mycobacterium sp.
TGGCGGCCGGCGGTGGTCTGTGTGACCCCACCGCGGTGCGTTCCATCGTTTCCGATGGGTACCGCGCGGTAGCGGACCTCGTCGCTGACGGCGCCCGCTTCGACGAGAGCGCACCGGGGCGGTGGGCGCTGACCCGGGAGGGTGGACATTCTGTCCGGCGCATCATCCACGCCGGCGGCGACGCGACCGGTGCCGAGGTTCAGCGGGCGCTTGACCAGGCCGCCGCCACCTCGGACATCCGGCGTGAACACGTCGCTCTGGAGGTCCTGCACGACGGCTCCATCGTCACCGGAGTTCTGGTAGGAAACGCCGACGGCTTCGGCATCATCCATGCGCCGTCGGTCATCCTGGCCACAGGTGGATTGGGCCATCTCTACAGGGCCACCACCAACCCCGAAGGCTCGACCGGTGACGGGATCGCGTTGGCCGTATGGGCCGGAGTCGGAATCAGCGATATCGAATTCGTCCAGTTCCACCCCACGATGCTGTTCGACCGCGGCGCCTCCGGACGCCGGCCGCTGATCACCGAGGCACTGCGTGGCGAAGGGGCGGTGCTCCGCGACGCCCGCGGGGATGCCGTCACCGACGGGGTGCACCCGATGGGCGACCTCGCGCCACGTGATGTGGTGGCCGCAGCCATCGAGGCGCGCCTCCGCGACACCGGCGACGAGTGCGTGTTCCTCGACGCTCGACCCGTCACCCGGTTCGAGGAGCGCTTCCCGACGGTCACCGCCGCGTGCCATGCGGCCGGGATCGACCCGACGCGCACACCCATCCCGGTCGTTCCCGGGGCGCACTACAGCTGCGGGGGCGTCCTCACCGACGTTCACGGCCGGACTGAGCTGCCCGGACTGTTCGCCGCCGGAGAGGTCGCCCGCACCGGGATGCACGGGGCGAACCGGCTGGCCTCCAACAGCCTGCTGGAGGGTCTGGTGGTGGGTGGTCGAGCCGGTCGGGCGGCTGCCGCCCACGCTCGGACGGCGGCCCCGCCCATGGCGAAAGTAACCGAACGCCAGCATGATTCACTGGATCGTCGGGATCTGCAGCTGGCGATGACCCGGTGGGCCTCAGTGGTCCGGGCTGGTGCGGGTCTGCGTGACCTTGCCGCCGTGCTAGCGGACGCGCCGGGCCGGATCATCCGCTCGCGGGGTGACTTCGAAGACGTTGCCCTGACGACGACGGCGGGTGTGGTCGCCGCCGCGGCCCTGGCCCGCACCGAGACCCGCGGGTGCCACCACCGCAGCGACCATCCGGACGCCGACCCGGCCCAAGCCGTCAGCCGTACGGTCTATTCACCATCGGTTGCGAGCGCACCGCTGTCATGATCCTGAACCCCTATGAGAGATCCGAGGCGCTGGCCGTCATCCGCCGCGGGCTGGACGAGGACTTGCGCTACGGCCCGGACGTGACGACGGCGGCGACCGTGCCCGCCGATGCGGTGTCAGAGGCGGTGATGGCCTCCCGCGAGGACGGCCTCGCCGCGGGTGTGGACGTGGCCCTCATGGTTCTCGACGAGGTCCTCGGACCTGACGGGTACCAGGTCCTGGATCGCGTCGGGGACGGGACCCGTCTCCACCGGGGACAGATGCTGCTGCGCCTGCAGGCTCCCACGGCGGGACTGCTCACCGCGGAGCGGACCATGCTGAATCTGGTCTGCCATCTCTCCGGGATCGCCACCGCAACCGCGGAATGGGTGCAGGCGGTTGAGGGCACCGGGGCGAAGATCCGCGACACCCGCAAGACCCTGCCCGGATTGCGCGTGTTGCAAAAATACGCCGTCCGGGTTGGCGGCGGGGTGAACCACCGGATGGGACTGGGCGATGCCGCATTGATCAAGGACAACCACGTCGCTGCGGCGGGATCGGTCGTGGCCGCGATACGCGCGGTGCGGTCCGAGGCGCCGGATCTGCCCTGCGAGGTCGAGGTCGACACCCTCGAGCAACTCGACGAGGTGCTGGCCGAAGGCGTCCCGCTGATCCTGTTGGACAATTTCCCTGTCTGGCAGACCCAGATCGCGGTGCAACGCCGCGACACCCGCGCTCCTGGCGTGCTGCTGGAGTCCTCTGGTGGACTCAGCCTCGACACCGCCGCCCAGTACGCCGGAACCGGTGTGGACTATCTTGCTGTCGGCGCACTGACCCACTCGGTGCGGGTGCTCGACATCGGCCTGGACATGTGAATCGAGAACGTGCTGACAGCGCCCGACGATGTCCTCAGGCCACGTCGGCGGCGAACACCCCGACACCGCGCTTCGCGGCGATCCGCGCCACCCGCGGCAGCGACGGGTCGTCGGTGCCGGCGGGCACGATCCGTGGGTTCACCAGGTGGAGGTTTCGTCGCCTCAGGCGGATGTCCGCCTCGCCGGCGACCAGCACGTTCTTGACCCAGTTGGTCTTCCCGTGCGCAAGCATGATCGCGACGGTGTGGCCCTTTCGATACGCCGATACCGGGGTCTCCAACCGCCGCCCGGTCTTTCGTCCCCGATGGGCGATGATGGTGATGCCCGGGATGAACCGCGCCAGTGGGACTGCAAGCGGGTTGATGTAGCGGATCTGGATTCGCTCGAACCACGGCGGAAACCTCATCGGTACACCGGGGGCGTTGTTGGGGTGGTCCTGCGCGCGCATGCGTGTCATCATGCGCCCGGCGCGCCACGTCGCACCAGGGAAAGCAGAACCGCGGCGATGGCGAACAGCGCTGATATGGCCCGGTTGAGGGCCCGCTGCTGGATCGGTGTGCGCAGCAGGCCCACCAGGCGCGCGGCCAGCCCGGTGTAGCCCGCCATGACGACGATGTCGACGGCCAGCATGGTGGCCGCGATGACCAGGTACTGCCCTAACAGCGCTTCGGTAGCGACGATGAACTGGGGCAGTACCGCCAGCAGGAACACCAGTCCCTTGGGGTTGCTGACGTTGACCAGGAACCCTCGGGTGAGCAAGGTCACCCGGCCGCTGTCTCCGGGCCCGCCGATCGGTTCGTCCATGCCGACTGCGCTGTTCCATTGACGGGCGGCGAGATAGAGCAGGTAGCACACACCCAGCCACTTGATGACGGTGAATGTCAGCACCGAACTGGCGACCGCAGCGCCCAGGCCGACCGCGACCAGCACCAATTGCAGCAGCAGTCCGACCTGCAAGCCCGCGATGCTCCATGATCCGCGGCGCAGCCCGTGGGTGAGACCGGTCGCCATCGACTGGATGGCGCCCGCGCCGGGGGAGACGCTGATCGCGATCGAAGCCCCCAGGAATGCCAGCCACAGATCCCACCGCACGACCGCAGTATCCGGGCTGCGCCCGTCGGGTCTCAAATGATTTTCATTCGGGTACACCGATCGGCGACAATTGAGCCGATGAGCAGCTTCGCCATGACACGTATCGACTTGCGTGGCCGCACCCTGACGGCCGCGCAGCTGCGCTCAGCGTTACCCCGGGGCGGGGTTGATGTCGATTCGGTCCTGCCCGCGGTGCGACCCATCGTCGACGATGTGGCGCGGCGGGGGGCGCCCGCGGCACTGGATGCCGGGGAGCGGTTCGATGGGGTTCGGCCGGCTGCGGTGCGGGTGCCGGTCGCCGAGCTCGACGCGGCGTTGCACCGTCTGGACCCGAAGGTCCGATCGGCACTCGAAGTGGCCATCGACCGCACCCGGGCTGTCCACTGCGACCAGCGCCGCACCGACACCACGACGCTGTTCCCCTCCGGAGCCGCAGTCACCGAACGATGGGTACCGGTGGAACGGGTCGGGCTCTATGTGCCGGGCGGTACCGCGGTCTATCCCTCCAGCGTGGTGATGAACGTGGTGCCGGCCCAGGCCGCCGGAGTGCCGTCGCTGGTTGTCGCCAGCCCGCCGCAGGCCGCTTTCGGCGGGCTGCCGCACCCCACGATACTGGCCGCGGCGAGAATGCTGGGCGTCACCGAGGTATGGGCGGTTGGCGGCGCGCAGGCCATCGCGCTGCTGGCCTACGGCGGCACCGACACCAGTGCCGGATCGACTGAGCATGACCTCGCACCGGTGGACATGATCACCGGGCCCGGCAACATCTACGTCACCGCCGCAAAGCGGATCTGCCGGTCCCAGGTCGGTATCGACTCCGAAGCCGGACCGACCGAGATCGCGATTCTGGCCGACCATACTGCCGATCCGGTGCACGTGGCGGCAGACCTGATCAGCCAGGCTGAACACGATGTGATGGCGGCCAGCGTTCTGGTGACCGACAGCCTGGATCTCGCCGACGCCACGGATACGGAGTTACGTGCTCAGCTGGAGACCACCGTGCACCGCGAACGGGTCAGCGCCGCACTGTGCGGGTCGCAGTCCGCGGTGGTGCTGGTTGACGACATCGACACCGGGGTACGCGTCGTGAACGCCTACGCCGCCGAGCACTTGGAGATTCAGACCGCCGACGCGCCGGGCGTCGCGCGCCGAATCCGGGCCGCCGGAGCCATCTTTGTGGGTCCGTGGTCCCCGGTGAGTCTGGGCGACTACTGCGCAGGTTCCAATCACGTGCTGCCCACAGCAGGCTGTGCCCGACATTCCAGCGGATTGTCCGTTCAGACCTTCCTGCGCGGTATCCACGTCATCGACTACACCGAGGCCGCACTCAAGGATGTGGCCGGCCACGTGATCACCCTGGCCAATGCCGAGGACCTTCCGGCCCACGGCGAAGCGGTGCGCCGGAGGTTCGAACGGTGACCCGGCGTGATGGGTCGATGGCGAACGTCGAGCTGACCGATCTGCCCCTGCGGGACGATCTGCGTGGCAAGTCGCCGTACGGCGCCCCGCAGGTCGCCGTCCCGGTCCGGCTGAACACCAACGAGAATCCGCACCCGCCCAGCAGTTCGCTCGTGGACGATGTCGCGGAGTCGGTACGGGCCGTGGCCGCCGATCTGCATCGCTATCCCGACCGTGATGCCATCGACCTGAGATCTGAGCTCGCAGGGTATCTGGCGGCCGCCACCGGGGTGCCGCTGACATATGAAAACCTCTGGGCGGCAAATGGTTCCAACGAAATTCTGCAGCAGCTGCTACAGGCTTTCGGCGGTCCGGGGCGCACCGCGATCGGCTTCGTGCCGTCCTACTCGATGCATCCGATCATCGCCGACGGCACCCAGACCCACTGGATCGAGGCCGTACGATCCGGCGACTTCAGCCTTGATCTGGACACCGCACTAGCGACGATCCGGGCCGAAGAGCCCGACGTGGTCTTCGTCACCAGCCCGAACAACCCCACCGGGCAGAGCATCTCGACCGCGGACCTGCGCCTGTTGCTGGACGCGATGGTCCGCGGGGTACTGATCGTCGACGAGGCCTACGGGGAGTTCTCCGGCCGGCCCAGCGCGGTCACTCTCCTCGACGACTATCCGGCCCGGTTGATCGTCAGCCGCACGATGAGCAAGGCCTTCGCCTTCGCCGGCGGCAGGCTGGGCTATCTCGTGGCGGCGCCGGCCGTCATCGAGGCGATGCTGCTTGTTCGGCTGCCGTACCACCTTTCGGCGCTGACCCAGGCCGCCGCCCGGGCGGCTTTGCGCCACGCCGACCAGACGCTGGCCTCGGTTGCCGCGCTGGTCGCAGAACGGGAACGGGTCGCCGCGGACTTGGCGGACATGGGGTTCCGGGTGATCCCCTCCGATGCTAATTTCGTCCTGTTCGGCGAGTTCGCCGACTCGTCAGCCGCATGGCGGAACTACCTTGAGAGCGGCATCTTGATCCGCGATGTCGGAATTCCCGGATTCCTTCGCGTCACGATCGGATTGGCTTCCGAGAACGACGCATTCCTCGCCGCCAGCCGACGGCTGGCCACGACCGAGTTGGCCCAGCCGTTAGGAGCACCATGAGTATCAACGCCCCGCGCCGTGCGCGGGTGGAACGAAAGACCCGTGAGTCCGACATCACGATCGAGCTCGATCTTGATGGCAGCGGACGGGTCTCGGTCGCTACCGGGGTGCCGTTCTTCGATCACATGCTGACCGCACTGGGCAGCCACGCCAGCTTCGACCTGACGGTCACCGCCCGCGGGGATGTGGATATCGAGGCACACCACACCGTGGAGGACACGGCCATCGTGCTCGGCGCTGCCCTCGGCGAGGCGCTGGGCGAAAAGAAGGGCATCCGCCGGTTCGGCGACGCCTACATCCCGATGGACGAGGCACTCGCGCATGCCGCGGTCGACGTCTCGGGGCGCCCGTACTTCGTGCACACCGGAGAGCCGGACTACCTGGTGGATTTCACCATCGCCGGTTCGGGCGTGCCATACCACACGGTGATCAACCGCCATGTCTTCGAATCGCTGGCCAGCAACGCCCGTATCGCCCTGCACGTTCGCACCCTGTACGGACGTGATCCGCACCACATCACCGAGGCCCAGTACAAGGCGGTGGCCCGCGCGCTGCGTCAGGCGGTGGAGCCGGACCCGCGGGTAGCCGGGGTGCCGTCCACCAAAGGTGTTCTGTGACAGGTGGATCTGCGCTCAGGCGACGATCCGTCGTGGTCCTGGACTACGGTTCGGGCAACCTGCGATCGGCGCAACGTTCGCTGGAACGGGCCGGCGCGTGCGTCGAGGTCACCGCGGACCGGAGGGCCGCATTGAATGCCGATGGCCTGGTAGTTCCCGGAGTTGGCGCCTTCGACGCGTGCATGCGGGGACTGCACGACATCGGCGGCGAAGCGATCATCGCCGATCGGGTCGCTGCTGACCGCCCGGTCCTGGGGGTGTGTGTCGGCATGCAAATCCTGTTCGCGCGCGGGCTGGAGTTCGGCGTGGAGAGCCGCGGCTGCGCGCAATGGCCGGGTTCGGTGACCCGATTGGAGGCGCCGGTGATCCCGCATATGGGGTGGAACGTCGTCGAGGCCGCCGCCGGCAGCAGGTTGTTCGCCGGCATTGATCCCGATACCCGCTTCTATTTCGTGCACTCCTACGCCGCACAGCGGTGGGAGGGCAATCCTGCGGCACTGTTGAGCTGGGCGGCGCACCACGTGCGGTTCCTTGCGGCGGTCGAGGACGGGGTGCTGGCTGCGACACAATTTCATCCGGAGAAGAGTGGTGACGCCGGAGCGGCGCTGCTCACGAATTGGGTTGAGGGACTGTGAAACCATTGATTCTGTTGCCGGCGGTCGATGTGGTCGACGGACGTGCGGTACGCCTCGTTCAGGGAAAGGCCGGCAGTGAAACCGAGTACGGGTCGGCCTTGGATGCCGCACTGACCTGGCAGCGCGACGGGGCAGAGTGGATTCATCTGGTCGATCTCGACGCCGCGTTCGGAAGGGGCAGCAACCGCGAACTGCTGGCCGAGGTTGTCGGGTCAGTTGATGTCAACGTCGAGATGTCCGGCGGCATCCGCGATGACGAGTCGTTGCAGGCAGCGCTGGAAACCGGTTGCGCTCGGGTGAACATCGGCACTGCGGCACTGGAGGACCCCCTGTGGTGTGCGCGCGCGATCGCCGAGTACGGCGACAAAGTCGCCGTCGGCTTGGATGTGCAGATCGTCGACAACGAGCATCGGCTACGGGGCCGCGGGTGGGAGACCGACGGCGGCGACCTCT
>JAGQTS010000096.1:0-13910 GCA_020438895.1 Mycobacterium sp.
CGAGGCGGAGGAGGAGCGAGACGGTCTGACCTAGCCGACACTGGTTGGATGGACGAACAACCCGGGAACACGGTGACTGATGCCCCTTCGGGGCCGGCCGCCCACGCCGCCCGGCCCCGGCCGGCACGCTTCTGGTTGCTTGCCCTGGCCGCCGCGACAGTTGTGCTCGCCGGCGTCGTGATCGCAGGCCTGCGGGCAGACCCGGATTCGGCCCTCAGCGCGCCGAGCAGTGCCCGCAGCATCACCGTCACTCCCACGGTGCCGTTGCCTCCGGCAGAACTGGCGGCGCTGATCGAGCAACCGTTGGACGCCGGGCCCCTGGTCGATCCCGGACGCCGGGCAGCCTGCCTGGCAGGCCTGGGCTACCCGTCGGCAACGGTGCTCGGAGCGCGGGCCGTAGCGGTCAACGATCGTCCCGCTGTCGTGTTCGTACTGGCCGGGGAGCACCCCGCGGAACTTCGCGCGGTTGCGGTGTGGACGGACTGCGGCGTCGATCGAACCGGGCTGATCGCCGAACAGATTCTGCCGCGCCCCTGACTACCGCCGGGAACAGACCAGCCTAGGCTGTTGTTTGACGGGTCGAGTCCCCGGACCACTCCCGCACAGAGGGAAGACTCCCGCAGAAAGGCTGGTATGACCTCCCCACCGCTTCACGACGTCATCATCATCGGTTCCGGGCCGGCTGGTTACACGGCGGCGATCTACACCGCACGCGCCCAGCTGGCTCCCCTGGTCTTCGAAGGGACGTCCTTTGGTGGTGCGCTGATGACCACCACCGAGGTCGAGAATTTCCCGGGTTTCCGGGCCGGAATCAATGGTCCCGACCTGATGGAGGAGATGCGCGAGCAAGCCCTGCGGTTCGGCGCCGACCTCCAGATGGAGGACGTTGAGTCGGTATCGCTGGACGGACCGGTCAAAGAGATCGTGACGGCAGGCGGGGACACCCACCGCGCCAAGTCGGTGATCCTGGCGATGGGCGCGGCGGCGCGCTACCTTGACGTTCCCGGCGAGCAGGAACTGCTGGGCCGCGGAGTGAGTTCCTGCGCGACCTGCGACGGTTTCTTCTTCAAAGGCCAGGACATCGCTGTCGTCGGTGGCGGTGACTCCGCCATGGAAGAGGCCACGTTCCTCACCCGCTTCGCACGTAGCGTCACCCTCGTACACCGCCGTGAGGAGTTTCGCGCCTCGAAGATCATGCTCGAACGAGCACACACCGACGAGAAGATCACTTTCCTCACCAATACCTCCGTCGTCGCCGTCGAGGGCGAGACAACGGTGACCGGTTTGC
Organism: Mycobacterium sp.; assembly: GCA_020438895.1. Taxonomy (GTDB): domain Bacteria; phylum Actinomycetota; class Actinomycetes; order Mycobacteriales; family Mycobacteriaceae; genus Mycobacterium. Next base: position 1,289 of record JAGQTS010000096.1, read on the forward strand.
GGGTGCGTGATGTCATTTCCGGCGTCGAATCGACTCTTCCCGTGACCGGAGTGTTCATCGCTATCGGCCACGATCCCCGTTCGGAGTTGGTGCGTGACCTGGTCGACGTCGACGCCGAGGGCTATGTCCTCGTCAACCCCGGCAGCACCGCCACCTCGATTCCCGGGGTCTTCGCGGCCGGCGACCTGGTGGATCGCACCTATCGCCAGGCCATCACCGCAGCGGGCAGTGGCTGCGCCGCGGCCATCGACGCCGAACGCTGGCTGGCTCACCCCCATGACGCCGGCGCCGCCACCGCGATGGCGGGAGCCCAGCAGTGAGCGCGTCGACGGTCGCGGTGACCGACGACACCTTTTCCGAGCAGGTTCTTGCCAGCAGCATCCCGGTTCTGGTCGATTTCTGGGCTGCGTGGTGCGGACCGTGCCGGATGGTGGCACCCGTGCTGGAGGAGATCGCAGCTGACAACGCCGGCGCACTGCTCGTGGCAAAGGTCGATGTCGACGCCAATCCCGGTACCGCGCGGGACTACCAGGTGGTGTCCATTCCGACGTTGATCCTGTTCAAGAACGGTCAACCGGTGAAACGGATCGTCGGCGCCAAGGGAAAGGCAGCTTTGCTTCGGGAGCTCGCCAGCGAGCTGTAGCCGCGCCGAGCACGCTGCCGGGTTTGGCACAAACGCCGTTTCGTCTGCGACAATCCCTACCATGTCAAGTCCCGGCCACGGCGCCGAATCCCGGCAGGGCGACAGTCCGGGGGAGGCTTTGCGCCGCGGCCACCGCGGCGGCGCAGTGGTCGAGATTCGTGCCACGCTCGCCACGCTGGGTTTTCTCGATCACCCCGACGACCAGCTGACGACCGGTCAGCACATCGCTGCAGACGTGTTCGACGACGACCTCGACCACGCGGTGCGGGCGTTCCAGCAACGGCGGGGTCTGCTGGTCGACGGCATCGTCGGTGAAGCCACCTATCGCTCGCTCAAGGAAGCCTCCTATCGGTTGGGGGCGCGGATGCTGGCTCACCAGTTCGGCGCCCCGATGTACGGGGACGACATCGCGACGCTGCAGTCACGACTACAAGAACTCGGCTTCTACACCGCACTGGTGGACGGCTATTTCGGGTTGCAGACACACAACGCGTTGATGTCCTACCAACGTGAGTATGGGCTGGCGCCCGACGGTATCTGCGGCCCGGAGACTCTGCGCTCCCTCTACTTTCTGGGTTCGCGCGTCACCGGCGGATCGTTGCACGCCATTCGCGAGGAGGAACAGGTCCGGCGGTCCGGGCCGCGGTTGTCGGGCAAGCGCATCATCATCGACCCCGGCCGCGGCGGATCTGACCACGGGTTGATCGTGTCCGGTCCGGGCGGCCCCGTCAGTGAAGCCGACATTCTTTGGGACCTGGGCAGCCGCCTCGAGGGCCGCATGACGGCGATCGGCATGGAAACGTTCCTTTCCCGCCCGATCAACCACAGCCCGGTCGACGCCGAGCGCGCAGCGACAGCAAACCTCGTCGGGGCCGATCTCATGATCAGTCTGCGATTCGAACGCCATCCCAGCCCCTCGGCAAGCGGTGTCGCCTCCTTCTACTTCGGCAGCCCACATGGATCGGTATCGACCATCGGCCGAAACCTCGCTGATTTCATTCAGCGAGAGGTTCCGGCCCGCACCGGTCTGCTGGACTGCCGAACTCATGGCCGGACCTGGGATCTGTTGCGGCTCACGAGGATGCCGACGGTCCAGGTCGATGTCGGCTACATCACCAACCCGCGCGACAGCCACCTTCTGTCCACCCGGGAGTGCCGGGATGCCATCGCCGAGGGCATCCTCGCGGCGGTCAAGCGCCTGTACTTGCTGGGCAAGAACGACCGCCCCACCGGGACGTTCACTTTCGCAGAACTGCTCGCCCACGAGCAGTCGGTCGAACACGGCCGGCCGGCCGTCTAGACGACCTGCTCGAGTCGGGCACCTTCGAGTAGTCGCTCCAGTGCCGCTTCCACCTCCGCCTTCCAGCCGAGGCCCTTATCGAGTTCCAGACGCAATCGCGGAAAGTAACGATGCGGCGCCACCACGGTGAATCCGGCGTCCAGCAGAAAGTCCGCGTCGATCATGCACTGTTCGAATGCGCAGTCCCCCAACGCCGTCACCGCCAACCGAAGCCCGGGATCTGACTCCGCGACAGTGGCCTCCGCTCCCCCGACCTCGGCCGCCTCCGCCGTGCGCCCGAAGGCCTCCAACGCTCGGACTCCACGGCGCACCAACTCGCTGACGACCTGACCGATCAACATGGTGGGCATGCCATCCGGCTGACCGGGTTCAACTCCCATGGAAGTCAACAACACGGCATCGGCACTCACCGGCCCGGTGGGCATTCGCTGGGCCCGCGGAACCAACCGTGGCGGAGCGTAGAGCACATATCCCAGACAGGTCTCGCCGTCGTCCGCCTCGTCATCCGGACGAGCGGCCGTCGCCAGCTGCCCACAGGACCCCCACTCCAACATGACCATCGACAGCCAGGCTTCCTTCTCGAACTCAGGATCGGCCAGGTAGTCCGCGCTCACCGTCTGCGGATCGACCTCCCAGAACACGCATCGGCGGGCGTGCTTGGGCAACTGTTCGAAAGAGTCGAGTCTCAGCGGGCGGATACGAAACGACACTAGGTTCTCCGGTGGTTCACAGGGTGCCTACAGAATAGGCTCGTCTGATCCGGACTCCGCCGGATACGGCCTTCACCACCGCAGCTCATCCGGCGGCCCCCAGGATCCTCCGATGGCACGGTCAGCACCGAATTCCATTGCAGCGCTTCAACATTCGTTCTAGCGCCGATGAGGATCGGACCGCTTGTCGTGGATAGTGTCACAGTGACGAAATGCGCCGGTATAGGTTGTTGGCGCTATCCGGCGACCGATGGATCCATCAGCGCCACAATTCGCTGCAAATCCTCGACCGACCCGAACTCGACCACGATCTTGCCCTTGCGTTTACCCAGGCTCACCATCACCCGGGTGTCATACGTTCCTGAAAGCCGCTCGGCCACCTCCTGCAGCCCTGGCATCTGGATCGGCCGGCGACGGGGCGGGGCGGGCGGACGATGATCGGCGCGATTGGCCAGCGTCACGGCCTCCTCGGTAGCTCGCACCGACAGCCCCTCCGCCACGATGCGTGCGGCCAACTCCTCTTGCGCTTCGGCACCCGCCTCCAGCGCCAACAGTGCGCGCGCATGCCCAGCGGACAGAACCCCGGCCGCCACCCTCCGTTGAACGGCGATCGGCAGCCTCAGTAGCCGGATCATGTTCGAGATCACCGGACGCGACCGACCGATGCGAGCGGCGAGTTCCTCATGCGTGACGGAGAACTCATCCAGCAATTGCTGGTAGGCGGCCGCCTCTTCCAGCGGGTTCAATTGGGCCCGGTGAATGTTCTCCAACAACGCATCCCGCAGTAGGTTGTCGTCTGCGGTCTCGCGCACGATGGCCGGGATGGTCGGTAAGCCCGCCTGCTGGGCTGCCCTCCACCGCCGCTCCCCCATCACCAGTTGGTAGTGACGCGGGGCCCCATCGACGGCAGGAAGTTCGCGAACCACCACCGGTTGCATCAATCCGAACTCGCGGATCGAATGAACGAGTTCGGCGAGCGCCTCCTCATCGAAGACTTGGCGGGGTTGGCGTGGGTTGGGCTCGATCACGGATGGATCGATCTCGCGGTAGACGGCGCCGACCTCTGATGCGACCACTTGGCGGCCCGAGTCGGCGGCCACGTCGCCGGCCGCTTCGCTCATCACCCCACCGATTACCACATCGGCGGCAGCGTTGCCCAGGCGTGGTTCCGCAGGCCCGGTGGGGATCAAGGAGGCCAGGCCGCGTCCGAGGCCACCTTTACGTCTCTGGTTCATCCCTGTCCCTCCCCTGGACTGGCCCGGTGTGCCAACTCTCGGCTGGCGTCGAGATAACTCATGGCGCCGCGCGATCCTGGGTCGTAGTCGATGATCGTCATGCTATAGCCCGGTGCCTCGGACACCTTAACGCTGCGCGGGATGACTGTCCGCAGGACCCGGTCTCCGAAGTAACTTCGTACCTCGACGGCGACCTGATCCGCCAACTTTGTTCGGCCGTCATACATGGTGAGGATTACCGTGCTGACCGACAGCGCTGGGTTCAGGTGGGCCTTCACCATCTCGATGTTCTTCATCAGTTGAGACACTCCCTCCAAGGCGTAGTACTCACACTGAATCGGGATCAGTACCTCGGGCGCGGCCACGAGAGCGTTGATCGTCAATAGACCCAACGAGGGTGGGCAGTCGATAAAGACGTAGTCCAAGTCCGTGTTGTCCAGATCGGTCAATGCGTTTCGCAATCGATTTTCGCGCGCCACCATGCTCACTAGCTCGATCTCAGCTCCAGCGAGGTCGATCGTGGCCGGTACGCAGAACAATCGATCGCTGTGCGGACTCCGCCGCATGGCGTCGTGCAGCGGCATCTCACCCAGAAGGACCTCGTAGGACGACGGGGTTCCGGAATGGCGATCCGAGATACCCAATGCGGTGCTGGCATTGCCTTGGGGGTCGAGGTCGATAACGAGTGTCTTGAGTCCCTGTACCGCCAACGCCGCTGCCATGTTGACGGCGGTCGTGGTTTTTCCCACGCCACCCTTCTGGTTGGCAACCGTCAGAACACGGCGGCGGGGGGGCCGGGGTAATTGGCCCGTAGCGGTGTGGAGCACCTTCATGGCTCGCTCAGCGGCGGCCCCGATGGGCGTGTCGACGTCCCCGGCCGGCGGCCATGTTTCACGTGAAACCGAATCCGGTCCTGTCATCGCGCTCTCCTGTTCACCGCTCACAATCGCCGCTCATCACTTCCGCGCCGGTATCTACGCCGGCCCTCGTCCCGGCGTAGACCGCGTTCGGCGACCACAACCGTCGTCAGCGGGTTGACGCGCCCCTCTCCACATTTCACCACTCGCAGCTCCTTCGCGCCCAATCCCAGCAATACTGCTCGGCTCGCGGTGAGCTCGTCTTCGGCTCGTTCACCCTTCAACGCGATCATCCGACCTCCCGGGCGAAGAAGTGGGAAACTCCATCGGGCGAGCTTGTCGAGGCTGGATACCGCCCGGGACACCACGACATCCGCTCCCCCAATCAGCGTGCGCATCCCTTCGTCCTCGGCCCGACCGCGAACGACCTCCACATCCAAACCGAGCGTCTGGACCGCGACCTCCAAGAACGCGGTGCGTCGCAACATCGGCTCCAGTAGCAGGACCGACACGCCCGGCCGGGCGATGCCGATCGGGATACCCGGCAATCCGGCACCGCTACCGATGTCGACGACCGACTCACCCTCCACGAGTAACTCCGCCGTCACGGCACAGTTCAAGATGTGGCGTTCCCAGATGCGATCAACCTCACGCGGACCGATGAGTCCACGCTCCACCGCGGGTCCCGTTAACAGTTCCGCGTAGCGGCAAGCGAGGTCCATGCGGTCACCGAAGACGACATGTGCGGCCGGAGGCGGCGAGGGGGCCGAGGAATGTTTCACGTGAAACAGTCCTTTCGCCACCGAGAACTACATACGTGTAATTCGGATCGAACTAGTCCTTCAGGACAACGACCCGGCGGGCCGGTTCGACGCCTTCACTCTCACTGCGTACCCCGTCCACCGCCGCGACCGCATCGTGGACGATCTTTCGCTCGAACGGCGTCATCGGCGCGAGTTCCTCGCGGGCACCCGACGCCAATACGCGGTGGGCCACTTTGTCTCCCAACGCTGTCAGTTCCTCGCGACGCCGGCGCCGCCAGTTGGCAATGTCGAGCATCAATCGGCTCCGCTCGCCAGTCTTCTGGTGCACGGCCAGCCTGGTCAACTCCTGCAGCGCATCGAGCACTTCGCCGCGACGGCCCACCAACTTGGTCAGGTCGTCACCACCGTCGATACTCACGACCGCTCGGTCTCCCTCGACGTCGAGGTCGATATCGCCGTCGAAGTCCAGCAGGTCGAGAAGCTCCTCGAGATAGTCGCCGGCAATCTCCCCTTCGGCTACCAGGCGCTCCTCCAGATCGTTGGCCTTCGTGCGGGGTTGCTGCTCGGTGTCTGTGTCAGTCATGACGATGTCATCCTCTCCGACCGGCTTCGGCCCGGTCAGCGCTTACGTTTCTTTGGGCGATTGCCGGGCCTCGGAGTCCGGTTCCGCGGTTGCGGTTTCCGTACCGGCGCCTGACCGGCCGCCGCGTTGGCCGCAGCTGCTTCCCCGCCGGCTGTTGAGATGTCCTCCGTTGTCGGCGGGTTGGCGGCATCGTCGGCGGGCGACTTCACCTTCCCCGCCGGCGACTTCTGCGGCGGCGCCTTGACGGGCGGCGCCTTGATCGGCTTAGCCCCCGGCGCCGGTGCGTTGGCCGCACGCCGGGCTATTGCTTCCTCTTTCTTGGCCTCTTCTTCTTTCTCGATCTTTCCGAACACCACGTGTTGCTGCACGAACGTCCAAATGTTGTTGGACACCCAGTAGATGATGATGGCGATCGGCAGGAACGGGCCACCGATCACGACGCCCAACGGAAAGACGTAGAGGGCCAACTTGTTCATCAGAGCGGTCTGCGGGTTGGCCGCCGCCTCCGGGCTCTGTCGGGCGATCGAGGCCCGGCTGTTGAAGTACGTCGCGATACCCGCCAGGATCATCAGCGGAATCGCGGCAGCCGCCACAGCCGGACGGCTGAAAACGGTGAACGCCTCCAACCCGTGCTGTTGGGTGATCGACGCCCCGATCGGCGCACCGAAGAGGTGGGCGTCGAGAAAGTGCCCCACATCGGCTGAACTGAAGACATAGTTCGGCAGTCTGCGATTCTCTTCCACGGAAAGACCCAGTCGTCCGAAACCCGACTGCGTCCGGTTGAAGGACATCAGGACGTGGTAGAGACCGAGGAATACCGGTATCTGCGCGAGCATCGGCAGACAGCCGAGCACAGGATTGAACCCGTGCTCGCGCTGGAGCTTTTGCATCTCCAGCGCCATCCGCTGGCGATCCTTGCCGTATTTCTTCTGCAGCGCCTTGATCTGCGGCTGCAACTCTTGCATCTGCCGAGTCGTACGAATCTGGCGGACGAACGGCTTGTACAGCAGGGCTCGCAACGAAAAAACCAGGAACATCACCGAGAGTGCCCAGGCGAAAAAACTGTTCGGGCCCAGGATGCTCGCGAAAAGTTTGTACCAGAGCCACATGATGCCCGAGACCGGGTAATAGATGTAGTCGAGGCTGAACCAGTTAAACATTGATGCTCCTGAGTTCCGGACCCTTGTCCTGCGTCCGGTCCGGTATCGGATCCCATCCCCCGCGGTGCCACGGGCCGCACTTCCCAAGCCGCAGTAGCGTGAGCCAGCCGCCGCGCATCACACCAAACCTGGTCAATGCATCGACGGCGTACTGGCTGCAGGTCGGTGTAAAACGACATGACGCCGGCCGAAGTGGCGAAATCATGTGACGGTAGGTCTCGATGATGGTCACCAACAGGCGCACGAGTCGGCCCGCCGATTGGTCGGCCCTCATCGCCGACGCTCCAGTTCACGCGTCCGACGAAGGCCAGCACTGAGTTCTTCCTGCAGCCGAGCGGAGCGCTCCCGTCGACTCCCAGGCAGCGCCCGGATCACCAATCGATCGCCGGGATCCAGTTCGGGCAGGAGCGCCTTCGCTGCGTGCCGCAAACGGCGGGCGACCCGATGGCGATCAACTGCTGATCCGACTGATTTACTCACCACGAAACCAATCCGCGGACCATGATGATCGTCGGAATCCCGGCGGGCATGAACAACAAGGTCGGGCAGTCCAGCCCGCACCCCATGCTTGACAGTGGCACTGAACTCGGCAGAGCGTGTCATCCGGTATCGAGCCGGCAGCACGTCGAATGCCGGCGGATCAGGCGGTCAGCGAACGGCGACCCTTGCGACGCCGCCCCGTCACAATCGCGCGGCCGGCCCGGGTACGCATGCGCAGACGGAAGCCGTGAACTCTCGCGCGACGCCGATTGTTCGGCTGGAACGTGCGCTTACCCTTAGCCACCGGTCTATCTCCTCATCAAGCCTGACGGACTCCACGCAGGTGGCAGGCCCCACCTGTCGTGCCCCTCTGGTAACCGGCGCAGTCAGCGGATGTTCCCGGACGCTGCCGTATCGCCGACTTTCGGGCGACTGCTTGAGGTTACTGACCACACTTGCGCAGGTCAAACCGCACCAGCTGGCCACCGCTGCCGGCAGTCACCCCCCGAGTTTGGCAGCAGTTCGGAAACCTGTTAACTTCTGCCCGGGGTTCGAACTTAACCAAACCAACGGTCCGGAGCGGATCCTCGAGGCAGGAATCATCGTCCTCCTGCGATTCGAGGACGATTTGAGCTGTTCACATCTGTGGATAACTATGTGAACAGTTCTGGAGTCATCCCCCGCCACGCCGGCCCGAACCCGGGAGATCCGCTTATGAGCAATGATCCCGGCTCCGACTTCTCTTCGGTGTGGGCGCTGGTCGTCGCGGATCTTAACGGCGACACACCGGGACCTCCCGGGAGCCGCTACGCCTCGGCCCCCCTGACTCCGCAGCAGCGCGCCTGGCTCAAATTGGTCCGGCCACTGACCATCGCCGAGGGCTTCGCCCTACTGTCCGTGCCAAGTCCGTTCGTCCAGAACGAGATCGAACGACATCTCCGAGAACCCATCATCGACGCTCTGAGCCACCGCCTGGGACAACGCGTCGAACTTGGTGTGCGCATCGAACCAACCGTCGAGAACTCCGCCGACGATCGCGAACCGTTGGCGTCCGACACCGTCGATGGCGCTCCGACACCCACCACCCCGGCCACGACCGGTGAGAGTTGGACCGGATACTTCGTCGAGCGCCCGCATCGCGCCCCCGCCGAACACACCACCGGAATCAGCCTCAATCGCCGATACACCTTCGACACGTTCATCATCGGTGCCTCCAACCGATTCGCCCACGCCGCGGCCCTCGCCATCGCCGAAGCACCCGCGCGGGCATACAACCCGCTGTTCATCTGGGGTGAGTCCGGCCTCGGGAAGACACACCTGCTGCACGCGGCCGGCAATTACGCCCAGGGGTTGTTTCCCGGAATGCGGGTCAAGTACGTCTCCACCGAGGAATTCACCAACGACTTCATCAACTCGCTGCGCGACGACCGCAAGGTGGCATTCAAGCGAAGCTACCGCGATATCGACGTGCTCCTCGTCGACGATATTCAGTTCATCGAGGGCAAGGAGGGTATCCAGGAGGAGTTCTTCCACACCTTCAACACTCTCCACAACGCCAACAAGCAGATCGTCATCTCCTCGGACCGGCCACCAAAGCAATTGGCGACCCTCGAAGACCGACTACGGACCCGATTTGAGTGGGGATTGATCACCGATGTCCAACCACCTGAGTTGGAAACCCGGATCGCCATCCTGCGAAAGAAGGCGCAGATGGAACGCCTCGCTGTTCCTGATGACGTTCTGGAACTCATCGCCAGCAGCATCGAACGCAACATCCGGGAGTTGGAGGGTGCACTCATCAGGGTCACCGCGTTCGCCTCACTGAATAAGACACCCATCGACACCTCCCTCGCCGAGATCGTCCTCCGGGACCTTATTGCCGACGCCAGCACCATGCAGATCAGCGCGGCGATGATCATGGCCGCCACCGCTGAGTATTTCGACACGACGGTCGAGGAGTTGCGCGGTCCCGGCAAGACACGGTCGCTGGCGCAATCCCGCCAGATCGCGATGTATCTGTGCCGCGAGCTGACCGACTTGTCACTGCCGAAAATCGGCTCGGCCTTCGACCGCGATCACACCACGGTCATGTATGCCCAGAAGAAGATCCGCAACGAGATGGCCTCCCATCGTGAGGTCTTTGATCACGTCAAGGAACTGACCACCCGGATTCGTCAGCGGTCCAAGCGCTGAGTTTGCCCGGCGAGTCGCGCGGCGTGTCTGATGTCGAGGTCAAGAAACTTTCGGCGCTTCCGCCTCATCCATCACAGCGGTGGTGTGTGCACCAACTGTGGAGAACGACTGGGTCATCCGTGGACACTGGCGGGGATGTTGTGAACGACCACGCCGTTATCCACAATCCCGTCGCCCGATCGGCTCGTCATCCACATCCCACCCCACATCGGTGCAACGGTCGCGAACTGGGTAAACACCCTGTTCTCCACATCTTCCACAGCCCCTACTACCACTGCTTTTCCCTCAATCTGGTTTTCTCCCAGAAAACAACCGCTGGGGAATTCCGGTTCACCGGCGGACTGGCCCACAGCCGACCGGCCAACGTGTCAGCCTCGTGGAATAACTTCCAACTTCGGACATGACGCTCTACGGTTGGACTTCGACCCACCGCCAAGGGTGGGATGGTCGGCGGTGTTCGGTTGCCTCATGAAGGCATTGCTGGCTGATGAAGGGACACGATTGAACGTGGTGACCACAACGGTGGGCTCCGACTTGAGATTCCGGTTGGTACGAGAGGACTTCGCCGAAGCGGTGGCCTGGGTCGCCCGCAGCCTGCCGTCGAGGCCTGCCGTTCCGGTGCTGGCGGGTGTGCTGATCACCGGTACCGACGAGGGCCTGACTATTGCCGGTTTCGACTACGACGTCTCCGCAGAGGTGATGGTTCCCGCTGAAATCGCCTCCAACGGAGCGGTTTTGGTATCCGGAAAGCTGCTTTCCGAGATCACCAGGGCGCTGCCGGCAAAACCGGTGGATGTCAGCGTCGAGGGCAGTCGGGTCCTCCTCACCTGTGGAAGCGCCAAATTTTCCTTGCCGGCCATGCCGGTGGAGGATTACCCGGCGCTGCCCGGGCTTCCGGAGGAAACCGGCACGGTTGCCGCCGACGTATTCGCCGAGGCAGTCGGTCAGGTGGCCGTCGCCGCCGGCCGCGACGACACGCTGCCGATGCTGACCGGGATCCGGGTTGAGATTTGCGGAGATACCGTGGTCTTGGCGGCGACCGACCGCTTCCGGCTGGCGGTTCGTGAACTCACCTGGTCGACCAGTTCCCCGGGCGTGGAGGCCGCAGTGCTGGTTCCGGCGCGGACGCTGGCCGAAGCAGCAAAAGCGGTCACCTCGGGAACCGACGTCCACCTGGCGCTTGGTAGCGGTGGAAACGTCGGAGAGGAACGATTGCTTGGCATCCGCAGCGCCGGCAAGCGCAGCACCACGCGCCTGCTGGATGCCGAATTCCCGAAGTTTCGCCAGCTTCTGCCGGTCGAGCACACGGCCCTCGCCACGGTGGGGGTGGCGGAATTGACCGAGGCGATCAAGCGCGTCGCGCTGGTGGCCGATCGTGGTGCCCAAGTTCGGATGGAGTTCTCGGAGGGCTTGTTGCACCTCTCAGCCGGCAACGACGGGGTTGGACTGGCCGAGGAAGATCTTCCGATCACGTTCGCCGGGGAGCCACTGACGATCGCCTTCAATCCGACCTATCTCACCGACGGCCTGGGTTCATTGCACAGCGACCGGGTGACATTTGGCTTCACGACGTCAAGCAAGCCAGCGGTATTGCGCCCGGCTGACGACGGTGGTGCCGAGACTGCCGGGGTGGGTCCATTCCCCGCCGTGAACACCGATTACGTGTATCTGCTCATGCCGGTTCGGCTTCCCGGCTGAGCTGTCAGGAACACTTCGAAGAAAGGGCGCTCAGATGCAGCTTGGTTTGGTGGGACTGGGCAAGATGGGTTTCAACATGCGCCAACGTCTGCGTGACGGCGGACATGAGGTCATCGGTTACGATCCCCGCCCCGAGGTGTCCGATGTTGCGGATTTGTCGGGATTGGCCGCTGCGCTCAACGCCCCTCGGACCGTGTGGGTGATGGTCCCATCCGGACCCATCACCCACGAGACCATCAGCGCACTGGCGGAGGTCCTCCAGCCCGGGGATCTTGTGGTGGACGGTGGCAATTCGCGTTACACCGAGGACGGTCCGCACGCCGAACTCCTCGGTGCGCGTGGAATTGGCTTCGTGGACGCGGGTGTTTCAGGCGGGGTCTGGGGACTCACCGAGGGTTACGGTCTCATGGTCGGTGGAACGGATGCCGATATCGCCAGATTGATGCCGATCTTCGACAGTCTGCGGCCGGCTGGTGATGTCGCCGATGGTTTCGTCCACGCCGGGCCGGTGGGCGCTGGTCACTACGCGAAGATGGTCCACAACGGGATCGAGTACGGCCTGATGATGGCCTACGCGGAAGGGTACGAACTGCTCTCCGCCGAACCGCTGATCAGCGATACCCAGGCCGTCATTCAAGCCTGGACGAATGGCACAGTGGTGCGGTCCTGGCTGCAGCAACTGCTTGCCAAGGCTCTCAAGGAGGATCCTGGTCTGGCCGATATCTCTGACTACACCGAGGATTCCGGTGAGGGCCGCTGGACGGTGGAGGAGGCGATTCATCATCGGGTGCCCACTCCGGTGATCGCCGCTTCGCTGTTTGCGAGATTTGCCTCGCGGCAAGATCAGTCCCCCACCATGAAGGCTGTTGCTGCATTGCGCAACCAGTTCGGTGGCCATGCGGTACAACGGATTCCGTTATCCGGTTAGCTTCCATGTATGTCCGGCGCCTGGCGTTGCGTGACTTCCGGTCGTGGACCCAGGTCGATCTGGATCTCACG
>JAGQTS010000096.1:13965-44323 GCA_020438895.1 Mycobacterium sp.
TGTGGTATTGCGCGACGCTGGGTTCACACCGAGTTGGTTCGGACATTCCCCTGATCCGCTCGGGGGCCGACAAGGCGGTGGTATCGGCGATCGTCGTCAGTGAGGGTCGGGAATTAGCCGTCGACATCGAAATCGCGTCCGGCCGGGCTAACAAAGCTCGGCTCAACAGGTCTCCTGTCCGTAGCACCCGGGAGGTCTTGGGGGCGGTGCGGGCGGTGTTGTTCGCGCCGGAGGATTTGGCATTGGTGCGCGGAGATCCCGGGGAACGGCGTCGATTCCTCGATGAACTGGCCACCGTCCGGCGGCCCGCAGTCGCGGGAATCCGCGCAGATTACGACAAGGTGCTGCGGCAGCGAACTGCATTGCTCAAGTCGGCCGGCGGCGCTCGGTACCGCGGCGGGGTTGTCGACAGTCTCGACGTGTGGGACGGCCATCTGGCCGCGCACGGAGCGAAGTTGATCGCGGCGCGGCGGGAACTGGTCAGGCTCCTTGCTCCAGCGGTCGAAAGCGCCTATCAGATGTTGGCTCCGGCTTCCCGACCGGCGAGTATCGGCTACCGGACGAGTGTCGAGCTCGGTGATGGACAGACCGCGGACATCGCCGATCTCGAGAGCGCGTTACTGGCCGAACTCGACCGGCGACGTGAGGCGGAGATCGAACGTGGAATGTGTCTGGTCGGTCCGCATCGGGACGATATGGAACTGAAGCTGGGGAACCAACCGGCGAAGGGATTCGCCAGCCACGGTGAGTCGTGGTCGACAGCCCTGGCGTTGCGACTCGCAGCATACGAACTGCTGCGTTCCGAGGGCAGCGAGCCGATCCTGATCCTCGATGATGTCTTCGCCGAATTGGACGTAGCGCGCCGAGAGGCCCTGGCGAGGGTCGCTTCCACCGCCGAACAGGTGCTCATCACCGCGGCCGTGGCCGACGACATCCCCTCCGACTGGGATGCCCGGCACATTGGAATCAACTTTTCGGAAGGGATATCGGAGGTGATGTCGTGAGCGATCCGCTGGATCCGCCCGAGCATCTGAACAATCTGGCCGGTATGGACTTGGTGCGCCGCGCCCTGGAAGAGGCCCGGGCCACCGCCCGCGATCAGGGCAAGGAGGTGGGCCGCGGTCGGCGGTCGGCGGCCGCCGGCCAGCCGTCCCGCAGGGGTAGCCGACGCCGGTGGTCGGGGCCCGGTCCGGACGGCCGCGATCCGCAGCCACTCGGCCGCGCTGCCCGCGATCTGACCAAGGTGCGTGGCTGGACGCCGCGGGTGGCGGAGGGCTCTGTCTTCGGTGAATGGGAGAGAGTGGTCGGTGAACAGATTGCCGAACACGCCCACCCCACCGCACTGCGGGAGGGAGTCTTACACGTCGTCGCCGAGTCGACGGCGTGGGCCACCCAGTTGCGGATGGTACAGAGCCAGGTGCTGGCCAAGATTGCCGCCGAAGTGGGTAATGGGATCGTCACTTCCTTGCGGATCACCGGCCCAGCAGCACCGTCGTGGCGCAAAGGTCCCCGACACATCTCCGGGCGTGGTCCCCGCGACACCTATGGATAGTGGGCCTGCCACGCGAAAGACAACAGCCGTCTCAGTGCGGTCAGATTGTCGCTTGCGCCCCCGTCGAACCTCCCGACACATCTTGAAGCGAAATATTCCGTGCACGGGCCGAATAGGTGTGCAGAAACGCCGTCCCAGAGTCGGTGCTGTCCCACATTCCCGGTAGACTGTTGCCATCATGTGCACGGCCACTCGGCCGCTTGCTCGCTGATCGTCGAGGAGACCGGTTACAACCGTGGCAGAACATCAGGAATACGGCGGCGACTCGATCAAGGTGCTGAAGGGCTTGGAAGCCGTCCGCAAACGCCCCGGCATGTACATCGGTTCCACCGGTGAACGGGGCCTGCACCACCTGATCTGGGAAGTCGTCGACAACGCCGTCGATGAGGCGATGGCGGGGTTCGCCACGCAGGTCGATGTGCGATTGCTCGAAGACGGCGGCGTCGAGGTGACTGACAATGGCCGGGGTATCCCCGTCGAGATGCACGGGACCGAGGGCATTCCCACCGTCGACGTGGTGATGACCGTGCTGCACGCCGGCGGCAAGTTCGAAGAAGGCGCCTACCAGGTGTCCGGCGGCTTGCACGGGGTGGGCGTTTCGGTGGTCAACGCGCTGTCGACCCGACTCGAGGCCGATATCCGGCGCGACGGATACGAATGGTTCCAGACCTACGACAACTCGATCCCGGGCAGCATCAAGCAGGGTGACAAGACCACCCAGACCGGCACCACGGTGCGGTTCTGGGCGGACCCGAACATCTTCGAGACCACCAACTACGACTTCGAGACTGTTGCACGGCGACTACAGGAGATGGCCTTCCTCAACAAAGGTCTGACCATCACCCTCACCGATGAACGCGTCACCCCGACGGAGATCGTCGACGAAATCGTCAGCGCTACCGCCGATGCGCCGAAATCCGCTCAGGAGAAGGCCGCCGAACAAGCGGCGCCGCACAAGGTCAAACAACGCACCTTCCATTACCCTGGCGGCCTGGTTGACTTCGTCAAGCACATCAACCGCACCAAAGCGGCGATCCATGCCAGTGTCGTCGACTTCTGCGGAAAGGGCGAGGGCCACGAACTCGAGGTCGCCATGCAGTGGAACGCAGGCTATTCGGAATCGGTACACACTTTCGCCAACACCATCAACACCCACGAGGGTGGCACGCATGAAGAGGGTTTCCGGGCAGCGCTGACGAGTGTGGTCAACAAGTACGCCAAGGACAAGAAACTCATCAAGGACAAGGACCCCAATCTGACCGGGGACGATATCCGCGAGGGCTTGGCGGCGGTCATATCGGTGAAGGTCGCGCAGCCGCAGTTCGAAGGCCAGACGAAGACGAAGCTCGGCAATACCGAAGTCAAGTCATTCGTGCAGAAGGTGTGCAACGAGCAACTGACGCATTGGTTCGAGTCCAACCCTGCCGAAGCCAAGACCATCATCAACAAGGCGAACCAGTCTGCGCAGGCCCGACTCGCCGCACGCAAAGCGCGCGAACTCGTGCGCCGCAAGAGCGCCACGGATATCGGGGGCCTTCCCGGCAAGTTGGCCGACTGCCGTTCTACTGACCCGAAATCCTCGGAACTGTATGTGGTGGAGGGTGATTCGGCCGGGGGCTCGGCCAAGAGTGGCCGTGATTCCATGTTCCAGGCGATCCTGCCCTTGCGCGGCAAGATCATCAACGTCGAGAAGGCCCGCATTGACCGGGTGCTGAAGAATACCGAGGTCCAGGCGATCATCACGGCCCTCGGCACCGGGATTCACGACGAGTTCGACATCTCCAAACTTCGGTACCACAAGATCGTGTTGATGGCCGACGCCGACGTCGATGGGCAGCACATCTCGACCCTGCTGTTGACGCTGCTGTTCAGATTCATGAAACCGCTTGTGGAAAACGGGCATATCTTCTTGGCCCAACCGCCGCTGTACAAATTGAAGTGGCAGCGTTCGGAACCGGAGTTCGCCTACTCCGATCGGGAACGCGACGGGCTGCTCGAAGCCGGCAAGAAGGCCGGTCGAAAGATCAACGTGGACGACGGAATTCAGCGCTACAAGGGCCTCGGGGAGATGGATGCGAAGGAACTGTGGGAGACGACCATGGATCCATCGGTTCGGGTGTTGCGTCAGGTCACTCTCGACGACGCCGCCGCCGCCGACGAACTGTTCTCGATCCTGATGGGCGATGACGTCGAGGCGCGACGCAGCTTTATCACCCGCAACGCCAAAGACGTTCGTTTCCTTGACGTTTAGATCACTCCGGATCGCCATTCGACCTCTGACCGCGGACTGAGGACTCATCATGACTGACACCACGCTGCCCCCCGAGGGAACTGCCGGCGACCGGATCGAACCGGTCGACATCCAGCAGGAGATGCAGAACAGCTACATCGACTATGCGATGAGCGTCATCGTCGGCCGAGCTCTGCCGGAGGTTCGCGACGGCCTCAAGCCGGTCCACCGGCGCGTGCTCTATGCGATGTATGACTCCGGATTTCGTCCGGATCGCAGTCACGCGAAATCCGCGCGTTCGGTGGCAGAGACAATGGGTAACTATCACCCCCACGGTGATGCCTCGATCTACGACACCCTGGTGCGGATGGCCCAGCCGTGGTCATTGCGTTATCCGTTGGTCGACGGGCAGGGTAATTTCGGTTCGCCGGGGAACGATCCGCCAGCAGCGATGAGGTACACAGAGGCCCGCCTGACGCCGTTGGCCATGGAGATGCTGCGGGAAATCGACGAGGAGACAGTCGATTTCATCCCCAATTACGACGGCCGGGTACAGGAGCCCACGGTTCTGCCGAGCCGATTCCCCAACCTGCTGGCCAACGGTTCAGGCGGTATCGCGGTCGGGATGGCCACCAACATCCCGCCGCACAATCTCCGGGAATTGGCTGAGGCGGTGTACTGGTGCCTGGCCAATTCCGACGCCGATGAAGAGGCGACCCTGGCTGCATGCATGGAAAGGGTCAAAGGACCGGATTTCCCCACCTCGGGGTTGATCGTCGGGACCGGCGGCATCAACGACGCCTACATGACCGGCCGCGGTTCGATCCGGATGCGCGGCGTGGTGACGGTGGAAGAGGATTCCCGCAACCGGACATCGATCGTCATCACCGAACTGCCCTATCAGGTCAACCACGACAACTTCATCACCTCGATCGCCGAGCAGGTGCGCGACGGCAAGCTGGGCGGCATCTCCAATATCGAGGACCAATCCAGCGACCGGGTGGGGTTGCGGATCGTCATCGAAATCAAGCGCGATGCCGTGGCGAAGGTGGTGCTCAACAACCTTTACAAGCACTCGCAGCTACAAACGAGTTTCGGCGCGAACATGCTGTCCATCGTCGACGGCGTTCCCCGCACGCTGCGGCTCGATCAGATGATCCGGTACTACGTGGATCATCAGCTCGATGTGATCGTTCGCCGAACCACCTACCGGCTGCGCAAGGCGAACGAGCGGGCCCACATCCTGCGCGGTCTGGTCAAGGCGCTCGATGCGCTGGACGAAGTCATCGCCCTCATCCGGGCCTCGCAGACCGTCGAGATCGCCCGCACCGGCCTCATCGAACTCCTCGACATCGACGAGATTCAAGCCCAGGCCATTCTCGACATGCAACTGCGCCGCCTGGCTGCTCTGGAGCGCCAGCGCATCGTCGATGACCTCGCCAAGATCGAGGCGGAGATCGCCGACCTCGAGGACATCCTGGCCAAGCCGGAGCGTCAGCGGGCGATCGTTCGCGACGAATTGGCCGAGATCGTCGACAAGTACGGCGATGACCGGCGGACCAAGATCATCGCGGCGGAGGGCGAGGTCTCCGACGAGGATTTGATCGCCCGCGAGGACGTCGTCGTCACGATCACCGAGACCGGATACGCCAAACGCACCAAGACCGACCTTTACCGGAGCCAGAAGCGCGGCGGCAAGGGGGTTCAGGGTGCGGCGCTGAAGCAGGACGACATCGTTGGGCACTTCTTCGTGTGCTCCACGCACGACTGGATCCTCTTCTTCACCACCCAGGGGCGGGTCTATCGGATCAAGGCCTACGAGCTTCCCGAGGCGTTGCGCGCCGCTCGCGGCCAGCACGTCGCGAATCTGCTCGCCTTCCAGCCTGAGGAACGAATCGCCCAGGTCATTGTGATCAAGAGCTATGACGACGCCCCGTACCTGGTGCTGGCCACCCGCAACGGTCTGGTGAAGAAGACCAAGCTGACGGATTTCGACTCCAACCGCTCCGGCGGGATCGTGGCGGTGAACCTGCGTGACGGTGATGAACTCGTGGGCGCGGTGTTGTGCTCGGCTGAGGATGACTTGCTGCTGGTCAGTGCCAACGGGCAGTCGATCAGGTTCTCGGCGACCGATGAGGCGCTACGGCCGATGGGCCGGGCAACCTCGGGGGTCCAGGGAATGCGGTTCAACACCGACGACCGGCTGCTATCGCTCAACGTGGTGCGGGAGGGAACCTATCTGCTGGTCGCAACCGCCGGCGGCTACGCCAAGCGAACGGCGATCGAGGAGTACACCGCGCAGGGCCGCGGCGGCAAAGGCATCCTGACGATCCAGTACGACCCCCGCCGTGGCAGTCTGGTCGGCGCAGTGGTCGTCGACGACGACACCGAGTTGTACGCGATCACCTCCGGGGGCGGTGTGATCCGCACCGCGGCGAAGCAGGTTCGCAAAGCCGGGCGCCAGACCAAGGGCGTTCGCTTGATGAACCTGGGCGAGGGCGACACACTGTTAGCCATTGCCCGCAACCCGGAGGAACAAGACGACCCCGACGACGGGGCCGACGCCGACGCCTAGAGGTTCGGCAAGGTAAGGAGTGCTGGTGAGTTCACCGAAGGAGCCGGGCCAGTCCACCCCGGGCGCGCGGGCCGGTGCCGGGGACGGATCGATGGACGGTGCGCCGTGGCAGGGTGCCCGTCGGCCGGACGCGCCGGCACCCCCGCCCGCCGCCCGCCCCGCGGATCCGCGAAGCCGGTATGTGACCGGCCTTGCCGCGCCAGACCTTTCGGCGATCGGCCAGGGGTCGCAACGTCCTGACTCAGAGCAGCAGCTCAACCGGCCGGAACCGGTGCCCGGCAAGCCCGAGTCGCGAGGCGATCGCGCCCAGGCCACCCCGCAGGTGAGTTCTGCCGGCAAACCTCCCGAGGCCTACTCCAGCGAACTTCCCGACCTGACCGGTCCGGTGGCCAAACCCGTTCCGGCCCGCCGCCCGTCGGTTGAACCACCGCCTCGCCCGTCGGCTCCGCGCCCCGGCGCACTCGTTGCCGGCCGTCCACGAGGTCCGGTCCGCGCCAGCATGCAGATTCGCCGCATCGACCCGTGGAGCATGCTGAAGGTTTCCAGCCTCCTCAGCGTGGCGCTGTTCTTCGTCTGGATGATCGCCGTGGCGCTGCTCTACCTGGTACTCGGCGCGATGGGCGTGTGGAGCAAGCTCAATAGCAATGTCGGCGATCTGTTGACCAGCGGTAGCGGTGCCGGCGGGGAGATCGTTTCGGCCGGGTCGATCTTCGGTAGTGCGGCTCTGATCGGACTGGTGAACATCGTGTTGCTGACGGCGATGGCGACCGTTGGCGCATATATCTACAACCTCAGCACAGATATCGTCGGTGGTGTCGAGGTGACGTTGGCCGATCTGGACTAGCTGCAGCGATCCATTTGGACTGACAACCCCGAAGTGCGGTAATCTCTGCCCTCGTTGTTCTTCGGGCCTATAGCTCAGGCGGTTAGAGCGCTTCGCTGATAACGAAGAGGTCGGAGGTTCGAGTCCTCCTAGGCCCACGATGTCCCGATCGACGCGTCCAGCAGTCGTTGCCGTGATTCTCGTCCTGGCGGCGACGGTGTTGCTCGCGGCCATCCTCCGGTGCCGCGGTGGCGAAGTTTGGCACACCCTGCCCGAGGATCGGTAAGGTTTGGGCCAGCCGATCCGGCGATGAGGGGCCTTAGCTCAGTTGGTAGAGCGCTGCCTTTGCAAGGCAGATGTCAGGAGTTCGAATCTCCTAGGCTCCACGGTTACAGCGGCTCCACGGTTAAACCACGGGCGAGTCCATCGTCCACACTCTGTTCAGGAAAGCGTCCACGGTGTCGGTGTAGTCGCCTGGCTGGCCGAGGGTGACGTTGATCTGCCGGTGGGTGAGACCTTGCGGCGAGACCGCGACGTCGGTGCCGAAGGACGTGGCGGCGGTAGCGAATTCCTGCGCCTGGGGACAGGAGTCACTGCGTCGGCTTGCGCACACCAGTAACAGCGGCTCGGTGGCCCCATGGAGCGCCAGCAAGGGCGAAACACTCTCCCAATAGGCCGGATCCGTGCCGAACGCGCGGCGGAACAGCGGCGGCGGACGGTCCTCCATCCGGGCCACCAGGTCCAGCGCCGCGGAGTCCAGCACGACCGTCCCACGCCAGGGACGTAGATCTGGATAGCGGTCGCTTTGAGCGGAGACCAACGCCGCCAAGTGGCCGCCCGCGGAGTGCCCCATGAGAACCAGGTTGTCTGGATCGCCGCCCCACTCCGAGGCGTGGCTCTGGACGTAGGCGATGGCCGCGGCGACCGCGTCAGCCTGCTCGTCTGGAGTGTGCGAGGGCAACATGGGGTAGTTCGCGGAAATGAACAACGCGCCGTTCGGCACGAAGTGATTGACTTTGTTTCTGACCAAGCCGCGGTTTGCCTTGTCGCCGAAACTCCAACCTCCGCCGTGGATCATCAAGATCATCGGGGCATCGACGGCATCCGGTGGCGCGTAGACGTCAAGCTTCTCCGCGGGCAACGATCCGTAGGAGATGTCCCGGTGCCTGACGACACCTTGGCCGGCACCTTGCTGAACTTGACCCTGAACTTGGCGCACGAACTGGCGCAGGGAGTCGACCAGGGATTCGATCAACGGAGCCGCCGGCCGTGCGGGGACTTCGGCGACGGCCGACGCCGGGGTTATCTGCGGGGTCGGTGAAGCCGGTTCGGCGACAGCCGCAGCCGGTGCGGGGGTCGTTATCCCGACCACGGAGCTGGCGGAACCCGGCGGGGCGGGATCCGCCTGGACCGCGGCCTCGACCGCCCTTCCGATACCAGCGCGACGGTGAGCCTGGTCCCCCACGACGCGAGCATGCGGGGGCCGAAGCTGCGGCTCTCCGGTCGTCGCCGCTGACGGACGTACTCGATGAGGCTTGGTGATCGCCGGGGAGTCGGTGGTGGGCCGCGCAGTCAGAGACTTCGCCGCCCGGCCGGCGGGCGTTCCGTTCGCGCCGTCGCCCGTGTTTCGCGGCGTCCCATCGCCGGCATCGGCGGCAGCGACCGCTTGACCGGTGCATACCCCCAGACCGAGTGCCAGCGCCGCTGCGCCCGTGCCCAGCCAGCGCTGAATCGACCAATGTGGACTCCCCTGCGGAGGAGAACATCCACCGCGGGTGCCCGACATGTCGTCCTGCACCCTCCCAGTGTCGCGCAATGGGCACTCCGCCACAAGAAGTCCGTCGGTCTCGATTGGATTTGTTCCGCTGCGCCGGGAGGGGTGGCCGCGGAGCAGCCCACTGGGCCCTAGTGGCACACTGTGATCCTGTGACGAGCCCCATCGCGACCGCGACCGCGACCCTGCACACCAACCGCGGCGATATCAAGATCGCTCTCTTCGGTAACCACGCCCCCAAGACCGTGGCCAACTTCGTCGGCCTCGCTCAGGGAACCAAGGACTACTCGACCCAGAACGCGTCCGGGGGTACCTCCGGTCCGTTCTACGACGGGGCTGTTTTCCACCGTGTCATCGACGGGTTCATGATCCAGGGCGGCGACCCCACGGGAACCGGCCGCGGTGGCCCCGGTTACCGGTTCGCCGACGAGTTCCATCCGGAACTGCACTTCAACAAGCCCTACTTGCTGGCGATGGCCAACGCCGGTCCCGGCACGAACGGGTCTCAGTTCTTCATCACCGTCGGGGAGACACCCCATCTCAACCGCAAGCACACCATCTTCGGTGAGGTCGTTGATGCGGACTCGCAGCGGGTGGTCGACGCGATCGCCAGCACGGCGATCGACCGCAACGATCGGCCGACAGATGACGTCGTGATCGAGTCGATCACCATCACGTAGTTCGGTCAGTGCCCCGCGACGCGGTCGATCACGGGCGGGCGTAACCGGCCACGGTCAGCGCGTCGAGCACGTCCAAGGGATCTCCACCGAGGTCCCATCGGCTGAACACCAGCAGTGTGTCGTTGGTGGTGTCGATCTCCAGCAGACGAACGCGCCGTCCCAGCCGGCGGAACTCGGTGATGCGAACCGACTCGATATCTGCCGGTTGTAGCGTCCGCGTGGTGAACCATCCGCGGTTGACCAATCCCGCAGGAGTCAGTGCCAGACGCGGTCGTGCGCGCCAGGACCCCGCCGCGAATGTCAGCAGGCCGACGGTGGCCAGTCCGGTCAGGACCTGTCCCGGCCCGTCACCGCGCAGGGCGACGAATCCGCCGGCCATCAGTATTCCGGCGAGCCCCACCAAAATGATGGAGGCCGACCGCGGCCCCCACTCCCCGGAGTTATCCACAGGCGTTGTCCACAGTGGGGATGAATCACACAGGTGTGATTTTTGTCATCGCCAGCGCATCGTCAGCAGCAGACCGGTGATCATGAAGCCGAAGGCGATCGCATAGTTCCAGGGTCCGAGGTCGGACATCCACTGCAGCGGCGCAGGGGTGTTGTAACCGGACGCTGCCAATTGGAACACCAGCAACCAGATCAGGCCGATCAGCATCAGGCCGATGAACAACACGACGAACCACACACTCGAGGGCCCGGCCTTGACCTTGACCGGGGTGCGGCTGACCGAGTTGATCGTGAAGTCGGTCTTCTTGCGGACTTTCGACTTGGGCATGGCCACCTTCCAGGCGTCGGTGCGACGATGGTGCCGACTGACTATGAGATTAAACCAGCCCAGATGGTGGCCCAGTGCACGCCAGACCCCACCGGGGGACAGCACTCGCCCCGCCCGCACGTGGTGGCGGTACGCGGTGCCGATGGTGTGTCTGCTGGCGGGATTGCTGCTGGCCACCACCCACACGGTCTCCGGCGGAGGACAGATCCGCGGAAGTGACGCCCCCCGACTCGTCGACCTCGTCGGCGAGGCCCAGCGCGCGGTGGACGGTCTGAGCAGTCAACGTGATGCTCTGGCCGCGCAGATCGACTCCACCCACGGTGCCGCGTCCGGCCCGGCGTTGACCGCCATCGAGAACCGTGCCGCCGTCCTCGCTGGTGAGGCAGGGTTCGAAGCGGTCCATGGGTCGGGGGTAACCGTCACCCTCACCGACGCGCGCCGAGATGCCGACGGTCGGTTTCCCCGCGACGCCTCCCCCGACGATCTCGTTGTTCACCAGCAAGACATCCAGGCAGTGCTCAACGCACTGTGGGGTGCGGGGGCCGAAGCCATCGCCCTGCAGGACCAACGTGTCATCGGCACGTCGGCGCCGCGGTGCGTGGGCAACACCCTGCTGTTGAATGAACGCACCTACAGCCCGCCGTACGTCGTCACCGCGATCGGCGACCCCGCAAGACTGTCGGCCGCTCTGGCCGCCGACCCGCAGATCCGGTTGTACAAGCAGTACGTCATCCGCTTCGGCCTGGGCTACTCCGAGCAGACCTCCGACGACCTGGAGATCCCCGGCTACAGTCGCCCGGTCCGGATGCGCTACGCAAAGCCGGCCGGTCCGCTGGTCTATTGACCTTCCCCGGCGCCGGGTAGCCTGTGGCGGGTGCGCGTCCTGGTGGTCGACAACTACGACAGTTTCGTCTTCAACCTGGTCCAGTACCTGGGCCAGTTGGGGGTCGACACCGAGGTCTGGCGCAATGACGATCCGCGGCTATCCGGGGAGGCGGAGTTGACCGCCGCCGCAGACGAGTTCGACGGGGTGCTGCTCAGTCCCGGCCCGGGTACTCCGGAGAGGGCCGGCGCCTCGATCGGCATGGTCCGCGCATGCGCGGCAACAGCTACCCCGCTACTGGGAGTGTGCCTCGGTCATCAGGCCATCGGTGTTGCGTTCGGTGCGACGGTCGACCGCGCTCCGGAGCTGCTGCACGGCAAGACGAGCAGGGTGTTTCACGACAACGCCGGTGTGCTGCGCGGACTCCCGAATCCTTTCACCGCCACCCGCTACCATTCGCTGACCATCCTGCCGGAGACGGTGCCGACTGTGCTCGAGGTCATCGGACGCACCGCCGGGGACCAACGCGCAGGAGAGGCCGGGTCGAACGGGGTGATCATGGCGGTTCGGCACACCGAACTGCCGATCCATGGAGTGCAGTTCCACCCCGAGTCGATTCTCACCGAGGGTGGTCACCGGATGCTGGCGAACTGGCTGCACGATTGCGGCGCTGCCTCAAATGAGGCGTTGGTGCACAAGCTCGAGCAAGAGGTGGCCGATACCGTCCGGCATGCGCTGCGCGCCGCGCCGGTTATGACGCAAACGACAGCGTGATCTGGCCGGTGTAGTTGACGCCGGCACCCGGTGCCGGACTCTGAGTCACCACCGCATTGTTGCGCTGGCCGCTGTTCGGAACGTCGGGGCCTTTGACCAGCACCCCGGTCCAACCCAGCCCGCGGAGGTTCGGCTCGGCGTCCACCCAGAACTGCCCGATCAGATTCGGCATGACGAACTGGTTGCCTTTGGAGACCTTGAGCGTGATCGGAGAGTCCACCGGGGCCGACGTTCCCACCGCAGGATCGACAGCGACCACCTCTCCCGCGGGCTGCGGGCTGTCCACCGGATCGGTCAAGATCGTCGCGAACCCGACCGTGTTGAGGTTCTTGGTCGCCAAGTCGACGGTCTGGCCGGCCACATTCGGGACGTCGCGGGTCTTCGGACCGCTTCCCACCACGATCGTTATTTCGTTGGTGATCGCCGAGGTCTGGTTAGCCGGCGGAATCGTGCTGATCACCTTGTCCTTGAGTTCCGGGGGTGACGGCGCGTCGGCCTGCTTGAACTTCCCGAACCCGGCGGTGGTGAGGCGCTTGACCGCGTCGGCGTACGTGAGCGTCGCAACGTCGGGAATCTCGCGCTGCTCGGGACCGGTCGAGACGTTCAGCGTGATCTCGTCTCCGGCGGCCACCGTCGTGGATCCGGCCGGGCTGGTATTGATGACGTGGTCTGGAGGCACCGTGTTGTCCGGTTTCTGCTGGGTTCGTACCTTGAACCCCTTGTTCTGCAGCGCCGCGATGGCGTCCGCGGAAACCTGGCCGCGCACGTCCGGGACCTGGATCGCGCTGGTCCTGCCGCCGGCGACATTGATCACCAGGGTGACCACGACGGTGAGCACAGCCAGAATCGCCGCCGCCACCAGCCATCGGCCCACGGCCCGTCGGGGCGTGGGGTAGTCGTAGCCGACCGGCCCGCCTCCTGCGGGGATCCGCGGCCCCGGGCGGGACGTCATCATCAACGTCCGGTCGGCAGCGGTCAGCACCTTCGGTGCTTCGGGCTGCTCTCCGCTGTGCACCCGCACCAGGTCGGCGCGCATCTCGGCGGCGCTCTGATAGCGGTTGTCGGGATTCTTCGCCAGTGCCTTGAGTACCACGGCATCGAGTTCGGCGGAGATGCCCGGATGCTTCTGCGACGGCGCGACCGGATCCTCGCGGACGTGCTGGTAAGCCACCGCCACCGGCGAATCACCGACGAAGGGCGCTTCCCCGGTGAGAATCTCGTAGAGGACGCATCCCAGCGAGTAGACATCGGATCGGGCGTCCACCCGCTCGCCGCGGGCCTGCTCCGGTGACAGGTACTGGGCGGTGCCGATCACCGCGGCGGTCTGGGTGACGCTGTTGCCGGTGTCGGCGATGGCCCGGGCGATACCGAAGTCCATGACCTTCACCGCGCCGGTCTTGGAGATCATGATGTTGGCCGGCTTCACGTCGCGGTGGATGATGCCGTGCTGATGGCTGAAGTTCAGCGCTTGGCAGGCGTCGGCGATGACCTCCAGCGCACGCCGCGGCGGCATCGGTCCGTCGTGGTGGATGATGTCGCGCAGCGTGATCCCATCGACGTATTCCATGACGATGTACGGGAGTGGGCCGCTTGCGGTTTCAGCTTCTCCGGTGTCGTAGACCGCCACGATTGCCGGATGGTTGAGCGCCGCGGCGTTTTGTGCCTCGCGCCGGAAACGTAGGTAGAAGCTGGGGTCGCGGGCGAGGTCGGCACGCAGGACCTTGATCGCTACGTCCCGGTGCAACCGCAGATCACGGGCCAGGTGGACCTCCGACATGCCGCCGAAGCCGAGGATCTCGCCGAGCTCGTAGCGATCGGACAGCTGGTGCGGTGTGGTCATCGCGGCATCCCGCTGTCGTAGGGACCGTAGTACGGAGGGAACATCGCCGTCAGTCGTACCGTCAGGTCGCCGTACTCGCCGGTCCACGCACTCGGTGTGACCGGTGCCGGTGTCGGCGCCGGAACGACGGTATCGGTGATGGTTTGCTCCACCGGCGGAACGCTGCGGCGCTCTCGATCGGCCATCACGATCAGGATGGCGCTGATGATCGCCAGCGTTCCCAGCACCCCGGCAGCCCACAGCAACGCCCGCTGGCCCGAGGTGAACGACCGCCGAGCCGGTGGCGGGGGCCGATGCGCGGCGGTCCGGTTGCGGGGTGTCGTCACGGGCCGGGGCTCGGGCAACGCCCGTTTGGCTCCGGGTATCGCAGCCGGGCTCGCCTTGATCGTCGGCGCTGAGTTCGGCCGCGGCGGCCGGCGGCCGGCGCGCACCGCAGCGACTGCGTCGGCGAACTGCCCTCCGTTGCGATAACGGATGACCGGATTCTTCACCAGGGTGATGTCGATCAGTTCCCGGACGTTGGGCGGCACGTCCGGTGGCAGCGGCGCAGGGGTCTCCTTGATGTGTTTCATGGCGACGGTGAGGGCGCCGTCGCCAGTGAACGGTCGCTTGCCCGAAAGTGATTCGTAGCCAACAACTCCCAAAGAGTAGACATCGCTCGCCGCGATCGCGTCCTGACCCAGGGCCTGTTCGGGCGCGATGTACTGCGCGGTACCCATCACCATTCCGGTCTGGGTCACCGGGGCAGCATCGACGGCCTTGGCGATACCGAAGTCGGTCAGCTTCACCTGGCCCGTCGGGGTGATCAGGATGTTGCCGGGTTTGACGTCACGGTGCACCAGCCCGGCGGCGTGGGCGACCTGTAGAGCCCGGCCGGTCTGCTCGAGCATGTCCAGCGCGTGCCGCAACGACAATCGGCCGGTGCGCTTGATCACCGAGTTCAGCGGTTCGCCGTTAACCAGTTCCATCACCAGGTAGGCGGTCCGACCTTCGCCGTCCATATCGGTCTCGCCGTAGTCGTGCACGGCGGCGATACCGGGATGGTTCAGCATCGCCACAGTGCGGGCCTCCGCACGGAACCGTTCAACAAACTCCGGATCGGAAGAGAACTCCTGTTTGAGCACCTTCACCGCGACCCGGCGTCCCAGACGGCTGTCCACCGCCTCCCACACCTGGCCCATGCCACCGGTGGCGATAAGCCGTTGCAGCCGGTAGCGCCCGGACAGCGTGACGCCGACGCGGGGGCTCACTGCTTGCCTCGCTTTGCTCGGCTGCGGGGGCTCATTGCTTGCCTCGCTTTGCTCGGCTGCGGGGGCTCATGACGCACCCTGCAACGCCGCCGCGATCGTCGCCCGACCGATCGGGGCGGCCAGCGCGCCGCCGGTCGCTGAGAGTCGGTCCCCGCCGTTCTCCACCAGCACCGCAACCGCCACCTTGGGGTCCTGCGCCGGTGCGAAGGCGATGTACCAGGCGTGTGGTGGGGTGTTGCGAGGGTCGTTTCCGTGCTCTGCGGTGCCGGTTTTCGAGGCGATCTGCACGCCGGGGATCGCTCCCTTCTGCTGGGTGAACTGCTCGGCGCCGACCATCAAATCTGTTAGCTTAGCCGCGACCTGCGCCGAGACCGCGCGCTGTTGCTGCTGCGGTGCGGTGGTACTGATCTCCGAGAGGTCCGGCCCCTCCAACCGCTCCACCAGGTGCGGCTGCATGACGACACCGGAGTTGGCGATCGCCGCTGCGATCATCGCATTCTGCAGCGGTGTGACGGCGACGTCCTTCTGTCCCATACTGGACATCCCCACGGCGGCCGCGTCGCTCAGCGGTCCCACCGTGGATTCGGACACGTCCAGCGGAATGGGTGTCGGGGGCGTGTCGAATCCGAACGCTTCGGCGGTGCTGCGTAGGGCGTCGCCCCCAAGCCGGATGCCCAACTGTACGAACGCGGTGTTGCACGAGCGTTCGAAAGCCTCCCGCAGCGTGGCGGTCGGCTCGTTCCCGCAACGCGATCCGCCATAGTTCTCCAGGGTGGCGGTACTGTTGGGCAGCGGAATTCGCGGTGCGGCCGTCAACCGTTCAGTCTCCAGAATGCCGGCCTGTAGGGCCGCGGCGGTGGTGATCACCTTGAACGTCGAACCCGGTGGGTATCGCTCGGCCACCGCACGATTGGTCAATGGGGCGTTGGGATCGTCGCGTAACCGTTGCCAGGCCTCGCCCTGCACCACGCTGTCGTGGCTCGATAGCAGATTCGGGTCGTAGGACGGTGCGGACACCATCGCCAGGATTTTCCCGGTGGATGGTTCGAGGGCCACCACCGAGCCCTTGCAGGCGCCATCGCATCCTTGCTGCATCGCCTGCCATGCGGCTTGCTGGACGCGCGGCAGCAGGGTGGTGCCGACATTGCCGCCGCGCGGGTCCCGGCCGGTGAAGAAGTCGGCAAGCCGCCGGCCGAACAGCCGTTCGTCGGAGCCGTTGAGTACGGGGTCCTCAGCTCGCTCCAGCCCGGAGCTGGAGAACCGCAGTGAATAGAACCCGGTGACCGGTGCGTAGGCGAACGGTTCGGGATAGACCCTCAGGTAGCGGTAGCGGCCGTTGGTGGCGATCGAATTGGCCAGCAACTGGCCGTTGGCGGTGATCTGCCCGCGCTGGCGGGAGTATTCGTCGAGCAGCACTCGCTGGTTACGCGGGTCGGCGCGGAGACCGTCGGCCCGGAAAACCTGAGTGATGGTGGCGTTGATCAACAGCACCACCACGAGTGCCATGACCATCAGCGAGATGCGGCGCAGCGAGGTGTTCATGTCCGCCTGATGACTTCGGTGCGGGCGGCGGCGATGGGTGTGTTGGTGCGCAACGGTCGTCGAGCGGCGTGACTGATCCGGACCAGGATCGCCAGCAGCAGATAATTCGCGACCAGCGACGATCCGCCGTAGGACAACCATGGTGTCGTGAGTCCGGTCAGGGGAATCAGGCCCGTGACACCGCCCACGACGATGAACAACTGGATCGCCAGCGTGGAAGCCAGTCCGGCGGCGAGCAGCTTGCCGAAGCTGTCCCGAACCGCGATGGCGGTACGCAGGCCCCGGATGATGACGATCGTATAGAGCAACAGCACCCCGGCCAGGCCCGCCAGGCCGAGCTCCTCGCCCACGACGGCGATGATGAAATCCGTCGACGCTGCCGGGACGGTGCCGGGTTGGCCATTACCCAGTCCGGTCCCGAACACTCCGCCGGTGGCGAAGCTGAACTTCGACTGCACCATCTGGTAGCCCGCGCCCTCGGGGTCGGCGAACGGGTCGAGCCAGGTCTGTACCCGGTCACGAACATGGGCGAACAGGTGGTAGGCCACCAAGCTGCCGGCGCCGAACAAGGCGAGACCGATTGCCACCCAACTGAACCGCTCGGTGGCGATATACACCATCACCAGAAACGACGCGTAGAGCAGCAGCGACGTTCCCAGGTCCTTCTCAAAGACCATCACGCCGACGGAAATGATCCACGCTGCCAGCAGGGGGGCCAGATCGCGAGGACGCGGCAGATCCATGCCCAGGATGTGCGTTCCGGCGCTGGCAAACAGGTTTCGCTTGGCTACCAGCACGCCTGCGAAGAACACCAGTAACAGGATCTTGGAAAATTCAGCTGGCTGAATACTGAATCCGGGCAACCGAATCCAGATCTTCGCGCCGTTGGTCTCCGAAAGGCTGGCGGGCAGCAGTGCGGGAATGGCCAGCAACACCAAGCCCACCGCGCCGCAGATGTAGTCGTAGCGGGCCAGTATGCGGTGGTCGTCGAGGAACACCACGACCAGGCAGAACCCGAGGACGGCGACGAGGGTCCACAGCATCTGCTGACCGGCGCCCGGACCGTCGGTGGCGTCGGCAACCAGATCCAGTCGGCGAATCAACACCAGGCCCACGCCGTTGAGTAGCGCGACCACCGGCAACAGCAGAGGATCGGCGAACGGTGCGAACCGGCGGATCACCAGGTGTGCGCCGACGAACAACGCCAGAAAGCCGAGGGTGTAGGCCAGCAGATTCCAGGTCAGGCCCTGCTCCTGATTGCCCTCGACGATCAGCAGTGCCACGGCTGTGATCAGAGCGGCGAAACACACCAGGCCCAACTCGGAGTTGCGGCGAGTGGGCAGCGGCGGTGTCAGGGTGACCGGCGGCTGCGGAGCAGTCGGGGTGGCGCGCCCGGTCCTGGGTTTGGCGCGAGCGGTCATGCCACCCTCCGGCAGTCCGTGCCCGGTTTCTGTTGCGGAGTGGGCAGCGTGAACGGGGGCGACGTCCGCGTCGGCGTCGATGAAGCGGAGGTCGCCGCTGTCGGTGATTCGGACGACGCGGAGGTGGTGGGTGATTCGGAAGGAGCGGACGTGGTCGGCGTTGGAGAGGCCGGGGACGTCGTCCCCGCTGGTGAGGCCGTCCCGGACGGGGTGGTCGCCGGGGCCGGGGTGGCCGATGCGGCAGACGTCGTGGTGGTGGCGTTCGGTAGTGGCGGCCCACCCGGTCCGCGGCTGGGGGATGGACTGGCGGTCCGCGGCGGGGCGGGCGGGGTACAGATCGGCAGAAGGGAACCCCGGGCGAGTTCGCGCAACTGGCCGATGGCGTCCTCAAGACTGCTGGCGGGCAGGCCGGCCTCGACTTGCGCGCGCGCCGAGGGACGTAGGTCCTCCAGCCGCATCAGGGCGCAGTTCAATTCGGTGGCGGCCTGACCGTAGCTGATCTGGGAGAGCTCATTGCGATCGTTGAGACAGCCGAGTTGATAGGGCTCCTGCAACCGGATGCCCAGAAACGAGCCCGGTACGCCGCGCATGATGGCGACGGTCTCGTCGTGCGCGCCGACGTAGTAATAGCTGCGAATGATCTTGTAGCCCAGGCCAATTCCGGCCAGGACCACAAGAGTCACCAGGATGGCGATGAGCGTCACCCGACGACGCGACGGGCGGGGTGCCGGGGGCTCGGGCTCGGGAACCACCTTCTTGGCTACCTGCGCGCGCGGATTGATCGCCGAGGCGCGGCCGGCCGCGGTGTTGGGTGGCGCGACGTCGTCGTCGGTGCCGGAGACCGCTCCGGCGAGGATGGGTTGGGTCTGCCCGGCGTAGTCATGCTCCACCACGTCGGCGACCACGACGGTGACGTTGTCCGGTCCACCGCTGCGCAACGCCAACTCGATCAGCCGGTCAGCGCTGGCAACGACATCCTCGATCTTGAGCGCGTCAAGGATCGTCTCGTGGCTGACGGGGTCGGAGAGCCCATCGGAACACAACAGATAACGGTCGCCGACGCGAGCCTCGCGCATGATCAGGGTGGGCTCAACCTCATGCCCGGTCAACGCCCGCATGATCAGCGAGCGCTGAGGATGACTGTGGGCCTCCTCGGCAGTGATCCTGCCCTCGTCCACCAGAGTTTGGACGAAGGTGTCGTCCTTGGTGATCTGTGCCAGCTCGCCGTCGCGCAACAGGTAGCCGCGGGAGTCGCCGATGTGGACCAGGCCCAGCCGGTCGCCGGCGAAGAGGATGGCGGTCAGGGTGGTTCCCATGCCCTCGAGGTCGGGATTTTCCTCGACTTCCTGCGCAATCGCCGAGTTGCCCTGATGGACGGCCTTCTCCAGCTTGCTCAGCAGGTCGCCGCCGGGCTCGTCGTCGTCGAGGGGCGCCAACGCTGCGATCACCAGCTGAGAGGCCACCTCACCGGCCGCGTGACCGCCCATGCCGTCGGCCAGTGCGAGCAAGCGGGCGCCCGCATACACGGAGTCCTCGTTGTTCGCCCGGACCAGACCGCGGTCGCTGCGGGCGGCGTAACGCAAGGCAAGGGTCACGGGCGCAGCTCGATTACGGTCTTGCCGACGTGCACGGGTGTTCCGATCGGGACCCGCACCGCCGTCGTCACCTTCGAGCGGTCCAGGTAGGTGCCGTTCGTGGAGCCGAGGTCCTCCACGAACCAGTCCGCGCCGCGCTGGGACAGGCGGGCGTGCCGGGTGGAGGCGTAGTCGTCGGTGAGGACCAACGTCGAGTCATCGGCACGGCCGATGAGCACCGGCTGGGTACCCAGCGTGATCCGGGTGCCGGCCAATGCGCCTTCGGTAACCACGAGGTACCGCGGTGTGGTGCGGTTCTGGCGGGCCGGTGAGCGGGCGCCGCGCAACGGCAAGCCGCGGCGAACCATCACGGCCCCGGTGGGGGCGTAGATGTCATTGCGCAGGACACGCAGAACCGACCAGATGAACAGCCACAACAGCAACAGGAAACCGGCTCGCGTCAGCTGCAGCACTAGTCCCTGCATGCGGCGCCCTCCGTCTTCGGTGCTGTTGTGCCAGTCGGGGTCGTAGCGGCTGGAACCGGCGCCGACTGCGGCAACGTCACAGAATACTTGGGCACACCTAACCTCGCGGCCGAAGCTGCAAGCCCCGCACCTGCGCTCAGAACCGTGCCGTCAGCGCAGGTGGACGATGATCTCGGAGTGGCCGACGCGGATGACGTCCCCATCAGCGAGTTGCCACTCCTGTACAGGGGCGTTGTTCACGGTGGTCCCGTTGGTGGAATTCAGGTCGGACAGCAGCGCGGTGCGGCCGTCCCACCGAATCTCCAGGTGCCGGCGTGACACTCCGGTGTCGGGGAGCCGGAATTGGGCGTCCTGGCCGCGGCCGATGACATTGGCGCCCTCCCGCAACTGGTAGGTCCGGCCGCTGCCGTCATCGAGTTGCAGGGTGGCGCTGCCGGCCGAGACCGGCGGGTATCCGCTGTAACCGGCTTGTTGGCCGGCCTGCTGGCCGTAGTCGTAATCCCCCGCCGGCGGTGCCGGGGGGTAGCCGCCCTGGTCGTAGCGACCGTATTCGGGCTGCCGGCTGTAGTCCGGCGGTTGGCCGTAGTCCGGCTGGGCCGGCGGTTGGCCGTAGTCCGGCTGGGCCGGCGGTTGACCGTAGTCCGGTCGATTGAAACCGCTGGCGGGCCCGGGCTGTGGGTAACCGGGTTGAGGATCGGGGTAAGCCGGTCGGGGTTCGTGGCGCCCGCGTCCGGGTTCGTCGTGCCGGGGCCGTCCGTAGTCGTAGTCCGGTGGCGGGTAGCCCGCACCAGGTGGTGGACCGTACGGCGGTGGTCCAGGGTAGGGCTGAGCCGGTGGCCGGTAGTTCGGGTCATAACCGGGTGGCGGTCCGTACCCGGGACCGGGCGGGCGCTGTTCGTAATGCTGGCCGCCGCCGGGGCTGTATCCCTGATCGGGATAGTTCGGGCGGGGCGGTTGGCCCTGCTCGTAATGCGGCGGGTACCCCCGTTGCTGATCGGGAGCAGACCCCCGTTGGTCCTCTTGCGCACGGCCGTACTGGTCGTCGTAGTACTCGTCGCCGGGCCTGCCCTGGCCCTGGTCGCCGCGGTAGCCGGGTTTGTCGCTCATCGTCGGTGCTCCTGATTCTGCGGGGTGCGCATCGGTCGATTGTCCTGGTGTGGCTGCGGGCGCAGACGCCCGGGGGTCGGCTTCGGGCACCGCGTCCGCGCGGGCGTCGGGGTTGACCAGTGCGCGAGCCCGGAATTGGCCGGTGCGCAGGCTCGGTGAC
Source organism: Mycobacterium sp. (assembly GCA_020438895.1). Classification (GTDB taxonomy): domain Bacteria; phylum Actinomycetota; class Actinomycetes; order Mycobacteriales; family Mycobacteriaceae; genus Mycobacterium. The sequence goes on from JAGQTS010000096.1 coordinate 35,351, forward strand.
TGCTCCAGTCGCACGACCACCTCACCATACGTTTGCCACCCCTGATCGCGAAGATATTCGGCCAGGTGGCGGGCGAAGGTCCGGGTGGTGAGATCGCGATCGGCCTGTAGCCCGAGGTGGTCCGAAGCGCTGAGGGTAATGATGTAATCGTTGGGAGCCAGCAGTCGCTCGCCGGCTACCGTCCGCATCCCGTCTGCGGCCTCCCGCCGCAGCAGCGCCTCTACCTCTTGGGGGACGATCGAGCCCCCGAAGACTCGGGCGAAGACGTCGGAGACACCGTCCTCGAGCATGCGTTCGATGCGTTGAACCAGACCCCTCTGGTTACTCATCGGCCCTGCCCTCAGATCGAATCCAGTGTCCCGGACGGCACTCGGTGTGGCGCGGGACATGATCGCCCTCATGGTATCGGCAGCACCGTCGAATAGCGCCGCACGACAACTGTTCGAGACACCATTGTTGCAGTTCAACCATGGTTAGTCGGCGACGACTGCGGCTGGTTCTGGGTTGTCGACGCGGGTGCTGCGCATGATAGGCTGCCTCGGTTCACTCGGGCGAGTGGCGGAATGGCAGACGCGCTGGCTTCAGGTGCCAGTGTCCTTCGGGACGTGGGGGTTCAAGTCCCCCTTCGCCCACATTGAGCGGTTCCACGTAATCGCAGCACAAAGGTCACGAACTCGAAAGAGGTCGTGACCTTTGTGTTTGGCGGGGCGCATCCGCCACCATGGTCCGACACTCGGGGTGCTGGCCCAGCCTGCGATTCGGTCACCACCTACCCCACTCATGATCCCCACTCGCGGTGTCGCCACGCGCAGTACTGCAGGTGAGGGGCACTGATGACTGACCAGGGTGTATTCAAGTGAGTCATGCATGACTCCGATGTCGCCGCGGCCCTTGCTCTCGGGGCAGCTCTGTTCATCGCGGTGGGCGATGTCTGCCAGCAACGCTCCGCACACGAGGTCACCGATGAGCCGGTGGGCCACGTGGCCCTCATGCTGCGGCTGCTGCGTGACCAGCGCTGGTGGGTCGGCAGTGTGCTGGCGACGGCGGGCTTCGGCCTGCAGGCCGCCGCTCTCGGTTTCGGATCAGTACTGCTGGTCCAGGCTTTGCTCGTCACATCGATGTTGTTCGCCCTGCCCCTGAGCGCGCGATTTTCGGGTCGACCCATCACCCGATCCCAGCTGGTTTGGGCGCTGGCGCTCACCATTGCCATCGCCGTGGTCGTCACCGTCGGCGACCCCGCCGCGGGCCAGTCGCGTGCCAGCACGCAAACGTGGGCGTGGGTGGCGGCCATTCTGGGAACAGCGCTGGCGCTCTGCCTATTGGCGGCGCGGATCCTGGCGGAAAGGCCGGCGGCCGCAGTGCTGCTCGGGCTGGTGTCCGGCTCGTTGTGGGGGGTGTTCGCGGTCTTGACCAAGGGCATCGTCGACGGTTTGGATCGCGGTATGGGGGCAATGCTGACCATGCCCGAAACCTACGGTTGGGCGGCCGTGGGGGTAGTTGCCACCACGCTTCAGCAGTCCGCGTTTCGAGCCGGAACGATGGCAGCATCGCTGCCAGCCGTCGCCGTCAGCGAGCCCCTGGTCGGTTCGGTCCTCGGCGTGACTGTGCTGGGCGAGGAATTTCGTCCTGGAAGATCGGGATGGGTCGGTCTGGTCCTGGCGGTTGCCGTGATGGTGGTTGCGACCGCAGTGCTGGCCCGCAGCCAAGCCAGCGCCGAATCAGCGAGCCCGGACGCCGTTCATGCCAAGTGAGTATCTGGCAAAGTGTCAGATTCAAGCGGGCAAACCCCAGTGACGGGGAGCGCTCCGCGGATCCACACATCGAAGGTGGCGGTCCGCGTTTGGAGCGCGAATTGACACTAGATTGCTGGATGAGCGAGTCGGTTGTTGTCAACAAATCCAGCTGACCCGAATTGACCCAGTTCAATGGCGCATACATACTATTGGCGTGGATGGTGATCCGGTGGGTTTCGAAGTTAGCGACAGTGACCTTGTTGATGCGGTTCTTCGCGATTTGGCCGAAGCTGCCGAGCGTTGGGAAGCGATCCTCGAACAAGCCGCCACCATCACCTACAGCGTAGATATGGGTGATCTACAGGCTGTAGCAAACTGCGACGGCAAACTTGTCGACCTTGCGCTGCACCCGAGTGTGCGCGGGTACAGCCACCACGAACTCAGCGAGCGGCTCACCCTCGCATTCGGCGCCTTGCGCGACGAGGCGCAGGAGGACTACACGGCCCGCTACGGCGGGACGCTGCACTGAGGACCCGTCATGCCGCTGAACCTCTCCAACCGGGACCAGAACTCCGGTCACCTTTTTTATAACCGCCGTCTGCGTGCCGCGATCACCCGATTCTCGGTGCGGATGAAACATGACGATCGCAAGCAGCAGGCGGCTCTGGCCCTGTCGACGGTATTCGTGCTCCTGGGCTGCGGCTGGATGGCGTTGTTGCACTTCATGAAGCCTGCCGGCCTGGCGGGGCAGTCCGCGATCGTCGGCAACCGGGACACTGGTGCGGTCTACGCACGGATCGACGGGCGACTGTATCCGGCGTTGAACCTGACCTCGGCCCGGCTTGTAACGGGCGGCAGTTCGACACCGACCTGGGTGAAGGCCGAGGAGATCGCCAAGTACCCCAGCGGTCCGATGGCCGGCATTCCGGGAATTCCCGACGATCTGGTGATCAGCGGGGCCGCCTCGTCGGCCTGGTCGGTGTGTGACACCGCCCCCGCACGCGGCAGCGGCAGTCCGGTGCTGGTCACCGCGGTAGCCGGTGAGTTGACCGGAGGCGGGCGCGCGCAGCCGCTTTCTGACGGACGCGCCATCCTTGCCACGCACCGCAACGCGAGCTACCTGATCTGGAAGGGACAGCGTTCCCGCGTCGACGTGACGGACCGGGCTGTCACATTCAACCTCGGTCTGGACCCGGGCAGTACCCGGCCGATCGAGATGTCGAACGCGCTGTTCGACGCGATGCCGGCAACCGAGCCCATCGTGGTCCCCCAGATTCCTGCGGCGGGCAGTCCGTCTCGGTGGCTGCCCGGCTCCGTGGTTGGACGGGTGCTGCAGAGCCGGGACGCCAACGGTGCGGTCAGCGGGTTCTACGTGTTGCTGACCGGCGGGGTCCAGAAAATCAGTGCGTTCGTCGCCGACCTGCTACGCACAGCGGACAGTCACGGGGCCACCGCTCCCGAAGTTGTCTCGCCGGACATCTTGGTCGGCATTCCGCAGCTGGAGGTTCTCAATGTCGATTTCTACCCCACCGGCAAGTTGAACTTCGTCGACACCGATGCCAACCCGGTCACCTGCGTGAGCTGGACGAAGCAGGCAACCGATCGGCAGGCCTCCACCACGCTGTTCAGCGGTCGTGGCCTACCCACCCCGCCAAGCCTCGACTCCCATATCGTCACGTTGGTTCGCGACAACCGTGGCCCGGATTCGGTCGAGGCGCACCACACCCTGGTGCTGCCCGGCGCGGCGAACTTCGTGGCGTCGACCAGCGGGGTAGCCGTCTCGGACACCCGAGAAAGCCTGTTCTGGTTATCGCCGCAGGGGGTTCGCTACGGCGTCGACTGGGACCAGGAAACCCTGACCGCTTTGGCGCTCGATCCAGCCCGGGCGGTGCAGGCGCCGTGGCCGATCCTGCGAACCTTCGCCGCCGGCCCGGCAATCGGCCGGACCAACGCGTTGCTCGTTCGCGACACCGTCGTCCCGGGCGGAGTTGCGGCAGCGATCCCAGCCGCCGGCCGGAACGAGGAAGGCTAGCCATGTCGAAGCGAGGCTTCGTCAGGGGTGTGCGCAGCGCGCCGCCCGTGATTCCGCCGACGCGCGTTCTGATCGAGCCGCCGTTGGAGCTCCCTGAGCGCGAACCGCGCAACATCCTGCTGATGATCGCCGCGCCCGCCCTTCTGGTCGGAATTCTCGGCACCCTGGTGGTGATGTACAGCTCCGGAGTCCGGTCGCTGCAATCGGGGTTCTTCCCCCTGATCGGCTTGGTCGGCTTCGGTGCGCTGATGTTCAGTGGGCGTTTCGGGCGCAGCCGCAAGGCCAGTTGGGGCGAGCAGGAGCGGCAGCGCCGCAGTTACCTGCGTCGACTCGACGACGACCGGGACCAGGTCCAGGACATCGCCCAGCAGCATCGCCGCAGCCAGTTGTTCGTCCACGGGGACCCACAGCAATTCGATCGGGTCATCGGTGGGCCACGAATGTGGGAACGCCGACCCAGCGACCCGGATTTTCTCGATGTCCGGCTGGGAATCGGTGTGCAGTCCACCGTGGACTCAGCGGTTTCGCTGCAGTGGCCGGAGGTTCCGGTCGGTGAGGAACTCGAACCAGTAACCGGTCGCGCGCTGCGAGACTTCATCCTCGAACAGAGCAAGATCCGCGATATCGGCAAGATCGTCAGTCTGCGTTCGCAACCCGGCTTCAGCTTCATCTCCGACCAACGGGCAGAACTCTATTCGCTGATCCGGTCGGTGCTGACATCGCTGGCCGTCTACCACAGCCCCGCCGATCTCAAGTTGATGGTCGTCACCCGTCAACCAGATCAATGGTCCTGGCTGGTGTGGTTGCCGCATAACCAGCACGACGAGATGTTCGACGCCTGCGGGTTGCGAAGGCTGGTCTTCACCTCCCCCGGGGAACTCGAAGAGGCACTCGATGCCGAACTGCACCGAAAGGGGCGCGGCCCATGGTCGCCGCCGAACGGGTCGAGTCCCACCACCACCCCGTCGCCGCTGGAGTCCGGCGGGTCCGGCCTCGGCCCGCATTGGGTCATCGTCGACGACGGCGTGGGCACCCCGGAACAGTGGGAGAGCGTCACCGGCCAGAAGGGCATGGCCGGTATCACCGTGCTGCGGTTGGCAACGCGAATCGGTACCGGGGTCGGATTCGCCTCCCCGGCTCAATGTTTCGAGCTGCAGGAGGGCCGGCTTCGGCACCGCGATGCGTTCTTTGCGGTGGCCGACATGCTCGCCGAGAGCACCGCGGACCGCTTCGCTCGGGCACTGGCCCGTTGGTCGCCCACCCATGGAGGTGAGAGCGCCGAGGATGACCACCAAGGTGGCGAGCTCCTGCGGGCACTGGGAATCGCAGACCCACGCCGGCTGGATGTCGACCGGCTGTGGGCGGAAAGCCGCGGACGCGGTGACTCCCGCTGGGCGATGGTGCCCGTCGGCGTCCGGCCCGCGGGTGACCTCCAGTACGTCATCCTGCGAGCGAAGGACTTTGGCGGCTACGGCTTCCACTCCGTGGTGATTGGCACGTCCGGGTCGGGGAAGTCCGAATATTTCCTGTCGCTGTGCAATGGCATTGCGCTCACCCATTCGCCGGAATCGTTCATCGTGATCTTCGTCGACATGAAGTTCGAGTCCGCCGCTCAGGATCTTGAGGGTCTGCCACACGTCGCGGCGTCGCTGTCGAACCTCGGTAACGACGAACGTCATCTCGCCGAGCGAATGCGGCGGGCTGTCGACGGCGAAATCGCACGACGCTACCGGCTGTTCAAGGATGCGGGTGCCCGGGATGCCAACGAGTACGAGGAGATGCGACTTGCGGGCCGAGACCTCGAACCGGTGCCTATTCTGCTGGTGATCATCGACGAATACCTCGAACTGTTCCAGCACCACCCAGAGTGGATTGATCTGGTCATCCACATCGGCCAGGAGGGCCGGGGCTGCAATGTGTTCTTCACCCTCGGCGGTCAGCGCCTTGACCTGTCGTCGCTGAGCAAGGCCAAAAGCAACATTGCGTTCCGGGTGGCGCTTCGCGCGGAGACCGCCGAGGACTCCCGTGACGTCATCGGCAGCGATGCCGCACTGCACCTGCCGTCGAAGGAGAATGGATACGCACTGCTCAAGGCAGGTCCGCGGGAACTGGATCAGTTCCGCTGCTTCTATGTCTCCGCGCCGTTCGTCGTGCCGAAGAAGCCGGCCGGCGCCGAAACCACCGTCGCACTGGACTTCTCCCGACCCCGTGCCCTGACGTGGGAATACCAGCCTCTCAGTGCTGCCGACAGCGAAGCGCTGTGTGCTGCCGAACAACCCGAGCAGCCCGAGGAGTACCTCTACCACCCGGACGGATTCAAGAAGAAGAAGTTGCTCGACGTTATCCGCGAGTCTCTGATGTCACACTCGGCCCGGCCCCCGCACCGGATCTGGCTGCCGCCGCTCGAGCAGAGCGCGACCGCTGACGAACTGGTGCGGTTGTGGCGCGGAAAGCCGTGGTGGGAGGACTACGGCGACAACCCCGGGCTGGTCTTTCCGGTAGGGATCGAGGACTTCCCTGAGGATCATGCCCAGCGAGTGCACGGGATCGACGCCGAGATGGACAACGTGATGGTGGTGGCAACCGCGCAGCGGGGTAAGTCGACCACGCTGATGACGGTGATCACCACCGCCGCGCTGATGTACCGACCAGAACGGGTCAGCTTTTTCTGCGTGGGTGCTTCGTTGCATCCGGTCGAGGACATCCCGCATGTTGCCGGCGTGGTGGGCCTCGCCGACATGGAAGGTGTCTCCAGGATCATCGCCACCGTCGAAGGCATCATCCGGGCCCGAGAAGTCTCTTTCAAGAGGTACCAGGTGGACATCTCGGAGTTTCGGGACCGTCGATTCGGGCCGATCGCCGGCGGCCCGACCGATCGCGAGGACAGGTTCGGCGATGTCTTCATGGTCATCGACAACTTCGGGGATCTGCACGACAAGGATCACGATCTCGGTGAACGGGCGATCGCCGTCGCCCGTCAGGGCCTGTCGTATGGCGTGCACGTGATCACCAGTGCCAGTGGATGGCTGGTCGGCCAGAAGCAGGCGTTGCTGAACGTCGCGAACGCGCGTATCCAGTTGCGGCTGAGCAACCCGGACGAAACCCAGATGGGCTCCGGAATGGACCACCGGCGGGCGGCGCGCCAGACCCTGGACCGCCCCGGATTCGGGGTCACTCGGACCGCGCACGAACTGCTGGTGGGACTTCCCGAACTGGTCGCCGACGGTGGAGCGCGGATCGGTACCCGCGAGATTGGTGCGGTCATTGCCCAGCGGACCGGAGCGGGGAAAGTGGAGTCCCTCGCCCGCCTTCCGCAGCGGATTAGCTTGGGCGACATCGTTCGCCGACATGGTTCCGGAACGGCTCACGGCGACGTCGACCCCTTCGATCTTCCCTTCGCCATCGGTGAGAGTGCGCTGCAGCCTGTGATTCTGCCTGCTCAGCAACTCCCCAATCTGCTGGTCGTCGGCCGCCAAGGCTGTGGGAAGACGACCGCCTTGGCTGCGCTCGGGCAGTTGATCAGCGCCCGCTTGAGCCCGGAACAGGCGCAGATCACCATCATCGACCCGAAGACGACCCTGATCGGCAGGGTCCGGGGTCCCGCTGTGCGGGCGTATGCATACACCCCCGACGACATCGACGCCGTGTTGGCCGAACTTGCCGCCGAACTCACCGGCCGGCTCCCGCCGCCCGGTCTGACCCAGGAGGAACTGCTTACCCGGCAGGCATGGCAAGGTCCGCATCAGTTCGTATTGATCGACGATGAGCAGGAACTGCGGCCCAGCGGTGTTGTCGGTAGACCGGCGGCGACCGCGCCGTTATGGAGTCTGATCGAACGCAGCCGTGAGATCGGCCTCCATGTCATCGCAGCGAGACTGCCCGGAAACTGGGCGGCGGTGTCGGTGATGAATCCGTTCCTGCAGAAGCTCACCGGTTCACGTGCACCGACCTTGTTCATGGACAACGACCCGCAGACCGTCAAGGTGTTCGGCCGGATCAGTGCCCGGCAGTTGCCGCCGGGGCGCGGTCTGCTGGTCAGCGCTGAGGGGAACGTGGAGGGGGTCCTGATCGGTACGCCGGACGAGCAGGTCGATGCGGAGAGCGGCGGCGGGATGTGAAGTTGACGGTCGGCCGCACTGTCGCAATCCGGCGCTTTGTTGACAAACTATCTTGGGACAGCTCGCCCACCAGGGCTCCCGGCGCCCCCCGGGCCACCGATGCCGCCGAAAATCCCGGGGTTTCCCGGCCTACCGCCCGATCCCGGTAGTCCTATTCCGTCGGCACCGCCAGAGCCTCCGAAACCACCTGAACCCGTGTGGCCGTCCGTACCAAAATCGCTAGAGGCCACACCACCGGCGCCACCGGATCCACCCGATCCACCGTCACCGCCACCGCCGATCCAGCCGTACACCTGAGTATTGCCGCCTTGACCGCCATTGCCACCGGGACCTCCGTTACCGCCGTCTCCGGCCGTGCCGTCGAAATTTGAGTCGTCACCCCCTCTGCCCCCGGTTCCGCCGGTTCCGCCGGATCCGCCCGGACCGCCGGCACCGCCGCCGCCGCCGGTCCCGGATTGTCCGCCGGTCCCCCCGTCACCGCCGGTTCCGCCAGGGCCACCGCCGTAGCCGTTCTGAGGGTCACCCTGTCCGCCGGCTCCGCCATCGCCCCCAGCCCCGCCGGCTCCACCCGTGCCGTTGGGTCCGCCCGGAACGCCGTCGCCGCCGGCACCCCCTGCTCCCCCGCTACCTCCCGCACCCCCGGCGGGCCCGTCGAGGTTTGAACCTTCGGGCTGATTCGCGGCTTCACCGCCTTGTCCCCCAGCACCGCCTTGGCCACCGGTGCCACCCGCCCCGGCACCGCCACCTGCGCCACCGAATCCTGCAGCGCCAGCTAACCCTCCTGAGCCGCCAGGACCCCCGTCACCGCCTGTGCCACCAGGTGAGGCATACGGACCGCCGCCCTGGCAGGGGTCGCAGCCGGCGTCGGGAGAATTTCCACTGTTCACGATCCCTCGAGATCCACTACCTCCAACTCCGCCATCGCCTCCAGCCCCTCCATCCCCCCCATTACCGTTGAACCCTCCCCGGCCTGATCCCCCACCAGAGCCACCAGTACCTCCTATTCCGCCGGCGGCGCCTGACCACCCTGTGCCGTTCAGACCGGCGCCGCCGTCACCCGCACCCCCACCGGCACCGCCATCGCCACCAT
>JAGQTS010000097.1 GCA_020438895.1 Mycobacterium sp.
GGCCTACCAGGCGCACGCCGACTACCTGGTGTGGGTTGATGGATGCCGTGAGCTGATTCAGAATGCGGCCGCGGCGGCACACGGATCGACGGTGGTGATGCACCGTCGGCAGGACGGTTCGCTCGAACCGGTGGACATCTCCGGCCACTGGACGGTCAAGACCGTCCACGACGCCGTTTCAGAGGCGCTTGGTGAACAGATCGGGCCGGACACCGGACTGGCGGAACTGCGCCGACGCTGCGATGCGGCGAGAATCCCCTACCTGACTCACTGGGACACCGGGGCCGTCGTGCTCGAACTCTACGAGCGCCTGGTTGAGGAGCACACTCAGGAGCCGACGTTCTACCTGGACTTTCCGACCTCCGTATCGCCCTTGACGCGGCCGCATCGAAGCCGCGCCGGGGTCGCCGAGCGTTGGGACCTGGTGGCCTGGGGGGTGGAGTTGGCCACGGCCTACAGCGAACTTACCGATCCGGTCGAGCAGCGACGCCGGCTACAGCAACAATCGATGCTCGCCGCCGGAGGCGATCAGGAAGCGATGGAGCTCGACGAGGACTTCCTGCAGGCGATGGAGTACGGCATGCCACCGACCGGTGGGATGGGTATGGGCGTCGACCGGGTGGTGATGCTCATCACCGGTCGCAGCATCCGCGAAAGCCTGCCGTTCCCGCTGGCAAAGCCGCGGTAGCCTGACGGCGTGACGCCTTCAGCGGAGAGGGCGGCTGCCGTGGTTCTCGCGGAGCCGTTTGACCCGTTCCGCGACCATATTTCGCTGATGCACGGCTGGGTACCGGTGACGGTGCAGATGCTTGCCGCCGCGACTCTGGTCCTCGGCGTTGGCTGGCGTAGCCGTCGTTGGCGGTTGGCGGCCGTGCCGGCAGCCGCCCTGGCCGGCGTGCTGCTGGCATTCGCCGCGAACTGGACTATTACCGCCAACGGGTTGTCCGGCGAACCGGCTCCCCCCCAGCTGTGGCTGTGGATCGCGCTCACGGGTCTCGCGATCGCGGTGGCATCACTGGGCTGGCGATCGGCGCTCTGGTGGCGGCGAATCATGGCGGTGGCGGCGGTGCCGTTGTGTGTACTGTCCGCAGCGCTGATGCTCAACATGTGGGTCGGCTACTTCCCCACTGTTCAGACCGCCTGGGGGCAACTCAGCGGCGGCCCCTTGCCGGGCCAGACCGATCGGGCCACCGTTTCGAAGATGCTGGCGGCACGGGACGTACCAGCCAGGGGCACGGTGGTTCCGGTCACCATCCCTGCCACATTCTCGAACTTCAAACATCGCGGCGAACTGGTTTATCTGCCGCCTGCCTACTTCGCCAGTGACCCGCCGCCGGTGCTTCCGGTCGTGATGATGATCGGCGGGCAGTTCAACACACCGGCTGACTGGATCCGTGCGGGCTCCGCGGTGGACACCATCGACGAGTTCGCCGCCCGACACGGTGGCAATGCCCCGGTCTTCGTTTTCGCGGACTCCGGGGGCGCCTTCAACAACGACACCGGATGTGTGAATGGCCCCAGAGGCAACGCCGGTGCCTATCTGACCAGAGACGTCGTGCCGTACATGGTGTCGAACTTCGGAGTCAGCGATGATCCGGCCAACCGGGGCGTCGTCGGATGGTCCTCGGGTGGTACCTGCGCGTTGAACCTGTCATTGAAGTACCCCGAACTGTTCAGCGCCTTCGTCAACATCGATGGAGATTTCGCCCCGAACGCCGGCGACCGGCAACAGACCATCGACAGGCTCTTCGGCGGAGACTCCGGCGCGTACGCCGAATGGGATCCCTCCACGATCCTCGCCCGCAACGGCCCGTTCGACGGCGTCGCCGGGTGGTTCGCCGTCTCCGTGCCGCCCGGTACCAGGACACACCCGATCGCCGGCCCGGAACTGCCCGAACAGCACGCCGACACCAGGCCGGAAACCCCGATGTCCGCGGCCCGGGCATTGTGCAAGCTGGGCAGCGACCACGGGATGGATTGTGCGGTCGTCCCTGAGACCGGCAAGCACGACTGGCCCTTCGCTGCCAGCGCGCTCCGATCGTCGCTGTCCTGGCTCGCGGGTCGGATCGGAACCCCCGACGTGCCGGAGATCCCACTCCCCGGCACCGGCGCAATGGACGCGACCTCCGTCACTGCGGAGGGAGGGCCGGGATCCGGACCACGGCCGCGCACCGCCGGAGCGCGGTGAGGTATCGCACGGTGCGCTTACTGTCCGCCGCGATCGGCGCGGTCGCCATCGCCCCCCCGGGAATCCTCATCACAGCGCTGTGGCGCACCCATCGATGTGCCAGGCGAGCGGTTTCCCGCGCACCGGCACCGGCCCAGACCGCGGTGGTGTTCGGAACGCAGGCGCTCGCCGATCGCCCCGGGGGTGTCCTGCGGGCTCGGCTGGACCACGCCATCGGCATCTATCGTCGCGGCGGTGTCCACCGCATCGCGGTCGCAGGGGGGGTTCCGGCGTTTCGTGAGGGGCCCAGCGGCGGCCACGACGAGGTCGCTGTCGGCCTGCGCTACGCGGCCGAGCACGGCGTCCCGGTGGCGCACCTCATCGCCGTCCGTCCGGGCCAGAACACCCGAGAGCAAGTCGCCAGCACCAAACAACTGATCTGGGGCGAGGGTCTCGGGCCCATCGTCGCAGTCTCATCCGGCTATCACATGTTGCGCATCGCCGACGAGGCCCAGCGGCAGGGTTTTGGTGTGCAGCTCTCGTCCCCATCCGCCAGGGTGGACACCGTGACCTGGCGAAACTACGCCGCGCACCTGCTATTGGACACCGTCGCGGTCCTCTGGTATCGGCTCCCGACTGGCGTTACTCGCCGGATCGACACCTCGGCGGGAAGCTTTCGGCATATGGTGCTGCTGGCACTGCGGGGCGACGTGTCATGGCGGCTGGCTTGGCGATCTCTCCGACGCTCCCATTGGATTTCGGCCGAGCCACTTAGGTGAGGGCACCATGAACGACGCGAACGACCCCGAACCGCACCGTGCGGATGCAGGGCCGAATGCGGGGACCTCGACGACCGCGGCGACGACTCTGGATGTGGAACGTGCGGTGGCGGAGGCATTCCCCGTCACCGATCGCAAGGCCTGGATCGCGGTCCTCGGGATCGCGGTGATTTTCTTGGGCGGGTTCGTCTGGTTGATCTTCGGTCAGGCACCGCAGACCGTTCGTGCCCTGGGAATCATCGTGCCCGAACGCGGCTTTGTCGACGTTGGGCGTGACGTCGACGGCACCCTGACCGAACTGCACGTATCGCCTGGGGATTCTGTGCTCGAAGGAGACATCGTCGCCCAGATTTCCGGGAGGTCGGGCTTGGTGGACCTCACGGCCCCCACCGATGGTGTCATCGCGACGATCCTCGAGCGTATCGGCGCCCCAACGTTCCCCGGTGAACCGATTCTGACGATGTCCGCCGACAGCGATGCTGAGATTGCCGTCGCTTTCGTCCCGGCCCAGGCGGGCAGTGCCGTGACGGCAGGTATGGAAGCACTCGTGGGTATCGGGAAATATCCCGAATCACAGTTCGGCACCCTCAGGGGGACGGTTGTCGCCGTCTCCACATTGCCGGCAACCGAGGAACGAATCAATCTCCTGGTCGGCGGCAATCAGGCCCTGGTCCGACATTTCGCCGAGACCGGCCCCGTGCTGGAAGTCAGAGTGCGCCTCGAACGCGATCCGTCAGCCCCATCCGGGTACCGATGGACCATCGGTCAGGGACCGGACGGTCCCATTGAGGCCGGTGCATTGGCGACGGTGTCGGTCGTGGTGTCCCACACGTCGCCGCTGGGCAGGATTCTAGGATGACCACGCGGCGGAGTCATCTGGTCGACGCGTTACGTGATTGGGCGACCGCTCGTTCGGCGGGCCTGCTTATCGCCCTGGCGGCACTTCTGGCGGCAGTGCCCGGTCTGGTCGTTCCGCTGTTGGTGAGGGGATTTCTCAACCAGGTGCTCGTACTCGGGGACACGGCGTGGGTGCTGCCGGTGCTCATCGGCCTGGTGGTCAGCGCGTTGACCGCCGCCGTTCTTGTCTGGTTGCAGTGGCGGACGGCGCGATTGGTCGCCGTGCGACTCAGCGCAGCCACCACCGCGGCGTTGGTGTGGCACGTGCTGCGGCTGCCGACCTCCGTCATCGATCAATACGGGCCCGGCGCGCTCACCGGGCGGGTTTCCGCGCTCCAAATACGTTCGGTCCAAGCCGGACTCCTGCTGCCATTGGCTTTCGTCAACCTGCTCACCATCGTTGTGTACGGCGGTGTCCTGATCGCCCTCGATGCGTCCCTGGGCCTGGCGGTGTGCGTCGTCGTCGCGGTCTCGGTGGCCGCGACGTATCTGTTGCTGCGCCGACGTGAGTCGCTACAGGACGCAGCGACCAGCACGAACCTCGATCTGGTCGCGCACACGACGCAGGTCGTTTCGGAAGTGGAGACGATCAAGGCCAGCGCTTCGGAGCAGTGGATCTTCGACCGGTGGAGCCAGGTGCGATCGAGGGCCGGTGCCGCCACCTCCACACTGGAGCGCGACGGCCAACGCCTGGGACTCGTCGGTCCTCTAACCCAGGTGGTGGGCCTCGGTGTCGTCCTCGCGTTGGGCACCGTACTCGTCTTCCGGGGCGAGCTTGATCTCGGCACACTTGTCGCGGTCCAGGGCATCCTGGCGTCCCTTCTGGTGCCGACCAGCCAGATCGCCTGGTTCGGGGTGCTCTTGGAAAAGATCGTCAGCGCTCAGCGCTACGCCGACGAGGTTCGCAATGTCCCCGTCGATGTCGAGGTGGCAGAACGGGGCGCCGAGCCGATCCCCGTCGACCGACCGGTGCGGCTTGAACTTGCCGGGGTGCGCTTCGGCTACGGGAAGGAGCCATTGCTCGACGGTCTTGATCTCGTCGTCCCGGCCGGTTCCTGGGTGGCGGTTGTCGGTGCGAGTGGCAGCGGAAAGTCGACCCTGGCCAGACTCTGCATCGGCGAGGTACAGCCATGGTCGGGCCACGTGCTGTTGGAAGGCGTGCCCCGCCGCAGCATCTGCCGCAGTCTGAGGGCGTCGGCGATCGGATACGTACCCCAGTACCCGGTCCTCACACCGGGATCGGTTTTCGAGAACATCCGCATGTTTGACGAGTCGATAACGGAGGCGGAGGTGATCCGCGCATTGGAGTGCGCATGCGTCATGGATGCCATCGATCGGCGGCCCGCCGGGTTGTTCGAACAGGTCGATGCCACCGGTCACGGCTTCAGCGGCGGGGAACTTCAGCGGCTCGCCATTGCGCGGGCACTGGTGCACCGACCGGGACTGCTCGTCCTCGACGAGGCGACCAGTGCGCTGGATCCCGTGGTGGAGGCGGAGTTGGAAAATCGGTTGCGTGAACAGAACGTCACCTGTCTGATCATCGCGCACCGGCTCAGCACGGTGCGCGACGCGAACGAGATCGTGGTGCTCGATCGCGGCCGGATTGTCCAGCGCGGTCCCTTCGAGGAACTCCGCACGGCGGGCCGATTCCGGGAGCTTGTGCATGGCTGACGAACTCTCGGCGGAGTCGTCGGCCGCCATCGAGGCCGCGGTACGGGTGCTTTCCACCAGTGGTCCGGATTTGATAACGGCACCTGCCTACGCCGATCCCACCCTCGACGCCATGTCGGTGTTGGCTGCCGAGTTGAAAAGTCCGTTGCTGCCGTCGAATCCGGCCGTGGAGCATCGGGGTGATCCGGTGCGTGACCACGCCACCGCCTCCGGGTGGTTGGGCTGGCAAGTCCGTCTGACCGGCACCTGGGTTGACCGGGTAGCACTTCCCACGCTTCTCACCCGTCGTGGAAAGCCGGCGGCGCTGCTGCCCCGGGCGGGCAAACCTGTCCTCGTCGACGGGTCTTCGCGCACGACGCGACCCCTGGACCGTGCAGCGGCCGCCGATGTCGATCCCGACGCCTGGGTCTTCGCTGAGGACGCCCCGGCAACCGGCGGATGGATTGCGCTCGTCCGGTGGTCCCTTCGTCGTCAGGGCCGTGACCTTGTGGGGATCGTGAGCCTCGCGATCGTCGGCGGCCTGACCGCCCTGCTCCTTCCCGTGGCGACATCGGCGATTTTTCGATGGGCGATTCCCAATGGGAATTTCACCCTCGCGGTGGCCATGCTGATCGGATTCGCGATCGTCAGCGTCGGTGCCGCCATCCTCGCCATGTCGCGGGGACGCCTCATCATCCGGGTGCGCGACCGCATGGATGTCGTTCTGGCGCACGGAGTTCTCGCACGGTTGCTGCGCCTTCGGGCACCCTTCTTCCGCACCCAAGGCGTCGGTGACACCGCCAACCGGGCACTATCGGTTGCCGCCGCCCGAGCGCAGGTTAGCGATACCGCGATCGCCGCGGTGGTGCTGTCCTTCTTCGGACTCACCAGCCTCGGATACCTGTTCACCGCCGGCCCGGTCCTGGGGCTGGTCACCACACTCATCGTGTTCGGTGTCCTCGCGGTATCGGTGTCGATTCAGTGGCGGGCTCGCCGCATATTGTCGGAGTTGCTCGAAGGTCGCAGCCAGACCGATGCCACTGTGCTGTCCCTGCTCTCCAGCGCGGTG
This sequence comes from Mycobacterium sp., assembly GCA_020438895.1. Lineage (GTDB taxonomy): Bacteria > Actinomycetota > Actinomycetes > Mycobacteriales > Mycobacteriaceae > Mycobacterium. The sequence continues at coordinate 6,563 of JAGQTS010000097.1, forward strand.
TCGTGGCGCGTCGCGGCGGCCGAGTCGCGGGCTTTCCGGCTGTGGGCCCGCCGCCAGAATGTGAGCACAACGGTGCTCCGCCGGCGACTCACTGCGGTCTCCGGGGCCGCTGTCGTGGATGTCGCCGGGCCGACCATTGTGCTGGCCGCGTTCACGGCATTGGTGGTCTTCGTCCCGAACGGAGATCTCACTCCGGGATCGCCCACTGCGCCAGGGGCGTTCTTGGCCCTGTACGCCGCCGTCATCCAGGTTGCCGTCGCGATGCTCGCGTTGGCCGCCAATCTGCTTGCCCTCTCCGAGTACGGTCCGGTGTTGCGGAGATTGGGGCCGATCCTCACCGCACCGGTGGAAGGAGCGACGCAAGGAACCCATCCGGGACTGTTGTCCGGCAGGGTCACCGTCAACCGTGTCACGTTCGGCTACGTCGACGGCGGATCTCCACTGTTCAGCGACCTGTCGCTCGATGTGGCACCGGGCGAATTCGTCGCCTGCGTGGGTCCGTCGGGAAGCGGGAAGTCCACTTTGCTCAGACTGTTGCTGGGATTTGAAGACCCGTGGACCGGATTCGTGTCCTACGACGGCCATGCCCTGGGCAGTCTGGACGCCACGGCGGTTCGTCGTCAGTTAGGGGTTGTCCTGCAGTCCTCACAACCGCTCGGGCGGACGATCCGCGAATGTGTCGTCGGTGATCGGCGGGTGACCGACGACAGGGTCTGGGATCTCTTGGACGAGGCGAGTCTTGCCGATGACGTCCGGGCGATGCCGCTGCGGCTGGAGACCCTGGTCGGTGAACATGGAGCCGCCTTGAGCGGCGGTCAGCGGCAGCGCCTCATGGTGGCCGCTGCGCTCGCGGCGGAGCCCGCCATCATGATGTTCGATGAGGCCACCAGTGCGCTGGACAACGTCAGCCAGTCGGTGGTGATGCGTTCGGTGCTCTCCTCCCCCGCCACCCGGATCGTGATTGCGCACCGGCTTTCCACCGTGCAGCGTGCCGACCGAGTGGTCGTCCTCGCCGACGGTCGCATCGTCGAGGAAGGTGCGCCCGACGAACTGCTGCGGGCCAACGGTCGGTTCGCCCACCTCGCTGCCCGACAGATGATCTGAACGGTCTGAACGGTGGGTGAACCGTCCGCCGGAGTACGGTGAGGTCATGGCTGACGACCCGTTATCGGAGCAGACGTCCGCCTCGGAGGGCGAATCGGGAACGAGGCCGGACGGTGATCCGGCTCCTCTGCCCAACTCTCTCGCCGAGTCCGGCACCGGGTACACCGCAGACGGCGTGCCGACGTTGGAGGGGGTGCGCGACAAGATCGAGGCCAGGTACGGGACTGCTTTGGGGGCAACGGAATTGGCGCGTGAGACCCCGGAGGGCCGTGCCGTCGGTGAGCGCTACGATGCGATTCAGGAGGCCGCGGCCGAGAAGTTGCGGCAGATTCGAGCCTCGATGGACGGATCCGAATGATCTGCTGCCGGCCCCGAACCGATCATCAGGTCAGGCGCTGACCTTTTTTCGCCGCGGCGGTTTCTTGGGTGCCGGGGAATCGAGAAGCGTGGTGAGGAACGCTCCGGTATAGCTCTGGGGGTTGGCGGAAATGTCCTCCGGAGTGCCGTGGCCGACAACCATCCCGCCTCCCGCTCCGCCTTCTGGACCCATGTCGATGATCCAGTCTGAGGTCTTGATGACATCCAGGTTGTGTTCGATCACGATCACCGTGTTGCCCTTGTCGACGAGGCCGTTGATGACCTTGAGGAGCTTGCGGATGTCCTCGAAATGCAGGCCTGTGGTGGGCTCGTCGAGGATGTACACGGTGCGCCCGGTAGAACGCTTCTGTAGTTCGGCCGCCAACTTCACCCGCTGTGCCTCCCCGCCGGACAATGTGGGTGCGGGCTGGCCCAGTCGCACATATCCCAGTCCGACGTCCACCAGGGTCTTCAGGTAGCGATGAATGCTGCTGATCGGTTCGAAGAACCCCGCGGCATCCTCGATGGACATGTCGAGAACCTCAGAGATGGTCTTGCCCTTGTAGTGCACCTCGAGGGTTTCGCGGTTGTAGCGGGCTCCCTGGCAGACCTCGCAGGGCACGTAGACGTCGGGGAGGAAGTTCATCTCGATCTTGATCGTGCCGTCACCCGAGCAGGCCTCGCAGCGCCCACCTTTGACGTTGAATGAGAACCGGCCCGGCTGATAGCCACGGACTTTCGCCTCGGTTGTCGCCGCGAACAGTCCGCGGATCTTGTCGAACACCCCGGTATAGGTGGCCGGATTGGACCGCGGGGTCCGGCCGATCGGTGACTGGTCGACCCGGACCAGTTTGTCGACGTGGTCCAGGCCGTTGACCCGGGTGTGTCGACCCGGCACCATACGGGCGCCGTTGAGCTTGTTGGCCAGCACCGAGGCCAGGATGTCGTTGACCAACGTGGACTTGCCCGACCCGGATACCCCGGTGACCGAGGTCAGCACACCGAGTGGGAAGGCGACGTCGATGCCGCGCAGGTTGTGCTCGCGCGCGCCGATGACGGTCAACTGCCGCTTGCGGTCCACCGGCCGGCGGGTGGCGGGCAGATCGATGCGCTGGCGGCCCGAAAGGTAGGCCCCGGTGATCGAGTTGGGGTTGGCCAACAGTTCCTTGTACGGCCCGCTGTGGACCACCCGGCCGCCGTGTTCGCCGGCTGCCGGACCGATATCGACGATCCAGTCGGCGTGGGCGATGGTGTCCTCGTCGTGCTCGACGACGATCAGGGTGTTTCCCAAATCCCTGAGCCGGGTGAGGGTTTCGATGAGGCGTCGGTTGTCGCGCTGGTGCAGGCCGA
>JAGQTS010000098.1 GCA_020438895.1 Mycobacterium sp.
CCGCTAGACGACGGGGGCTAGAACGATGGTCAGCATAACCGAACGGCCGGTACGCGACATAATCGCGTTGACAGCCCTGGCCGGGCGGTCGGCATCGCTGGGGTACCAGGACTCGAACCTAGAATGGCTGAACCAGAATCAGCTGTGTTGCCAATTACACCATACCCCATCGGGTACCCATAACGGCTGGTCAGAACCAACCATCGGGGGCCGACGAGCAGACTACCAAAGATTCCGCTCCACCCCGTCGCGGGCCTCCCGCAGGCGAGCCAGGCTGCGGTGACGACCCAGAAGTTCCATCGACTCATACAACGGGGGGCTGACGGTGGCTCCGGTGACGGCGACCCGGATCGGCCCGAATGCCTTGCGCGGCTTGAGTCCAAGCCCGTCGATCAGGGCGCCCTTGAGCGCCGCCTCGATCTCGGCAGCCGTCCATTGCGTCACCGGGTCGAGGGCGTCGAGTGCGGCACTGAGGACCTGGCCGGCCTCGGGACCCAACTCCTTCGCGCCAGCCTTCTCGTCGATGCGGTAAGCGTCGTCGTTGAAGAATTTCAGCAGCTGCCACGCCTCTGACAGCACGACGATACGGGTCTGGACCAACGCGGCCGCAGCCGCGAAGCCGGCCATGTCCAGACCGGTGAGGTGACCGTGCACAGCGAAGTAGTCGGCGAGCCGACGAGTGAACTCGGCGACATCGAGCAGTCGGATGTGCTCGGCGTTGATCGCGTCGGCCTTCTTCTGGTCGAAACGTGCCGGGCTGGTGTTGACGTCGACGACGTCGAAGACGCTGACCATTTCCTGCAGCGAGAACACATCCCGGTCATCGGCAATCGACCAGCCCAGCAGGGCAAGGTAATTGAGCAGACCCTCCGGCAGGAATCCGCGGTCTCGATGCAGGAAGAGATTCGACTGCGGGTCACGCTTGGACAGCTTCTTGGTGCCCTCCCCCAGCACCGTCGGCAGGTGCGCATAGTGCGGTACGTCTTCGCCTACCCCAATGCGGATCAGCGCCCGGTGCAGGGCGATTTGTCGCGGCGTCGAGGGCAACAGGTCCTCCCCACGCAGCACATGCGTGATCTTCATCAACGCGTCATCGACCGGATTCACCAAGGTGTAGAGCGGATCTCCGGTAGCCCGAGTCAGAGCGAAGTCCGGCACGGTACCCGCGGCGAAGGTGGTTTGCCCGCGCACGAGATCGTGGAAGGTGATGTCCTCGTCGGGCATCCGTAACCGCAGTACCGGCTTTCGGCCCTCGGCCTCGTAGGCGGCACGCTGGTCGTCGGTGAGGTCGCGGTCAAAGTTGTCGTAGCCGAGCTTTGGGTTTCGCCCTGCGGCGAGGTGGCGGGCTTCGACTTCCTCAGGTGTGGAGTAGGCGTTGTAGGCCTCCCCGGCGTCGAGCAGCCGCGTGATGACGTCGCGGTAGTACCCGCCCCGTTGCGACTGGCGGTATGGCTCATCGGGTCCACCGATCTCGGGACCCTCGTCCCAATCCAGCCCGAGCCAGCGCAGCGCTTCGAGGATGGCCGCATAGCTCTCCTCGGAATCCCGGGCGGCATCGGTGTCCTCGATACGGAACACGAACGTCCCGCCGGTGTGGCGGGCGTAGGCCCAGTTGAACAGCGCCGTTCTGACCAGGCCGACATGCGGCGTTCCGGTCGGCGACGGGCAGAACCGCACCCGCACGGGCAACGTCATTACTTCGCCTTCCGGACGACGGGGTTGGTCAGGGTTCCGATGCCCTCGATCGTGACGCTGACGCTGTCACCGGCTTCGAGGGGACCTACACCCTCTGGCGTTCCGGTGAGGATGAGGTCTCCGGGCAGGAGGGTCATCACCCCCGAGATCCACTCGATGACGGCCCCGACGTCGTGCAGCATCAGTGAGGTGCGACTCCGTTGGCGTAGCAGGCCGTTGACCTCGGTGCGGATTTCCAGATCGGACGGGTCGAGTCCGGTGACGATCCACGGGCCGACCGGGCAGAAGGTGTCGTGTCCCTTGGCTCGCGTCCACTGGCCGTCTGCCTGCTGTTGATCCCGGGCCGAAACGTCGTTGGCGATCGTGTAGCCCAGGATGACGTCGGCAGCCCTGGCCGCCGGCACATCCTTGCAGGGCCGACCGATCACCACCGCCAGTTCACCCTCGTGGTGCACCGGGGAGGCATCGGCCGGCAGTTGAATCGCGGCATTCGGCCCGATGATGGCCGTGTTCGGCTTGAGGAAGATCACCGGATCGTCCGGAGTCGGGCCGGTGGTACCGTCCATCTCCTCGATGTGCGCGGCGTAGTTCTTGCCCATGCAGACCACCTTGGTGGCCAGGATCGGGGCCAGCAGTCGGACGTCGGCCAACGGCCAGGACCGCCCGGTGAACGTCGGCGTCCCGAACGGGTGCTCAGCTATCTCCCGGGCGACCAGATCGTCGTGGTCCCCTTCGACGCTGACGAACCCCACCCCGTCGGGGCTGGCGACACGGCCCAAGCGCATTCGAGACAGCCTAGTGGCGTGACGATGCAGGGGAGGAACGACCCTGAGGAGGAACGCCACCACCGACCACCGTGGCGTGACGATGCAGGGGAGGAACGACCCTGAGGAGGAACGCCACGGTGGATCATGGGCTGGTGCATACCCAGGCCGCCACTCCCCTCCGACGATGGTCGATGCTGGCACTCGGGCTGGGCGCGACGCTGTGCGCCAACGTCTTCATCAATGGCGTTGCATTCCTCATCCCAACCCTGCACACCGAGCGTGGGCTGGACCTCGCCCGCGCCGGGCTGATCTCGGCGATGCCGGCATTTGGCATGGTTATGACCCTGATCGCCTGGGGTTACCTGGTGGACCGTCTGGGAGAGCGACTAGTGCTGAGCGTGGGCTCGGCACTGACCGCCGCCGCGGCACTGGCGGCCGCTCTCAGCTACTCCCTGGTGATGGTGTCGGTATTCCTGTTTCTCGGCGGCATGGCCGCCGCGGGCAGCAATTCGGCCAGCGGACGTCTCGTCGTCGGTTGGTTCGCACCCGCCCAGCGGGGTCTGGCGATGGGAATCCGCCAGACAGCCCAACCGCTGGGAGTCGGCCTGGGGGCATTGGTGATTCCCCGGCTCGCCGAAGGCCATGGCGCCGACGTGGCACTACTGTTTCCGGCTTCGGTTTGCGCCGCTGCCGCTGTGGTGTGCGCGCTCGGCGTACAGGACCCTCCGCGCGTATCACGCGCGGAGGCACCGCCAGCGCATTTGACCAACCCCTACCGGAACTCCTCGACGCTGGCCCGAATTCACCTGGTGTCCGTGCTGCTGGTCATTCCGCAATGTGTGGTCTGGACGTTCACGCTGGTCTGGTTGATGACCGACAACGGCTGGTCGGCGGGCTCGGCAGGTGTACTGGTCACCGTCGCCCAGATACTCGGTGCTCTGGGGCGAGTCTGCGCCGGGCTGTGGTCCGACCGGGTCGGGTCGCGGCTGAAACCCATCCGGGTGATCGCCGCCGCGGCAGGAGCGGCGATGCTGGCCCTCGCGTTGGCCGATGCGGCGGACTGGGGTTGGAGTGTCGTCGCGATGGTGGTGGCGTCCATGGTGACCGTGAGCGACAACGGTTTGGCATTCACCGCGATCGCCGAGATCGCCGGTCCGTTCTGGAGTGGTCGCGCGCTGGGCGTGCAGAACACCAGCCAGCTGCTGACCGCCGGGTTGACACCGCCGGTGTTCGGCGCACTGATCAGCGCGGCCGGTTTCCCGGCGGCGTTCGCGATATGCGCGTTGTTTCCGGTGCTGGCGATACCGTTGGTGCCCGCCGACCCGGAACCCACAACCTCCTAGAGCCGAGCCCGGATTCGCTCGCCCACCTGCGCTGTGGACAGCTGTTGGTCGCCTCGACTGATCAGATGACCGGCAACCGCGGCATCGACCCGCGCGGCCGCATCGCCCTGCCCGAGATGCGACAGCAGCAGGGCGACGCTCATCACTGCCGCGGTGGGGTCGGCGATACCTTTGCCCGCGATGTCCGGGGCGCTGCCGTGGACCGGTTCGAACATCGACGGGTTGGTCCCGGTGGCGTCGATATTTCCGCTGGCGGCCAAGCCGATCCCGCCGCTCACCGCGGCGGCCAGATCAGTGATGATGTCGCCGAACAGGTTGTNNCGGTGACGATGACGTCGAAGCGGCCGGGGTCGGTGACCACGTGGATCGTGGCTGCATCAATGTGTTGATACGCCACCTTGACATCGGGGTATTCCGCCCCCACCTCCGCCACGATCCGCGACCACATGCCGCCCGCGAAGGTCAGCACATTGGTCTTGTGCACCAAGGTGAGGTGCTTTCGACGAGCACGGGCCTTCTCGAACGCATACTGGACCACCCGGGTGATCCCGAAGGCGGTGTTCAGACTGACCTCGGTAGCCACCTCATGGGCGGTGCCGACCCGGATTGCGCCGCCATTACCGGTGTAGGGCCCCTCGGTGCCCTCGCGCACGACGACGAAGTCGATCTGCGGGTCCCCCGCCAGGGGGCTGCTCACCCCGTCGTAGAGCCGACTCGGCCGCAGATTGACGTGGTGGTCCAGTTCGAAGCGGATCTTGAGAAGCAGGCCGCGCTCAAGCAGCCCACTGGGCACCGACGGATCACCGATCGCACCGAGCAGGATCGCGTCGTAGCCGCGTAGTTCGTCGATCACGTTGGCCGGCAGAACTTCTCCGGTCGCGCGATAGCGCCGCGCGCCGAGGTCATACTCGGTCCGCTGCACCCCGGGCAGCACCGCGTCAAGCACCTGCACAGCCTCGCCGATGACTTCAGGACCGATACCGTCGCCGGGAATCACCGCTAGCCGCATGGGCGCTTCTCCCCCACGTCGCTTCGCGCCGTCACGTCAGGTCCACCGATTCGACCATCGAGGCTTCGACGGCGTCGCCGATCGCGGCCCGCACATCGGCCGGCACGTCCCGATCGAGTCGCAACATCACCGTCGCACCACCGCCGGTGGTGTCCTGGCTCAGCTGGGCGGCCTCGATGTTCACACCGGCCTCGCCGAGCAGGGTGCCGATCTTGCCCAACGCACCGGGCTTGTCGCCGTAGTGCAGGATCAGATTCACTCCTTCTGCACGCAGGTCGAAGCTGCGGCCGTTGATCGCGACGATCTTCTGCACCTGCTGCGGCCCGGACAAGGTGCCTGAGACGTTGACCGCCGAGCCGTCCGGCGAGACCACCCGCACATCGACCAGGCTGCGGTGATTCGGGCTCTCCGAGACGGTGCTCAGTTCGGTGTCCAGACCGCGATCCGCGGCCAACGCCGGGGCGTTGACGAATGTGACCTGCTGGTCGGTCATCGTGGAGAACAGCCCCCTGAGCGCCGACAGTTTGAGCACCCCGACGTCTTCTGCCGCCAACTCACCGGACACCTTGACGGTCAGACTCTCTGGCGGCTCGATGGCCAGCACTCCGGTGAGCACACCCAGCTTGCGCACCAGGTCCAGCCACGGAGACACCTCCTCGCTGACCGCACCGGCGCCGACGTTGACCGCATCGGGAACGAACTCCCCGGCCAGCGCGAGCTTGACACTCGCTGCGACGTCGGTACCTGCCCGGTCCTGCGCCTCCGATGTTGACGCTCCCAGGTGCGGGGTGACGACCACCTCGGGCAGGTCGAACAGTGGGCTGTCGGTGCACGGTTCGGTCGCGAACACATCCAGGCCCGCGGCCCGGACGTGACCTGCGCGGATCGCATCGGCCAGCGCCTGCTCGTCGATCAGCCCGCCTCGGGCGGCATTGACGATGATCACGCCCGGCTTGGTGCGCGCCAGCGCATCCTTGCCCAGCAGGCCGGCGGTCTCCTTGGTCTTGGGCAGGTGTACCGAGATGAAGTCGGCGCGGGCCAGCACATCCTCGAGTGGTAGCAGTTCGATGCCGAGCTGAGTGGCGCGTCCAGCCGGGACGTAGGGGTCATAGGCCACCACGTGAGTCCCGAACGCCGCCAGGCGCTGCGCGACCAACTGACCGATTCGCCCCAGACCGACGACGCCGACCGTCTTGCCATACAGCTCGGTTCCGTTGAACGACGATCGCTTCCAGGTGTGCTGGCGCAGCGTCGCGTCGGCGGCCGGAATCTGCCGAGCGGCCGAGAGCAACAGCGCCAGCGCGTGCTCGGCGGCACTGTGAATGTTGGAGGTGGGCGCGTTGACCACCAGCACACCGGCGGCGGTGGCGGCGTCGACGTCGACGTTGTC
>JAGQTS010000099.1 GCA_020438895.1 Mycobacterium sp.
GGCCCGTCCGCTCCGCGCAGCCGTCGTGCTGGCCGCCCTGCTGCTGGGTGCGTCGCTGCTCAAGCTGATCCGGCCGGCCACCGACTTCACCGGTGAGGGCAAGGAGGACATCATCGTGCAGGTGCACGCCGGTGACTCCGGGTCGGTGATCGCGCAGACCCTCAAGGACAGCGGCGTCATCGCCAACGTCGACAACTTCCTGTCCGCAGCGAAGGACAATGCCCAGTTCGCCGCCATCCAGCCGGGTTTTTATCAGCTGCGTACCGAGATTTCCTCCGCCTCGGCCTTAGCCGATCTGACCGAACCGACGAACCGGGTGGGCAAGTTGGTGATACCCGAGGGGCGCCAACTCGATGACATCGAGGCGGTCGGCAGCGGGAAGGTCACCGCCGGGATCTTCACACTGATCGCCGATGCCAGCTGCGTGGACCTCAACGGCGAGCGGACGTGTCTGTCCGCGCACGATCTCAAGGCCGCCGCGGGAAACGGCCCGCTACCGGCGCTGGGTGTTCCGGACTGGGCGATCGCGGGGGCCAGCGCGGTGGGCAACAGCCATCGCCGGCTGGAAGGCCTGATCGCTCCTGGTACCTGGAACGTCGATCCCTTGGCCTCACCCCAACAGGTGCTGGCCACGCTGATCGCCGAAAGTAACGACCGCTATCTCAAGGGCGGACTGCTCGAAACCGCCCGAGCGCTGAATCTGTCGCCCTACCAAGTCCTCATCGTCGCCTCGTTGGTGCAGAAGGAAGCCCAGCCGGTCGACTTCGCCAAGGTGGCGCGGGTGATCTACAACCGGCTCGACAGTGATTACGACCGGCTTGAGTTCGACTCCACGGTGAACTATCCGCTGGCGCGTCAGGAAGTGGCCACCACCGATGCCGACCGGCACGCCGAGACGCCGTGGAACACCTACGCCAAAGCCGGGCTGCCGGCCACTCCGATCTGTTCGCCCGGCGATGAGGCGCTGGCCGCCGCCGAACGGCCGGAGCAGGGGGACTGGCTGTACTTCGTGACCATCGACATGGACGGCACCACCGTGTTCACCGATGACTACCGGGAGCATCTGGCCAACATCGAGAAGGCGCAGAACAGCGGTATCCTCGATTCGCAACGATGAGCACCGAGTCGGTCAGCAACCCCGCGAGTTAGTCATGTCAGCCCGTAAAGCTGCTGTCCTGGGATCTCCGATCGCCCACTCCCGCTCACCGCAGTTGCATCTGGCTGCCTATCGCGCACTCGGGCTCAATGACTGGACCTACGGTCGCATCGAGTGCACAGCCGAGGAGTTGCCTTCGCTGGTGGGCGGGTTCGGGCCGGAGTGGGTAGGGGTGTCGGTCACGATGCCGGGCAAGTTCGCCGCGCTGAGGTTCGCCGACCAGCGGACTCCCCGCGCCGAACTGGTCGGATCGGCGAACACCCTGGTACGCGCCGACAGCGGTTGGCGGGCCGACAACACCGACGTCGACGGTGTGGCCGGAGCGTTGGGGTCCCGGACGGTCAGCCGGGCCGTCGTCGTGGGTGCCGGGGGTACCGCGCCGGCGGCGGTCGTCGCCTTGGCCGGTCTCGGCATGTCGGAGCTGACGGTTGTCGCGAGGAACCCGGTCAAAGCCTCCCGGTTGGTCGACCTGGGCGCATATCTCGGGGTGTCCACCATCGTGCGGGAGTTCGGCGCCCCGGACCTCGCGGCGACCGCCGCTGCCGCGGATGTCCTGATCAGCACCATCCCGCCCGAGGCAGCCGAGCGTTACTCCGATGTCTTCGCTTCGGCGCCGGTACTGCTGGACGCCATCTACGAGCCCTGGCCCACACCCCTGGCTCAGGCGGTGACCGCAGCCGGGGGCGAGGCGATCAGCGGACTGCAGATGTTGTTGCACCAGGCGTTCAGCCAGGTTGAACAATTCACAGGCCGGCCTGCTCCGCGTAGCGAGATGGCCGCTGCTCTGACCTAACCTCGGCTTCATGGGTGTGCTGGCCTGGGCTGGTTGCGTGGCTGTCATCGGATGGGCTGCGGCATTGTCGGTCAACGATATTCGTGAACTGCGGCTGCCCAATCGGCTGACTGTGGGCGGTGCCCTGGCGATCGTGATAATTGCTGTGTGTTGCGGTCGAGGGCTCTCCGCGATGCTCGGGGCGCTGGCGCTGGGGTTGCTGTATCTACTGGTTCATCTGGTCGCACCGGCCGGACTGGGCGCCGGCGATGTCAAGCTCGCCCTCGGGGTGGGAGCGCTGACGGGGGCCCTCGGTGCCGGCATATGGGCCATGGCAGCGGTGGCCGCACCCATGGCCACGGCCGTGCTCGGACTCGTCGCTGCCGCCCGCGGGTATCGCGGGCCGATACCGCACGGGCCCTCCATGCTGACGGCCAGTGTGGGCGCGGCCGCCCTGGCGGTGTTCTGACGGTCACTGCCGGCGATCGAGCGGGCCGGTTGGGCCCGACACCCCGACCGGAGACGACGTGGGAAGATGATCGGGTGTTGCGATGGACCACCGCCGGTGAATCCCACGGCCCCGCACTGGTCGCCGTGATCGAGGGAATGGTTGCCGGTGTGCACGTCACCTCAGCCGACATCGGCGCTCAGCTGGCGCGGCGCCGACTCGGCTACGGCCGCGGTGCCCGGATGAAGTTCGAGCAGGATCAGGTGCGGATCCTGGCCGGAGTACGGCACGGCAGCACCATGGGCGGTCCCATCGCCATCGAGATCGGCAACACCGAGTGGCCCAAATGGGAGACGGTGATGGCCGCCGACCCGGTCGACCCGGCCGAACTGGACGTGGCGCGCAATGCGCCGCTGACCCGTCCCCGCCCTGGCCATGCCGACTATGCGGGCATGCTCAAGTACGGATTCGACGATGCCCGCCCCGTGCTGGAGCGGGCCAGCGCGCGGGAGACGGCCGCCCGTGTCGCTGTCGGCACGGTCGCCCGCGCCTTCCTGTCTCAGGCACTCGGCGTCGAGGTGGTATCCCACGTCCTGTCCATCGGTCTCTCCACCCCGTACGACGGCCCACCGCCCGCCGCGGCCGATATCGACCGGATCGACGAAAGCCCCGTGCGTGCCTTCGACCCGGCGGCCGAGCAATCCATGATCGCCGAGATCGAGGCGGCCAAGAAGGACGGCGACACCCTCGGCGGCGTGGTCGAGGTGGTGGCGCACGGACTTCCGATCGGATTGGGCTCGTTCACCAGCGGTGAGGATCGACTGGACGGGCAACTCGCCGCCGCCGTGATGGGCATTCAGGCCATCAAGGGAGTCGAGATCGGCGACGGTTTCCAGACCGCCCGGCGTCGCGGCAGTCAGGCCCATGATGAGATGTTCCCGGGTCCCGATGGGGTGGTGCGGTCCACCAACCGGGCCGGCGGGCTCGAAGGCGGCATGACGAACGGACAGTCCCTGCGCGTCCGGGCTGCGATGAAGCCGATCTCGACGGTGCCTCGCGCGCTGGCAACCGTCGACTTGGCGACCGGTGCGGAGGCCGTCGCCATCCATCAGCGCTCCGATGTCTGCGCGGTCCCCGCTGCAGCAGTGGTGGTCGAGACCATGGTGGCCCTGGTCCTGGCCCGTGCCGCGCTGCGGAAGTTCGGTGGTGACTCGCTCGTCGAGACCCGCCGCAATATCGAGGGCTACCTGCAGGCGCTGGCCAGGACAGCGGAGTCCGACGGTGACGTCGGTGCCGCCCCGGTGCTGTCGGGATAGTGGCGATGGCGCCGAAAGCCGTACTCGTCGGGTTGCCGGGCTCGGGAAAATCGACCATCGGGCGGCGGTTGGCCAAGGCCATGGGTCTGAGCATGCTCGACACCGATGCGGCCATCGAGAAGCAGACCGGCCGTACTATCGCCGACATCTTCGCCGAGGATGGCGAACCCGGTTTCCGCCGCATCGAAGAAAGGGTGATTCGCGATGCGCTGGCCGATCATGACGGCATTCTCTCCCTCGGCGGCGGGGCGGTGACCACCGAGGGCGTACGCGAAGCGCTGGCCGGGCACACCGTGGTCTATCTGGAAATCACGGCAGAGGAGGGGATCCGCCGCACCGGCAGAAGCGCCGCTCGGCCGCTGCTGGCCGGACCCGACCGTGCTGAGAAGTACCGCCGGCTGATCACCGCGCGGGCCCCGCTGTACCGAAAGGTGGCCACCATCCGGGTCAACACCAGCCGCCGTAATCCCGGCGCCGTCGTGCGCTATCTCGCCGCCCGGTTGGACAATCCCCAACCGCAGAGCGCTGACCGGTCCACGCCGTCGTCGCCGCGCGGTCGCACGTCGTGGCGCCGTGGCGGTGTCGAACAACCACCCGCGCCGCCCGCCCCGAGTGCACCCCCGCCGGGCGCGCCGGCTCCTCGGGTCACACCGGCGACGTTGGCCTCTCGCCGGACCGGATCCGGCCGATGAACCCGGCAGCTGGTCCTGCGACGGCGCCGGTCACCATCGAGGTCGCGGTGCAGCCGCCGTACCCGGTGATCGTGGGCCACGGCCTACTCGACGACATTTCCGCGGTGCTCGGGCCCCGGCACAAGGCCGCCATCCTGTATCAGCCGCCTTTGGCCAGTACCGCTGAGCTGATCCGGAAACGACTGTCGGACAACGGAGTTGACGCTCATCGGATTGAACTCCCGGATGCCGAAGCGGGCAAGGACCTGCCGGTGCTCGGGTTCATCTGGGAGGTCCTGGGCCGGATCGGGTTGGGCCGAAAAGACGCCGTCATCAGCCTGGGCGGGGGAGCGGCCACCGATGTCGCCGGGTTCGCGGCCGCGACCTGGCTTCGCGGTGTGGACATCGTGCACGTACCGACCACGCTGCTGGCCATGGTGGACGCCGCAGTCGGCGGCAAGACCGGCATCAACACCGAGGCGGGCAAGAACCTCGTCGGATCCTTCCATCAACCCGCCGCTGTGCTGGTCGATCTGGAGATGCTCCGCACGCTCCCCGGCAACGAACTCGTGGCCGGGATGGCGGAGATCGTCAAGGCCGGTTTCATCGCCGACCCGGTGATCCTCGAGCTGATCGAAGCCGATCCGCAGGCCGCCGTCGACCCCTGCGGTGCAGTCCTGCCGGAACTGATCCGCCGGGCGATCGCGGTCAAGGCCGACGTGGTGGCTGCCGACGAGAAGGAGTCGGCGCTGAGGGAGATTCTCAACTACGGGCACACCCTGGCCCACGCCATCGAGCGGCGGGAACGCTATCGCTGGCGGCATGGGGCGGCGGTGTCCGTCGGACTGGTCTTCGCCGCGGAGTTGGGTCGGCTCGCCGGCCGACTCGATGAGGACACCGTTCGACGGCACCGGGAGGTACTGACCGCCCTGGGCCTGCCGGTCAGCTATGACGCCGATGCCCTGCCCGAACTGTTGGAGTACATGGCCGGTGACAAGAAGACCCGATCGGGGGTGCTGCGCTTCGTGGTCCTCGACGGGCTGGCCAAACCCGGCCGGCTGGAAGGGCCGGACCCGGCCCTGCTGGCCGCCGCCTACGCTGAGATTGCCAGATTTCCCGACGGGGCTGCCGAATCGCTGAACGGCGGGGCTCAATGACGACGGTGCTCGTCCTCAACGGACCCAATCTCAACCGGCTGGGCCGGCGCGAACCCGAGGTCTACGGATCGACCACCTACCAGGAACTGGTGGCGATGATCGAGGCCGAGGCCACAGCACTGGGCTTGACGGCGGTGGTCCGGCAAAGCGATAGCGAGGCCCAGCTTCTGGACTGGGTGCACGCCGCCACCGATGAGAACACACCGGTGATCCTCAACGCCGGGGCCTTCACCCACACCTCGGTCGCGCTGCGCGACGCCTGCGCGGAACTTCGGGCACCGCTGATCGAGGTGCACATCTCGAATGTGCATACCCGGGAAAGCTTCCGCCACCACTCGTACCTCAGCGCGGTGGCCACCGGCGTCATCGTCGGGTTGGGTGTGCAGGGCTATCTGCTCGCGTTGCGCTATCTCGCCGGGCCCACAGCGCCGCGCTGAAGTCCTCGTGGGGCGGCTTCGGCGCGGCGATCAGATCAGGACTTCGGGTCGCGGTCACCCTCGATGCGGTCGATCTCGGTATCGATCCGGTCGGCCTCGTCGTGGATCTGGGCGCTGATCTCCTCGGTCTGCGCCTCCCGTTCCTCACGTTCGGCGAGGGCGACCTGCGAGGGGTATTCCTCTGCGTAGTCCGCCCCGGCGGCGACGGCGGCCGGGATGGGCGGGATCGGGCCGGTCCGGTCGTCGTCCCGCACGACATCGAAGACGTCGGCCTCGGAGCCGTCCTCGCCGCGCCGCCTCGAGGAGTCGGTGCGGCCGCGATCGACCCACCAGCGTCCGATGGAGACCGCCAGCATCGCCGGCAGGAATACGGTCAGTGCGGTGAACGCCGCAAATGCCGTCACCTCCGGGCCCAGACCGTCGGCGTAGATGGTGTGGTAGACCAGCGAGATCAGCCAGACCACCGCACCGCTGATGACGCCGCCGGCCAGGCCCGCGAGCAACCACCGCATCGCCAGATCCCGCCGGCGGTCGGGGTCGGGGTTGGCCCGCGCGTCAGACACGCCGTCGAGGAAACCCCAGACCAGGGCGCCGATCCCGAAGATCGTCAGCAGCAGCACGCTGATCGTTCCCGCGCTGGTCGGGTAGGTGTTGATGAGCGTGCCCTGCACCAGCCGGAGCAACACCATCCCGGCGGCGAACACCAGTCCGCGCGACAACCACGTAGTCATAACGCATCAGCCTAGCGAGTACCGTCACCAGCCGTGACGCATTCCCACCGCCGAAGCGACCTCGCGGAGCGCCTGGCCGCAGCGGGGACGGAGGCCATGGTGGTCACCGACCTGGTCAATGTTCGTTATCTCACGGGCTTCACCGGCTCGAATGCGGCCCTTGTGGTCTTCGCCGACGACACGCCGCCAGTGCTAGCGACCGACTCCCGCTACGTTACCCAGGCCGCCCGCCAAGCGCCGGATGTCGATCTGGTCATCGACCGGTCATGCGGGCGCCGGCTGGTGGGGATGGCGCTGGACTGCGGTGTGCGCCGCATCGGTTTCGAGAGCCACGTCGTCACGGTCGCCGATTTCGACGTCCTGACAGCGTTGGCCGCCGACACCGCCGGGGCCGAATTGGTACGGACGGCCGGGGAAGTGGAGGCGCTTCGGGAGGTCAAGGACGACGGCGAAGTGATGCTGCTGCGGCGCGCCTGCGACGCGGCCGATACCGCGCTGAGCGCCCTGATCGCCGACGGTGGGCTGCGACCCGGTCGCACCGAACGTGCTGTCGCGCGCGAACTCGAGGCGCTGATGCTCGACCACGGCGCCGACGGGCCGTCGTTCGAGACCATCGTGGCCGCCGGGGCGAACTCCGCGGTACCCCACCACCGGCCCACTGACGCGATCCTGGAGCACGGTGATTTCGTCAAGATCGACTTCGGGGCGCTAGTGGCCGGCTACCACTCCGACATGACTCGGACCTTCGTCCTCGGTGCTGCGGCTTCCTGGCAGCGGGAGATATACCTGCTGGTGGCACACGCGCAGCAGGCGGGTACGGAGGCGTTGCGGTCCGGCGCGAGTCTGTGCGAGGTGGACGCCGCGGCGCGGGGGGTCATCGCCGCTGCCGGTTATGCCCACCGGTTCGGTCATGGGTTGGGTCACGGTGTGGGCCTGCAGATCCACGAAGCGCCCGGAATCAGCTCGGCGTCCGCCGGTACACTGCGTGCTGGCTCCGTGGTGACCGTCGAACCCGGCGTGTACCTGCCGGATCGCGGCGGTGTGCGGATCGAGGACACCCTGGTCGTCGGCGAACGGACCCCCGAGTTGCTGACCCGGTTCCCCAAGGAACTGGCCATCCTCTGACGCTGAAGGAGAACGACCGACTGTGGCTACCACTGCCGACTTCAAGAACGGCCTTGTGCTCAACATCGACGGGCAGCTGTGGACTATCACCGAGTTTCAGCATGTCAAGCCCGGCAAGGGGCCGGCCTTCGTGCGCACCAAGCTCAAGAACGTGCTGTCCGGGAAGGTGGTGGACAAGACCTACAACGCCGGGGTGAAGGTGGAGACCGCGACGGTGGACCGTCGGGACGCCACCTACCTCTACCGGGACGGCTCGGACTTCGTGTTCATGGACAGCGAGGACTACGAGCAACATCCACTACCGGAGTCGCTGGTGGGGGACGCCGCACGGTTCCTGCTGGAGAGCATGCCGGTGCAGATCGCGTTC
>JAGQTS010000100.1 GCA_020438895.1 Mycobacterium sp.
TCGGCGGCGACACCATGTTCGTCGATATCTCGGCCAAGAACGGCACCAACATCCAGGCGTTGGAGGAGGCGGTGCTGCTGACCGCCGACGCCGCTCTGGACCTGCGCGCCAACCCCGACATGGAAGCTCAGGGCGTGGCGATCGAGGCCCACCTGGACCGCGGCCGCGGTCCGGTGGCCACTGTGCTCATTCAGCGCGGCACACTGCGGGTCGGCGACTCGGTGGTTGCCGGTGACGCCTACGGCCGTGTCCGCCGGATGGTCGACGAGCATGGTGAGGACGTCGAGGAGGCGTTGCCGTCGCGTCCGGTCCAGGTGATCGGATTCACCTCGGTGCCCGGCGCCGGAGACAATTTCCTGGTTGTCGACGAGGACCGCATCGCACGCCAGATTGCCGACCGGCGCAGCGCACGCAAGCGCAACGCGATGGCGGCCCGGGCCCGCAAGCGGATCAGCCTGGAGGACCTTGAGTCTGCGCTGAAGGAGACCAGTCAGCTCAACCTCATCCTCAAGGGCGACAACTCCGGCACGGTCGAGGCACTCGAGGAGGCGCTGCTGGGCATCCAGGTCGATGACGAGGTGGAACTGCGGGTCATCGACCGCGGCGTCGGTGGCATCACCGAGACCAACGTCAACCTGGCGTCGGCCTCCGATGCGGTCATCATCGGCTTCAATGTCCGCGCTGAGGGCAAGGCGACCGAATTGGCCAACCGCGAAGGCGTGGAGATCCGCTACTACTCGGTGATCTACCAGGCGATCGACGAGATCGAGAAAGCCCTCAAGGGCATGCTCAAGCCGATCTACGAGGAGAAGGAACTCGGTAGGGCGGAGATTCGCGCGTTGTTCCGGTCTTCCAAGGTGGGCAATATCGCCGGCTGCCTGGTGCAGTCGGGCATCATGCGGCGCAATGCCAAGGCCAGGCTGCTGCGTGACAACGTGGTGGTGGCCGAGAACATCACGGTCTCGTCGCTGCGCCGGGAGAAGGACGACGTCACGGAGGTTCGCGAAGGCTACGAGTGTGGCCTGACCCTGACCTACTCCGATATCAAGGAGGGCGACGTGATCGAGACCTACGAACTGGTGGAGAAGGAGAGGGTCTAGTGGTCACCCACGAGCCGAAGGTGCGTCGTGGCTGACCCCGCGCGAGCCAAGCGGCTGGCCAAGCGAATCTCGACCATCGTCGCCTCGGCGATCGAATACGAGATCAAGGACCCCAGGCTGGCAGGGGTCACCATCACCGATGCCAAGGTCACCGGGGACCTGCACGATGCGACGCTGTACTACACGGTGATGGGCCGGTCGATCGACGAGGAACCGGACTACGCGGCCGCCGCGGCTGCGCTGGAGTCAGCCAAGGGACTGCTGCGTACGAAGGTCGGCGCTGGAACCGGGGTTCGCTTCACGCCGAC
Organism: Mycobacterium sp.; assembly: GCA_020438895.1. Taxonomy (GTDB): domain Bacteria; phylum Actinomycetota; class Actinomycetes; order Mycobacteriales; family Mycobacteriaceae; genus Mycobacterium. Next base: position 1,409 of record JAGQTS010000100.1, read on the forward strand.
ACTGGCCTTCGTCCGTGACACCGTGCCCGACGCCGCGCACCGGATGGAGGAACTGCTGGCCCGGGCCAGAGCGGCCGACGCCGACCTGGCCCGTATCCGGGTCGACGCCACCCCTGCAGGGGATGCCCAGCCCTACCGGATTCCTGACGATGCCGAGACGGGTGAGCCCGGCGATTCTGTCGACTCCGGGGATTCCGGTGCCCGACGCGACGGCTGAGCGGGCAAGTCGTGTCGACGCCATCGAGGCCGTCACACTCCTCGATGCCGCCGAAACCGTGGTGGTGGTCGGTCACGTGTACCCCGATGCCGATGCCGTCGGCGCCGGTATCGCTCTCGGCTTGGCTTTGACCCGAGCCGGGGCCGCGGTTCAGGTCAGCTTCCCGGATCCGCCCCCGGAATCGCTGCTGTCGATGCCCGGAGCTGAGTTGCTCGTCGACCCTGCAGCGGTCCGCCATGATGCCGACTTGGTGGTGGTGGTGGATGTTCCCAGTGCCGACCGACTGGGTGTCATGGTCGACCTGCTTACCGACGCCGAGGTTCTCGTCATCGACCACCACAATTCGAACACTTTCTTCGGCACCGCGAATTATGTTGATGGAGAGGCGGATTCGACTACTCTTCTGGTTGCGGAACTCCTCGACGCCTGGGGCCAGGAGATTGACGTCGATGTGGCCCGGTGGATCTACGCCGGGCTGACCATCGACACCGGTTCATTCCGATGGGCTACGCCCCGCGCACTGCGGCTTGCGGCCCGCCTGGTGGAGTGCGGTGTGGACAATGCAGCGTTGAGCCGGACGCTGCACGATTCGCATCCGTTCGGCTGGCTGCCCCTGTTGTCGCGGGTGCTGGCCAGCGCCGAGCTGCTACCGGACGCGGCGGCGGGCGGCGGATTGGTGTACGCGGTAGTCGACCATGCCGACTGGCGTACCCACCGTCCCGAGGAAGTTGAAAGCATCGTCGACATCGTTCGCACCACTCGGGAGGCGGAGGTGGCCGCGGTGTTCAAAGAAGTCTCCCCGCAGTGCTGGTCGGTGTCGATGCGGTCGAGGGTCTCGGACGTAGCCCGGGTGGCGACCAGCTTCGGCGGTGGGGGGCACACCCTGGCCGCCGGCTTTTCGGCCTTCGGCCCGATCGAGCGGGTGGTAGGCGACCTCGTCGACGCCTTGAGCTGATCTTGGGAGGGATCGGGCGGCGGATTATCGCTCTGGCTCTTCCTGCGCTCGGGGTGCTCGCGGCTGAGCCGCTCTACCTGCTCTTCGATATCGCGATCGTCGGACGCCTCGGAGCGATCAGCCTGGCAGGCCTGGCGATCGGCGGCCTCGTGGTTGCGCTGCTCAGTTCGCAGATGACCTTTCTCTCTTACGGGACAACGGCCCGCTCGGCTCGATTTCACGGCGCCGGTGACCGGGTAGCTGCCGTCCGCGAGGGCGTCCAGGCCACCTGGCTGGCGCTGGCTCTCGGTGCGCTGGTCGTCGCCGGCGTGCAGTGGGGGGCGGTTCCCCTGGTGCGGATGATCGCCGGGGCCGATTCCGCGGTGGCTACCGCCGCGCTCAGTTGGCTCCGGATCGCCATTGTCGCCGCCCCGGCAATCCTGGTGGCCATGGCCGGGAACGGCTGGATGCGCGGCGTCCAGGACACCGTCCGGCCGTTGCGCTACGTGCTCATCGGATTCGGGGTGTCGGCCCTGCTCTGTCCTGCGCTCGTCTTCGGCTGGCTGGGGCTGCCCCGGTGGGGACTGGCCGGATCGGCAGTGGCCAACCTGGTAGGGCAGTGGGGTGCGGCACTGCTGTTCTGCCGTGCGCTGCACGCTGAGCGGGTGTCCTGGCGGCCGGATCCTGCGGTGCTCCGCGCGCAGGTCATGATGGGCCGTGACCTGCTGGTTCGCACCGTCGCGTTTCAGGTCTGCTTCGTGTCCGCCGCGGCGGTCGCGGCCCGATTCGGGGCGGCTGCGCTGGCGGCGCATCAGGTGGTGCTGCAGTTGTGGAGCTTCTTGGCGCTGGTGCTCGATTCGCTGGCGATCGCGGCTCAGTCGCTCGTCGGGGCGGCGCTGGGTGCCGGGGATGCCGCCGATGCCAGGCGGGTGGCACTGCGCGTGGTGGGCTTTTCCGCCGTCGCCGCGGCGACGCTGGCGGCCATCCTTGCGTTGGGCGCTCCGGTATTGCCGTCGCTGTTCACCACCGACCGCGACGTGCTGTCGGCGATCGGGATTCCGTGGTGGTTCCTGGTGCTGCAACTGCCTTTCGCGGGCGTGTTGTTCGCCCTCGACGGCGTCCTGATCGGAGCCGGTGATGCCGCGTTCATGCGCACCGCGACCGTTGTCAGCGCACTGGTCGGCTTTCTGCCGCTGACCTGGTTGTCGCTGGCGAACGGGTGGGGATTGGCGGGGATCTGGGCCGGACTGAGTTGCTTCATCGGGTTGCGGCTGATTTTCGGGGTGTGGCGGACGGTGTCCGGGCGCTGGGCCGTTCCGGGATCTGGGTAGGGTACGGCGAGCGGTTGCCGCCCAGCCGACCGGTTCGTGCGACGATCTCGGGGTGTGCTTCTCGAAGACAGCAGATTTGGTTGTCGGTACCGCCCTGATCCCGGTGGCAGTCTTGACCCTTCGGGAGGTGCGACACCGACGTGAGGTGCCGTTTGCGGTGCTGCCGGCGATTTTCGCCGCCCATCAATTCTTCGAGGTCGTCGTATGGGAATGGCTGGACGGCAATGTGTCGGCAGGTGTGGCGAACCTGGCGATCCGTGCGTATCTGTTCATTGCCTGGCCGCTGCTGCCCACCTGGGTTCCGTTGGCCGTCATGCTCCTCGAACCGCGGGGTGCCAGGCTCAGGGTGGCGCCCTTCCTGGGACTCGGTGTCGTGGTGTCCCTCTATCTCGGGTGGGTGGTGCTGGCCAACCCGGTGGAAGTGGTCCGGCATCCCTACGGCCTTGAGTATGTGAACGTGGTCCAGCACCCGTTGCTGTGGGCGGTGCTGTACATCATCGCGGTGATCGGTGCTCCGCTGGCCTCCGGCTACCGGTCGATCGTCGCGTTCGGCGCGCTCAACCTGATAGGTCTGGTCGTGGTGGCTGTCTTCTATGCCAACGCGTTCGCGTCGCTGTGGTGTGTCTTCGCAGCCGTGTCCTCGGTGTTGATGCTGATCCACATGGTCCGGCGCCGATGGCTCTCGGACGGCGAGCGCATGGACGGTGTTGCTCGGGTCTCCGTGGGCTGACTGCCCTCGCTCTGGGGAACCTCCTAGACCTCGATGGCTCGGCTGGGCGAGTCGATTTCGGCAACAGTATTGCGGCCTGCCTGTTTGGCCTGGTACATCGCACGATCGGCACGAGCCTTGATGGATTCGGCGGAATCACCGGGTACTGACACCGTCACGCCGATACTCACTGTCGCGTGGACCGTGAAACCGTCGTGAACCATCGGTTCCGCAACCCGACGCCGGATACGTTCGGCAACCGCGGTGACGTCCGCGGCGCATTGCCTGCCCGGCAACACGATCAGCATCTCGTCGCCACCAATGCGGCCGACGACGTCGAGGGGGCCTACGCACTCACCTATCCGCGCGGCGATCGCCGCAAGTACTTCATCACCAATCGCATGCCCCCAGGTGTCGTTGACCTGTTTGAAGTGATCGACATCGCAAAAAAGGACGCCCAGATGTGCACCTTGGCTGCTGTGGCTTTCTAGTGCTGACTCCAGAGCGCCCATGGTGTCGGCGTTGTTGGGCAGCCCCGTTACGGGGTCGAAACGGGCCTGGTGCTCGAGTTTGTCGCGCATCGCCTCCACTGCCGCGGATATCTCTGCGATTTCTCGAGGACCGGTTCTGTCGAGGCGTTGGTTGTAGTCGCCGTCGGCCACCGCACGAACAGCCCGTGCCAGCCGACTGGCCGGCCGGGTGAGCATTCGACGCACCGTGAAGAGAATGGCGAGGATGCTGAAGAGGAAGATACCCGCGGCGACCATCTGGCTGATGCCGTCCGTGCGCAGTGCTCCGCGGATGTTCTCCAGTTGGTCGGTGACGAGGCTGTCGATCCGATAGGCGAGAGTTCGATATCGCTGTCGGAGTTCGCCGAAGAGACGTTTCGATTCGGTGTCCATCTGTTCGAGCAGGGCGCTCGGAACCGGTCCGGCCCGTCGCGCAGCGAGTTGGGGATCGGCACCCCGATTCCTCCAGACGGCGGCCGCGGTGATCTCGTCCTGAAGCAGGGGGAGGAGCTCAGCTGCGTGCTGCGAGGAGGCGATCTCGGAATACAGTTCCGATTCCAGTCGCGCGGACGTGACAACCGCGGCCTCGTACTGCCCGATCATGAGCGGGTCACCGGTCAGCATAAATGCCCGCTGGAACGTTTCCTGATCGTTGTACGCTCGAGTGAGGTTGGAGCTCGTGGTCTTGATCTCGATCAGCTGATCCTTCAGGGTGCTGACAGAGCGCTCGACTGAAGTTCGACTCAAGAGAGACGCCGCCAGCGTGGCCATGAAGACCAGCGCGATGACACCGATGCAGGCATAGAGGACCTGACTCAAAGACAGCTGCTTTGCCCTCGGCCCAACCACAGCTGACTGTAACGCGAAAACCCGGCGGGCACGTCCCCACGTTTGGGGAGGGACTCAGTTGGCCTGCGACCGGCCGCGTTCGATTACCGACGCCCGGCTGGCGGCGATGTCGTCTCCGGTCGCCGAGCGCATCCACGCACGGGCCGCCTCAGCCTCAAGCCATAGACCTGAGCTGGTGTGGTCGGCGTCGATACGGTGGTAGGACGCCAGAAGCGCTCGCACCGCCTTCTGATTGTTGTCGACGATCGAGGCCGCGACGGACCTGGCGGCCGTCATCAGCTGTTCATGGGGTACCACCTCGGTGACCAGGCCGACGCGTTGGGCGTCGGAGGCGGAAAGGTAATCCCCGGTCAGGCTCATCCGTCGGGCCATCCCGACACCGACTTTCTGCGGCAGCCGGACACTGAGCCCCCAGGTGGGCAGCAGCCCCACCCGGGCGTGGGTGTCGGCGAACCGGGCCCTTTCCGAAGCGATCAGGATGTCGCAGTACAGCGCCAACTCCAACCCACCCGTCACTGCGGCGCCGTTGACGGCGGCGATCACCGGCTTGGTCATCGGCGGCCACTTGGGGGAGATGTCGGGGAGTTCGGTGGTGCCTCCGAGTTCCTTGAGGTCCAGTCCCGCGCAGAACACCGGATCCGCTCCGGTCACGATCACGACATCGATCTCGTCGTCGGAATCGGCATCCCGCAATGCAGCGAAGAAGCGGGTGCGCAATGCCGAGGACAGGGCGTTGCGCGAGCCCGGCCGATTCAGCGTGATCGTCCGAATCCGATCGCTGGTATCGGTCAGCAAGATGTCGGGAACTGCGTCGGCG
>JAGQTS010000101.1:0-1087 GCA_020438895.1 Mycobacterium sp.
TCGATCATTCCCGGGATCATCACGTGGCCGATCCGCACACCCGCTTCGGCCGACAGCCGCATCACCTTCCGGGCCTCGTCGACACGGTCGTCGGGGGCGCGGTCCACATTGGGCGGCACCAGTTCCACAGCCACCGTGTTGAAAGGCACGAGGTCACACCCTAACCGACTCAATCACCAGGAGTAGTCTTGACTGAGTCAAGAAAACAGGGAAGCATAGTGGCGTGCCGGGAGACGCTGACGCGATGGAGATGTTGCGCAGCGCCGACCTCAGGGTCACCCAGCCGCGACTGGCGGTATTGGCGGCGGTTCGCGCCCATCCGCACGCCGATACCGACGCCATCTTCGGCGCGGTTCGAACAGCGCTTCCGGAGGTCTCCCGCCAAACCGTCTATGACGTGCTCGCCGCACTCACAGGCGCCGGGCTGATCCGCCGGATCCAACCATCGGGATCGGTGGCCCGCTACGAATCGCGCGTCGGGGACAATCACCACCACATCGTGTGCCGCACCTGCGGCGCAATCAGCGACGTCGACTGCGCTGTCGGAACCGTGCCGTGTTTGACCCCCGCCGACGACAACGGATTCGTCGTCGACGAAGCTGAGGTCATCTACTGGGGCCAGTGTCCTGCTTGCGCCGACACCGGCGCGGTTTCGGCTGACTCCGCCGCCACCATCTCCACCAGGAATTCACCCATCACCAAGGAAGGACGAAGTGTCTAAGAGCGAGAGCGAAAACCCGGCAGCCCCCGGCCCGGAGCCGACGGCGCACCGACCGATGACCAACCAGGACTGGTGGCCGAATCAGGTCGACGTCTCGGTCCTGCATGCGCATTCCAACAAGTCCAACCCGTTGGGTGGCGGCTTCGACTACGCCGAGGAGTTCACCAAACTCGACGTCGATGCCCTCAAGCGAGACCTCACCGAGTTGATGACCACCTCGCAGGACTGGTGGCCGGCGGACTACGGACACTACGGCGGGCTGTTCATCCGGATGAGTTGGCACTCGGCCGGCACCTACCGGATCTTCGACGGCCGCGGCGGTGGCGGTCAGGGCGCGCAGCGCTTCGCCCCGCTCAACAGTTGGCC
>JAGQTS010000101.1:1126-41043 GCA_020438895.1 Mycobacterium sp.
TGGCCGATCAAGCAGAAGTACGGGCAGAAGATCTCCTGGGCCGACCTCCTGGTGCTCGCCGGAAACGTCGCCCTCGAATCAATGGGATTCCAGACCTTCGGATTCGCCTTCGGCCGCGACGACATCTGGGAGCCCGAGGAAACCCTGTGGGGTTACGAGGACACCTGGCTGGGCACCGACAAGCGCTACGAAGGCGACCGCGAACTGGACAATCCGTTCGGCGCCACCACCATGGGGCTGATCTACGTCAATCCCGAAGGGCCCGAGGGTAAGCCGGATCCGCTGGCCGCGGCCAAGGATATCCGCGAGACGTTCGGGCGGATGGCGATGAACGACGAGGAGACCGCTGCGCTGATTGTCGGCGGACACAGCTTCGGCAAGACCCACGGTGCCGGCGACCCCGACCTGGTGGGACCCGATCCGGAGAGCGCCCCGATCGAGGCGCAGGGTCTGGGCTGGAAGAGCTCGTTCGGTTCCGGCAAGGGCGAGGACACCATCACCGGCGGTCCGGAGGTCGTGTGGAAGCCCAACCCCACACAGTGGGACAACGGCTTCCTCGAGACGCTGTACGGCTACGAGTGGGAGCTGACGAAGAGCCCGGCGGGTGCCTGGCAGTTCGAGGCCAAGGACGGCGACGCGGTCATCCCGGATCCGTTCGGCGGTCCGAATCGGAAGCCGACCATGTTGGTCACCGACGTGACGATGCGCGTCGACCCGATCTACGGCAAGATCACCCGCCGCTGGCTGGACCATCCCGAGGAACTGGCCGAGGCTTTCGCCAAGGCGTGGTTCAAGTTGCTGCACCGCGACATGGGTCCGGTCAGCCGCTACCTGGGCCCGTGGATTCCCGGGCAGCCGCAGCTGTGGCAGGACCCGGTTCCGCAGGTGGATCATCCGCTGGTCGACGACGCCGACGTGGCCGCGCTGAAGGCGCGCGTACTCAGCTCCGGTCTGTCGGTGGACCAGCTGGTCAAGACGGCGTGGGCGGCAGCCGCCAGCTTCCGCGGCACCGACAAGCGGGGCGGCGCCAACGGCGCCCGTATCCGGCTGAAGCCGCAGCGGGGTTGGGCGGTCAACGAGCCGGCCGAGCTCGACAAGACACTCCCGGTGCTGGAGAACATCCAGCAGGAGTTCAACGCGTCCGCGTCGGGCGGGAAGAAGATCTCGCTGGCCGACCTGATCGTGCTGGCCGGATCCGCAGCGGTGGAGAAGGCCGCCGCCGACGGTGGCGTGGTGGTGGTGGTTCCGTTCCATCCCGGCCGGACCGATGCCGCCCAGGAGGACACCGACATCGAGTCGTTCAGCGTGCTCGAGCCCCGCGCCGACGGGTTCCGCAACTACATCCGGCCCGGAGAGAAGACGCAGATCGAACGACTGCTCGTCGACCGTGCCTACATGCTGAACCTGACCGCCCCCGAGATGACCGCTTTGGTCGGCGGTATGCGCATGCTGGGCGCCAACCATGGCGGCAGCAAGCACGGTGTCTTCACCGACTCCCCCGGCGTGCTCAGCAACGACTTCTTCGTCAACCTGCTGGACATGGCTACCGAGTGGAAGGTGTCCGAGTCCTCGGAGAACGTCTACGAGGGTGTCGACAGGGCCAGCGGTAAAACCAGGTGGACCGCCACCGCGAACGATCTGGTGTTCGGTTCCCACTCCGTGCTTCGGTCCGTGGCAGAGGTCTACGCCTCGGCTGACGCCAAGGAGAAGTTCGTCAACGACTTCGTTGCCGCCTGGGTCAAGGTGATGGACAACGACCGCTTCGACCTGCACAGGTAACCCGGTCAGACCGCCCGACGTGGACGGGCCCCGCGGCGCCAGCCGCGGGGCCCGTTCCGTCCGGGACCGAACAGCCCTTCACCTGGGTCAGCTGCACCCGTTGGCGCTGACCCAGCGGCCATTCCAGCCAACGCACGCGCTGGCGTTCGGAGTGATCGGCGCGTAGGCGTCCGGCGGCACCACGTACGGCGCCATCACCTCGGACAGGTTCGCACAGCCACTGACCGTAACCCGCCGCCCGGCGCTGGCGCAGACATCAGCCTCCGCCGATCCAGCGGTCCCGGCCACCGTCACCACCGCGGCCGGCGCGGTCGTCAGAGCCAGCACAGCCGCCGAGCCGGCAGCCCATCGACACCAGGTTCGTCTCATGGCGTGAATCCTAATCCCGCCGAGTCACGTCTGATCTGCTCGCGGCGTCGGCGGCCCACACGGGCCGCAGTGACCGCGAGCGTTCCCACGGCGATGATCGCCGCCCCCGCCAGCCATGGCCATGCTCCGTGGGTGTAGACCCAGCCCGCCAGCACCCGCTGTACCCGCCCGGCGGCCTCGATCACCGGATCCCGGAGTCCGGCAGCCGAGCCGGCCAGCCGAAGCTCAAACCATCCGTAGTAGGCGACGTAGAGGCCGACGGCGATGAGGATCAGCCCACTGAGCCGGCTGACGTGGGGCAGGACCGTGCGCAGGCGATCGACGAGAGCCGTGCTGGCGGTGGCCGCGGCAACCGCCAGCACGCCCACAATCAGGGTGAGGCCCGCGGTGTAGGCACCGTAGACACTCAGCACTCCCCAGGCCGAGCCGCTGCGCAGGCTGGATCCGGTGACCGCCAGGAACGGCCCGACCGTGCAGGACAACGACGCGACCGCGTATCCGACACCGTAGCCGTACATCGAACCCAAACTGGTCGTCGGCGCCCACCGCGCAGCGTTGCGCGCCACCGACACACCCAGTTCCCGGCCGGAGAGCAGCCAGAGGCCCAGCGCCACCAACGAGATACCGACCAGCACCGTCGCGTAGGGCAGGTAGCGCTGAAGGAACGAGGCCACCGAAACGGTGAGCAGACCGAAGATGCCGAAGACGGTCAGGAAGCCCAGTGCCATGGCGGCAGTGGCCGCCAGCGCCCGGCCCAGAGCCGGACCGAGGGCGGACACCCGGTCCGGCGCATCTCGCGACCCGCCCTCACCCGCAACGACCAGTGTGAGGTAGGCCGGCAGCATCGCGAACCCACACGGATTCAGTGCCGCCACCATCCCGGCGGTGAACGCCAGGGCAACGAGGTTCTGGTTCACCCCGGGCCTACGAAGTCAGGGCACGCACGCGATCGGAGAGTTCCTGCTCCGTCATCGCCGAGGTGGGATTGTTGACGAAGGTCGACGATCCGTTGGGACGGAGGAAGACGTAGGCGGGCTGCCAGGGAACGTTGAACTGCGCCCAGATGGAGCCGTCGGCGTCATTGATGTTGGTGAATGTGAGGTTGTACTTCGACACGAACCCTTGCAACGCAGCCAGGTCGGCGCGTGCGGCGATCCCGACGAAGGTCACCGCCGGGTTCGCGGCGGACACCGCGGCGACGGCGGGAGCCTCCTGATTGCAGAAGGGGCACCACGGCGTCCAGAACCACAGCACCGCGGGCTTGCCTTGAAGGCTCGTCCCGTCGAAGGTTCCGCCACTGAGCGTGGTTCCGGTGAAGTTCAGGTCGGCCGCCGATGCGGTGACCGGCCGGCTCAGGCCGAACGTCACAACCAGCATCGCCAGCAACAGGCTCAAGGCCCGGCGCGGAGCAGTTCTCATGAACCCGACAGTAGGACCGTCAGGGCCCGAAGACCACGGCGGACGGTAGCGGTAAGAAAGGTGTAAGGCGTTGCAGAGGCACGTCCGCACGGCGCGCGGCCTGTCCCGGTGGCTAAGAACCTTTCTCACAGCAGGCTTAGACATAGCGACCGGTTGGAGGGCTAGCGTCGAAGGTGACGGTTCGGAGCACCACACAGCAGCAGGGGGCACGGAATGACCAGCTTCACTTCTCGATACGGCAACCCTGCACACGATGTCCGTGGCGCCCACCTCTGGGCCTACGAACGGCACGGTTGCACCGTGCTCACCGTCAGCGGCCGTATCCACGGGGGAAATGTCGACGACATCATGGAGTTCGTCCACCGCGTCACCGCGGACGGCCCGTCTCTGGTCCTCGATCTCAGCGGCGTCACGGCCTGCACCCCGAACTGCATTCGGCTGCTGCAGAACGTCGAACAGTCCTGCGTTGACCGCGGGGGCATGTGGGCCCTGGTGGCCAGTGATGCGGTGCGGGAACGCCTGACCGGACGGGATGGGTCTCTGATCGTCCCGCTGTATGACTCGGTGGCGCACGCCGAGCACGACTTCGACGAGGAAGTCACCGCGCGACGCCATCTACTCCTCCCGCTGCTGAAACGCAGCGCCTGACACCCCGGGTTAGTCTGGGCTGTGCCCTCGGATCGCTCCGCCCTTACCGTGGGCGCACTTTTTTGCGCGTTCTGGCTGGCCGCGGCCGGTGTCGCGACCGCGGACCCGTCGGCCCCGGAACCTGAGCCTGACTCCACCGCCACTCCAGCGGCCACCGCCGGCCCCCCCGCGATCGACGGCGACGGTCTCTATGCGGTGGGCTCCGAGATCGCGCCCGGCGTGTACGCCTCAGCGGGCCCCACCGACGGTGGCACCTGCTACTGGCGACGGATCGGACCCGACGACGTCACTGTGGCCAACGCACTGACCAAGCAGCCCCAGGTGGTCACCATCGAGGCGGGAGATGTCGCCTTCAAGACTCGCGGTTGCCAGCCGTGGCAACTCACCGACTCTGCCGCGGCGCCTGCCCAGACCCCGCCGTGGCTAGGCCAACTGCAGCTGCGGCACAGCCTCGACATCCTCAACGGTTTGGCCGGCCAGTCCGGCAACGGGCAGCTGCCGGCCTACTGAGCCCCCCGGTTACGGTCAGGTGGTGATCGTGCTGCTGCCGCCGTCGGAGACCAAACGTGAAGGCGGCGACGGCCCGCCGCTGAGCCTGGACCGGCTACACACCCCCGAACTCAACCCGCTGCGCGCGGAGTTGGTAGACGAGGTCGTCGCACTGGCCGCCGACGCCGACGCCTGCCGCGCCGCACTGGGTATCTCGCCCGCCCAACAGGCCGAGGTCGATCGCAACGCCGCGCTGCGCACCTCACCGACACTGCCGGCCATCACGCGCTACACCGGTGTGCTGTACGACGCGCTCGACATCGCCTCGCTGACCACCGCGCAATACCGCCGGGCTCGCGCCCGGCTCGCGGTGGCCTCAGCGCTGTTCGGTCTGCTGCGCGCCGACGACCCCATTCCGGCCTACCGGCTGTCGGCGTCATCGAAACTGCCCGGACGGCCCAGCATGGCCGCCCGGTGGCGACCTGTCCTCGAGCCGGTTTTGGCCCGGCTGGCGGACCGCGAACTGGTCGTGGACCTGCGTTCGGGGGCCTACGCGGGCCTCGGCCGGGTGACCGATTCCGTCCGCGTCGATGTGCTCGCCGAGCACCCGGACGGGCGGCGCAGCGTGGTCACCCATTTCAACAAGGCGCACAAGGGCCGACTGGCCAGGGCGCTGGCAGCCAGCGCCAGCGAGCCCGACGATGCCGCGGCGGTGGCCGCAGTCGCCCGCCGGGCCGGGATGCGGGTCGAGCGGGATGACAACCGGCTGACGGTGGTCGTCACCGCGTGACCGGCCCGAACCTCGAAGCTCACCCCCGAGCCGCATCCCCTCACCGCCTCCGAATTCCCTGCCGATCCGGCCGCGCCGACCCGAGTCGGGAGGAATAATCTGCGAACGAGACCCACGCCGACCCGTTCCTCTGCCGCGAAAGCCGGTATCGCTCATGGACGTTCGTGACGAACGCCACTACGCATGGCGAATGCTGCGTGCCGCCCGCAGGGCACAGGCATCGGTCGGCCCCGAGGTCGGGCACATGTCGGCGTCGATCCGCGATGAGATCCACGCGCTGCTGACCGAGGCGTTGGAAGCCGGCCTGGACCGCGCGGCACTGGTGATTGAACTGGCTGATCTCGGCGGCCGACTGCTGACGTTATGCGAACCGACGGGGGATCACGGCTCCGGGGATGACTCCGGTTCACTGCCCGGCCTAGCTGGGCGGATCGTCGGCCTGATCGGCGAGCGCCCGTCGCAGTAGGTGCATCGCCACCGTCGTCGCGCGCTCCCGGACATCTGATCGTTCGCCGGGAATCCGCACGCACCGGGTGAGCGTCACTCCCTCTCGGAGCATGACGCAGAACCAGACCGTCCCGACCGGCTTCTCGGGGGTGCCGCCACCGGGTCCGGCCACCCCGGTGATGGCCACCGCGGTGTCCGCCTCAAACCGGGCGATCGCTCCGTCGGCCATCGCTTCGGCCACCTCTGCGGAAACTGCACCATGTTCTGCGATCAGCTCGGCCGCCACCCCCAGCAAGCCCGCCTTTGCCTCATTGGCATAGGCCACGACACCGCCCCTGACATAGGCCGACGAGCCCGGTCGGTCGGTCAGACGAACCGCCAGCAGGCCCGCGGTACAGGACTCAGCGGTGGCGATCGCGCGGCCGGTGAGCATCGCGGCGATCTGATCGTCCACGGTTGACCCGTCTTCGGAGAAGATCGCCGAGCCGTGCCGCATCCGCAATAGCGCCGTCAACTCCCGGTAGGTGCTCGCGGCGCCGGCTTCGTAACGGGTCACGATCTCCAGTTCTCCCCGGCGCAGGCAGGTGGTGACCTCGAGTCCGTCGAATCCGGGGATCGACTCGGCCTCTCTGAGCGTGTCGGCGAGTGCGGACTCCGGTAGCCCGAACATCCGCACGGTTTCCTGCTGGTAGGCGGTCCGTCCGGCAAGTGCCTGACCGACGGCGTCGGTGGCCATCGCGGCCGCCCACATGCCCTGTAATTCCCGGGGCGGGCCGGGCAGCACCACCACCGTGGGCGTGCCCGGCACCACCACTCCCGGCGCGGTGCCGACCGGATCCAGCACGCACGCCCCGTCGGGAACCATCGCCTGCTTACGGTTGGCCGCCCGCACGGCGTCGGCGTCCACATCCGGATGCCGGCTCATCCACCGCCGCACGATGTCGGCGATCGTGGCCTCCACCGCCGTGTCGAGCACCAGTTCACGACCGCAGAACCGGGCAACGGTGGCCACGGTCAGATCGTCTGCGGTCGGCCCCAGGCCACCGGTGGTGACGATCAGGTCGACTCCCTCGGACTTCAGGAATCGGAGCTGGGCCTCGATGTCGGCGGGCCGGTCGCCGCAGATCGTGATGTGGGCCAACTCGACGCCGATTTCGAGCAGCCGGTCGGCCACCCACGGCCCGTTACGGTCGGCCACCCGGCCGGTCAGGACCTCGGTTCCGGTCACCAGAATCCCTGCGCGTGCGCTCATCGGCTTCGAGCGTACGCAGAGCCGTCACCTCCGAAGCGGGATCGCGGCGTCGAACTCGGCGGCCTTGCCGCCGGACTGCCACCGGTACCACCGCTGCCAGCGGCGAAACCCGAATCGCTGCCATCGGATGTCGACACCGGGAACCAACCGGCGCACGACCTCGATGGCGGCGATCAGCGGCGCGCGCACCAGCAGCAGGGCGATACCCGGAGCGGGGTTGGGCAGGTCGTAGCGACGCCGGTTCCACGGCAGCATGAACAATCCGGAGTATCCGGCCTGGATCCGGAAGTGGTAGGCCGCCCGCACCCGGTCGAGGCCCCGCTGGCCGGGTTTGGGGGCGAACGCCGGCACGAACGACTCCACCAATTCCGACCCGGTTTCCGCCGAGTCGTAGCTGCGGGCGGAGTCGGCCATGAACAGGATTCGCCACGCATCACCCACCGTTTCCGGGAACCAGCCGTCGCAACGCACCCCGACCAGGTGGCCGCAATAGCGGTTGAAGTGCAGCACCGCACGCGCTTCCTGCGGTGAGGTGAGGAATCCCAGCGCGGTGAGTCCCAGCGCCGGGGCAACGCTGCCACCGAGGAGGGTGAGCAGCATCGCCGACTGGCTGATCGGCAGACCCCATCGGTCGAAGTCCCACTCCGGATGGCGACGCACCCGGGCACGGATGCTGACGTGCATGATCCGCACGTGCAGCGAGATGGCCCGGGCGGCCGACCCGGGCTGCAGCACTGCCCCAGGTTTGCTGACCTCGATCCACCAGCGGGTGGTTTCCATGTAGCGATGCAGCGCGCGCTCCCCCGCATAGCCGCCGGACAGCGACAGCGGCAGGGCCAGCCAGGCCTCGGTGTAGGTATCCATGGTGCCCGCATTACCGACCGCGCCGAGAGCGTAGGCCCAGCGTCGCCAGACCGCCGCACCCTGCTCCACCAGGTCGGGGTCAACCCAATCCGGAACGGTTTCGAAGTCGGTGACCAGCGCGCGCAGGGACTCCGGAGCTTCCGGGACATTGTCGACGCCGACGTCGATGGCGCGCTCCACGAGTTCCCGCGCTCGAGGCGCCCCGAGTTCGCCGTGGTAGGTCTCGGCGACAAAACGTTCGGCGACCGGGTCACCCTCGGTCAGCCCGGCGCGGAATCTCGCGGCCACCGCGTCGGCGGGAAACAGATCCACACCGGTCAACCGCAGCACCCTGTTCCGCACCCTGGCGTGACCGGCGCCCGGCTGCGGGTAACGAAACGCCCAGGGCACCGCGCGAGTGCCTCCGGCCGCGGGCCCTGTCGTCAGCGCGCTACTCCGGGCGCCCGGATCACCAACGGCACAGCCGGGAACACCGCGGCAAGCTCGGAGCGGGACCGACGCAAGGCCGCGGTGCCATAGCCCTTCTTGCGATGTTCCGGATGAATCCAGATACGCACGTTGACCTCTCCCCCGGCCAGCTCACCGAAGACCATGCCGACCTTTGCGTCCCCGTCGATGGCCACGAACCAGGCCGCCTCCTCGGCGCCCAGCCGATCGACGGCCGCCTGGATTTCGTCATCGAGACTGCCCGCCGGTGAGCCGGATCCATCCCCGGCGGCCCCGACCTCATCGGTGCGGACCCCGAAGATATCCCGATCATGCTGGTGGGAGAACGGACGTAGCCGCAGGCTGTCGTCGGAGCTGGCGGGCCGTTCTGCCACGGTGAAGCTCAACTGGCTGTTGAGGTCGTCGAGTTCGGCGGCGATCCGGCGCCGCGATTCCTTGGTCAGCTGATCGAAGGACATGCCCATCACGGCTTCGGCCCCGGTCCGGGACTTCCCGAGCAATTCGGAGACCGCGTCGACAGCGGCGGTTCGGTCTTCGGAGGCCACGATGGCGTCGAGCAGCTCATGGCGGCGTTCCAGAGCAGTCAGCAGGGCGTCGGCGATGGCGCGGCGGGTAACAGCGCGGTCCTGATCGGTCATTGCCCAAGCCTAACCGGCGCTATCCGATCGGGAACCCGAGGCGGTTGAAGATCGGCCGAAAATGCCGGTCCGGCGGCCGCTCTGCCAGTATGTAGAAGGTCCCGCCGCTGCCGTCACACCACGAGGAGCCATGAGAGTCCGTGGCAAAGTCTGTGGCGAAAGGCTGGGCGGTGATCCTGATCACCGTGCTGCTGATCTGCGCCGCGGACTTCCGGACCGTTGTCGCTGCCCGGCCGGTGGCGGCGCAGAGCATCGAACTCGTTGACGGTTGGACGCTTCGGTCGGCGACCGGCCTGAACGTCGACGGCTCGGTCGTGTCCACCGCCGGTTACGACGACGGGGACTGGGTACGCATTCGCCGGATGCCCGGAACCGTTCTGAGCATCCTGGAGGACGCCGGCGTCTACCCCAACCTCTACGTCGGGAAAAACCTCCTCACCGAAGTGCCCCAGGACCTCTACCGGCAGGACTGGTGGTATCGGACGACGTTCACCGCCCCGTCCGGTCTGACCACCTATCGGCTGGACTTCCCCGGCATCAACTACCGCGCCGACATCTGGCTCAACGGGCATCTGGTCGCCGACTCCCAACGGATCGTGGGCATGTACACCCATCACGATCTCGACGTGACCCGATGGATCGCGCCGGGATCGCGAAACACCCTCGCGGTCAGGGTCATTCCCGAACGCGCCCTGCAGGATGTCGACGGGGTGGAATTGGCCGACAGTTGGTATGACTGGATCAACTGGCGCTACCTCGGTTATCAGGGCCCCGGCAAGAACCCGTCCAACGGCAACTCGTTCGTCGCCGACCGCAACGCCGGGATATTCAAGCCCGTTCGGTTGCGCGCCTTCGGCCCCGTTGATGTCGGCGCGGCCACCGTTGCCACCGACCTCCGTCTGCCCGATACCTCCACCGCCCGATTGACGCTGTACAGCACAATCCGCAACGACACCGATCGGCCGGTCCGCGGTGTGCTCAGAGCCACCGTCAGCCGAACCGGTAAGCCCAGTTTCCAGGTGGCACAACCCGTCGCGCTGGCGGCCCGCGAACAGCGTGAAATCGTCTTCCGCCCTGAGGCTTTCAGTGCCCTGACCGTCAAAGAGCCGGAGCTGTGGTGGCCGTACACGCTGGGCACTCCGGCGCTCTATGACCTGCGCCTGGACTTCCTGCAGGGGCAGGAGGTCACCAGCACCGCTCACCAGCGCTTCGGCATCCGGACGGTCACCCAGTCCCGCACCGGCCACGGCCGCGACGGCGGGGATTTCTTCCTGCGGGTCAACGGCCGCAACTTCCCGGTCCGGGGCGCGACCTACACCCCCGACCTGCTCTACCGCTACGAACCCGCCCGCGACGAGGCAATCCTGCGCTATGTCAAGGACCTCGGGCTGAACATGCTGCGACTGGAGTCGAAGATCGCCTCGGAGCGCTTGGTCGAGATGGCCGACGAGATGGGCATCCCGTTGATGTACGGCTGGATGTGCTGCAACCAGTGGGAGAAATGGCAGCAGTGGGATGACGAAGACCGGCGCGTCGCGCAGGAGAGCACCCGTTCGCAGATCCGGATGCTGCGGCCGCACGCCTCGGTCTTTGTCTGGGCGAACGCCAGCGACGGCAGACCCCCCGATGAGGTGCGCACCTGGTACCGGCGAATCCTCGACGAATCGCATTGGCAGAACGGCGTTGTCGACACGGTCGCCGCCCTCACCCGGGACTCGGCGGGCCGGTTGCTGTGGGACGGTATCCAGATGGCCGGACCGTACAGCTGGCGGCCGCCCACCTACTGGTTCTCCGGCCGCTACCGCGCGGCCCGGGGCGCCTCGGCCGAGCAGGGCGACAACGAGCACATTCCGCCCTTCGCCAGCCTGCGGCAGTTCATCCCGCCGGACAGACTGTGGCCGATCAACGACACCTGGTATTTCCACGCCGGTTCCGGTCCGCAGAACGCGACCCTGACCAATGTGCGACGGGTCGTCGACCGGCGGTACGGGCCGTCCACCGATGCCCGGATGTTCGCCGACAAGGCGCAGCTCGCGCACTACGAAGCCACCCGCGCCCAGTTCGAGGCGTTCGCCGCCAATGATGTCGAAACCCACCCGATGACGATCTACTGGATGCTCAACAGTCATTGGCCGTCGTTCTTCGCCAACATCTTCGACTACTACCTCCGCCCGGGGGGCGCGTACTTCGGGGCGAAGAAAGGCCTTCGCCCGTTGTCGATCGTCTTCGATTCCTACGCCACCGGTGATTTCAGCCGGGCCGCGGTCAGCGTCGTGAACCAGACCGGTGACGTCCATGAAGACTTGCGGGCACGGGTACGTACCTACGACCTGGACGGGCGGCTGCGCGACGTCCGCTGGGCCGAGGGCATCGACGTCGGGCCCGGCGCAGCAGTACGGGCACTGACCATCCCGCCCGGTCCCACCGATTCGCCGGTGTTCTTCGTCCGATGCGAACTGCTCGCCGCCGATGGCACGGTGCTCGCCGAGAACGTCTACTGGCAGTCCCGACAGCGGGACGACGTCGGCCCGCCCTCCAACGACTCGGCCTTTGACTCGTTCCAGGTGAGCTGGGCGGACATGACGGCCCTCAACACCATGCCCCACGCAGATCTGCGGATTTCGGCCACCGCCTCCCCGGCCGAGCCGGGATCGGTCACGGTGCGGTTGCACAACCCCACCGACCGGATCGCCTTCTTCCAACGCGTCGAGTTACTCGGCACCGCCGACGGGGACGAGATCCTGCCGGTCACCTATGACGACAACTACCTCACCGTGTTCCCCGGCGAGCAGGTCGACGTCCACGGGCGGGTGTTGCCGGGCGGATCGCCGCCGCAGTGGGTCCGGGTCAGCGGCTACAACAGTCCGCCAGCGCTGGCGGCGGTGCGCTGAACCCGATCGCACTGAGACCGGAGTGCGCCGCAATGGAATAGTTTCGTCGGAGCGGGTAGAGGCGGGAAGGAGTGGACATGCTCGAGAAGACGCTTGTCGTGGCTGCCGCCCTCGCCGGGGCGGTGTTCACCGCCATCGGGATCGTGGTGCGCCAGCGAGCCACCATGGATGTTCCCGCCGACCAGGGGGTCAGCACCCTGATGGTCAAAACCTTGCTGCACCGACCGCTGTGGTGGGCCGGAACCGGTGCGGCCGTCACCGGGTATGCGTTCCAGGCCCTCGCGCTGGCCTTCGGGTCGCTGTTGCTGGTCGCCCCGCTGCTGGTCTCCGCACTGCTGTTCGCGCTGCCGCTGAGTGCCTGGCTGTCCCACCGGCGGGTCGGCCGGTCTGCGTGGGCCTGGGCCAGCGTCCTCACTCTCGCCCTGGCGGTATTTGTCGGACTGGCCCGGACCAAAGCCGGTGACTACGAGGGGTCTGAGCTCAGCGCGATGGCGGTGGCGTGCGTCTGCGCCGCGCTGGTGGGCGGGTGCCTCCTGGCCAGCAGTCGATTCACCGATTGGCGACGGGCGATCCTGCTGGCGATCGGGGTCGGGATGCTCTTCGGCGTGGTCGCGGTTCTCACCAAGATCGTCATGCACACCCTCACCACCGAAGGTCTGGCCCAGGTGGCGTCCTCCCCGGTGAGTTACCTGCTCATCACGGTGGGAGTTGGCGCGACCCTGCTTCAGCAAGCCGCTTTCCACGCCGGTTCGCTGCAGGCCTCCGTGCCGGCCATGCTCGTTCTCGAACCGGTGGTTGCGGTGGCGCTCGGCCAGGTGGTGCTCGGTGAACACCTCGTCGTGGGCAGGCACAGCGCAGTGGCGCTGACATTGGCGGTGGCGGCAATGGTGGCCGCGACGATTGCCCTGGGGCGTGACGAGGGCGCCTACGAGGAGGAACTTGAGGCAGCGGTGGGGCGGCGGAACCTCTGAACCGGCGGCGTCCCTGGACAGGCATAGTGGTGGGGTGACGGCCTCTCCCGACCCGCTCGCCGTGATCGCCGCAGGACCGGCCGGGCCGCACATCGGTGCGTTCTTCGACTTGGACGGCACCCTGGTGGCCGGATTCACCGCCACGGCCCACGCCCACGACCGGATCCGGCGCGGGCAGGCCCGGTTCGGTGAGGTGCTCGGTGTCATTGAGGCGACACTGCGCTACAAGTTGGGCCGGATGCAGTTCGAGCGGCTCCTGGTGCGTGCCGCGGGTTACTTGCGCGGAGAATCATTGGCCGAACTCGACGCCATCGGTGAGCGCCTGTTCGCCGAACACGTGGTCCATTCGGTCTACCCCCTGATGCGCCGGATCGTCGCCGCACACCGCGACCGCGGTCACACGCTGGTCCTGAGTTCCTCGGCGCTGACCATCCACGCCGAGCCGGTCGCGCGCGCCTTGCAGATCGACGACGTCGTCTGCAACACCTTCGAACTCGACTCCGACGGCACGCTCACCGGCCGGGTGAACCGGCCGGTGATCTGGGGACGGGAGAAAGCCGCCGCCGTGCAACGGTTCTCCGACAGCCATGATGTTGACTTGCGGCAAAGCTTCTTCTACGCCGACGGCGACGAGGACGCCGCCCTGATGTGCCTGGTCGGCCATCCGCGCCCGGTGAATCCGCGGGCCGGACTCGCTGCGCTGGCAGCCTCGCGAGAGTGGCCGATCCTGCGGATGAGTCCCCCGGGGAACCGCCGCGGCGCCGACGCCCTCGCGCACCTGCCGGCACTGGGACGGGCCGCAGCCGAGCGCACGTGGCAGCGGCTCACATCGCGCGGTGCGGAACGTCCGTGATCAGGCCGCCGTCCACAACGTATTCCGCCCCGGTGGAAAAGGACGACTCATCGCTGGCGAGGAAGACCACGAAGGCGGCCACCTCTTCCGGGGTTCCGGGCCGGCCCATCGGTGCCATCACGATGTCGTCCGGCAGGTGCTTGGTCATGGCAGTCCGGATGAATCCGGGGTGGATCGAATTCACCCGGATTTTCTGAGGCGCCAATTCCAGCGCTGCCGATTTCGTCAGGCCGCGCAAACCCCACTTCGACGCCACGTAGCTGTGCATCCAGACGGCGCCGCGCATGCCCTCGATCGAGGAGATGTTGATGATCGACCCGCCGCCGGCTGCGGTCATCGGATCGATGACCGCCTGGATTCCCCGCATCGCACCGGTGAGATTGACGTCGAGGACCTTTTGCCACCGGGTGATGTCGGCGGTCTTCAAGGGCGCCGCCTGGACGATCCCGGCATTGTTGACCAAGACGTTGAGCGCACCGAAGCTGTCCATCGCGACCTCGACAGCGGCCTGCCAGTCCTCGGCGCTGGTGACGTCGAGATGGACATAGCACGCCGAATCGCCGAGTTCGGCAACAAGTTTCGCACCGTCGTCGTCGAGGACGTCGCCGATGACGACCTTGGCGCCCTCACCGACCAGCATGCGGGCGCTGGCCGCGCCCATCCCCTTGGCGCGAGCTCCACCGGTGATCAATACGACTTTGTCCGATACTCGTCCCATGACCGGTGAGGATACTGGGAGCCGTTCCACTATCCGCGAGACCACATCGGGACGTGCGATCATCGTGTGGTGTCCGACGCTGCACGCGATTCGACGAGCGAGTCGGTCCTTCCCGCTGTGGAGGACTTCAGTCCCGAACAGCGGGAGCTCTACGAGAAACTTCCCCTCGACCTCACGCGAGGCCTGCTGCTGACCCGCTCCAGCGCGGGTCCGTACTTGTCGCTCGGGCAGTCGTTCCACCACGGCTGGTTGCCGGCGGCGCTCCGGGAACTGATCATTCTGCGCGTTGCCGCGCTGACCCATTGCGAGTACGAACGCTTCCACCACGTCCCCCTCGCACTGGCCTGCGGTGTCCCCCGGGAGGTCATCGACGCCACCCTGGCCGGTTCGGAGCATGTTGGCACCCATGAGCTCAACGCCGCGATGGCGTTCGTCGACCACCTCGTTGCGGGGATCACGGGTGAACCGCCGAAGCGCGACGTCCTTCGACAGTATTTCTCGACTGGTGAGATCGCGGAGATCACCCTGCTGGTCGGCCACTATCTGATGACATCGGTATTCGTCTCGGCACTGGGCATCACCCCGGAACGACGTCGCGCGGCAAACGAATGACCCTCGTCGTGATCCACATCGGAGGACGCTCCCGTGAACGCTGATCGGCGACCCGAATCCGGCAAAGGAATGGTCGAGATTGCCACCGGGGTATACGCATTCGTCTCCGGCAGCACCGATTTCGGCCTCTCGAACGCCGGTCTGGTGCTCGACGGGGACGAGGCGCTTGTCGTCGACACTCTCTACGACGTCAACCACGCCGAGGAGTTCCGCACCGCGATCGAGCCTCTGGCCGGTACAGAATCCATTCGCTATGTGTTCAATACCCACAGCGATGGAGACCACTACTTCGGCAATCAGGTGTTTCCCTCAGACACCCAGATAGTCGCCACCGAGGCCGCGGATGCTGCGATGACCCAGGAACAGGCAGAACTCACCGCCAGGGTGTTCGACGACAGCCGTCACCCCGACTCCCCCCTGCATCCGCTCGCTCAATTGGCGCGCCCGTTCGACTTTCATCAGGTCCGCGTGCGCTCCGCCGATATCACCTTCTCCGGGCAGCAGACACTCACGGTGGGCCGTCTCGACGTGGAACTCCACGAACTGGGCCCCGCCCACACCGTCGGGGATGCCATTGCCTTCCTCCCGACACACCGGATTCTGTTCGCGGGCGACCTACTCACCCGAGACATCGTCAAGGTGGTGTGGTCCGGCTCGATCACCAACTGGATCGCTGCACTGGAAACGATCCGAGGGTTTGCGGCCGACGTCGTGGTTCCCGGCCACGGCCCCGTGCTCCGGGGCGAAGAGATCACCGAGGCCCTCGAGCGGGGCACCGCATTCTGGTCATCCATTTACCAGAGTGCGGCAACGTATTTCGATCACGGGGTGCCGCCGGAGGAAGCCGCCGCACGGATCGACGTCAGCCGGTATCCGGAGGCGGCACTGACGCTTCCGACGCTGATCGCCGTCGCTTATCACGATCTCGACCCCGCATGCGAGTTCGCCAGCCCACTGCAGACGCTGGAATACATGGCAGCCCAGATCGGTCACGGCCACGAGGCCGACTGACACCGCCCCCGCTCGCCGCACCACCTATGGCCGGGAGCCGGATCCCACCCCGAACCCGGGGTACAAACCGTAGTTGCCGCCATTGACGTACTGCGACAGGCATATCGCCCGCCAGACCCCGCTGCCGACGCTGCAGTTGAGGATCGCGGTCTGGTCCGGAGCCGCCCCCAGGATGTGCGGCGGCCGCGACGGCAGCGCACAGTTGTCGACGTACGGATTGAGCGGCGCGATGCCGTTGTAGCACGGCGCTGCCGGGGTGGCGTCGGTATCGGCTGACGCGTCCGGCGCGGCGAGGAGACCTGCGCCGATCGTCGTCACCGCCGCGACGGCCCGCGCTGTTCGGCGAAGAGTGGCTTCCAGAGTCCCCATTCCACACCCCTCCTCCCGACAAGCGCTCAACAGTGAACGTACTAGTGACGCTACTCCGGTTTTCGGGGAGGTGACAGGCGCCGGCGGACAACCGGTACCCTGAAACTAGAACACGTTTCAGTCGCCTGCCCCAGGAGCCGTTCATGCATACCCGCCTTTGCGACGACCTGGGTATCGAGTTCCCGATCTTCGCATTCACCCATTGTCGCGACGTGGTCGTCGCGGTCAGCCGAGCCGGCGGCTTCGGAGTGCTGGGCGCGGTCGGCTTCACACCCGAACAGCTTGAGATCGAATGTGCCTGGATCGACGCTCACATCGGTGATCATCCCTACGGGGTCGACATCGTGATCCCGAACAAGTACGAGGGGATGGACACAGAACTCTCCGGCGAGGAACTCGCTGAGATGCTTCGCACGATGGTGCCGCAAGAGCACCTCGATTTCGCCAGGAAGATTCTCGCCGACCACGGGGTTCCGACCGACGACGCCGATTCGCACGCGCTGCAGTTGCTCGGCTGGACCGAAGCGACCGCGACCCCCCAGGTCGACGTCGCCTTAGGGCATCCCAAGGTCACCCTGATCGCCAACGCTCTGGGCACTCCGCCGGCCGACATGATCTCCCACATCCATGACTCCGGCCGCATGGTCGCCGCCCTGTGCGGTTCACCGGCTCAGGCACTCAAACACGCCGCCGCCGACATCGACATCATCATCGCCCAAGGTGGCGAGGGGGGCGGACACTGCGGCGAGGTGGGTTCAATCGTGCTCTGGCCACAGGTCGTCAGGGCCGTCGCTCCCCGACCGGTGCTTGCCGCCGGCGGCGTGGGCAGTGGCCAGCAGATCGCCGCCGCGCTGGCGATGGGGTGCGAGGGCACCTGGTCGGGTTCGCAATGGCTGATGGTCGAGGAGGCCCAGAACACCCCCGTTCAGCAGGCCGCCTACGTCAAGGCGAGCAGCCGCGACACCGTGCGCAGCAGGTCGTTCACGGGAAAACCGTGCCGAATGCTGCGCAACGACTGGACCGACGCATGGCAAACGCCCGGAAACCCCGAACCGTTGAGCATGCCGCTGCAGTACATGGTGTCGGGTATGGCGGTGGCGGCCACCAGCAAATACCCCAACGAATCCGTCGATGTGGCGTTCAACCCGGTGGGCCAGGTCGTCGGCCAGTTCACGAAGGTGGAGAAGACCGCGACGGTCATCGAACGCTGGGTGACGGAATATCTGGACGCCACCCACAGGCTCGACGAGCTCAACCGGGCCGCGACGAGGTGACGCCGCGGGCCCTCACGAGCCGGGCCGTCAGGGAGTCTGCGGAGGTGTGACGAAGCGTCCGTTTCCACCGTCACCAGAACGGAAAACCCCGGTCTGCCAGCCCTGGGCTCCCATGCACACCATCGGCAATCCGTCCGGTGACTGTGCGGCCGACTGTGAGCCCGGGCACGGCGAACCCGGCGTCTGTACGCCGTAGAGGCGCGGCGAGATCACCCAGAACCCGGTACCGGGCGGCGGCGAGTCCCAGCCGAGATAACCCTGGTTCGGAATCCAGTGGCAGGCCAGCGCCTCCCCGCCCGGGCCGCGGCCGAAGACGAACCGCTCCCACTGGTAGCAGGGCGCGCTGAGGAATGCCTGGTAGTTGATGCCCGGTACGTCACCGGCGTAGGACGGCTGTGTGTCGTCCGCAGCCGCCGTCGGCGCAAGGGCGAACATGCTCGCGGCCAGCGCCATCGAGGCTGCCACCACAGTCTGGGGAACCATTTCCCACCCTCGGGTCGAATGACAGGACTAGCGCAGAGCTTAGCCCGTCGGGTGCCGCTCACTCAGCAGAACTGCGCAGGCACAACCAAAATCGGTTGCTAGGCTGCGCCGATGGTGTGCGGGAGCACGGGCTGCACCAACCCCCGTCCGACGTTGTGGGCGTCACCGTTGTGGGCGTCACGGTGATCCGCTACCGCCAGCCGCCCGACCCATTGCTGCTGACCGTGCCGGCCGCACCCGAGAACCTCGCCACCGTCCGCGACCACCTTCGCCGATGGCTGACTCTTACCGGGGTCGACACCGAGAGCAGCGCAGATGCCCTGCTTGCGGTGGGCGAGGCCGCCTCGAACGCAGCCGAACACGCCGCGACTGGTGCGCGCCGCAACGTCGACCTGACGGTCACCGCAGCGGTCAGCGACGGTCGGCTACGTTTCACGGTGTCGGACAACGGGTGTTGGCGGGCGCCGCCGGAAGTTCCCAGTAGTCGTGGCCACGGCATCCGGTTGATCAGGGCACTGGTTGATGACGTCGAACTGATCACCACCGAACAGGGCACCACCGTCACTATGGTCAAAGAAATCCGGGGTCAAAGAAATACGGGGTCAAGGGAACGCCGAGATGACTGAGCAGACTGCGAGGCGACGCCGATGACGGAACAGCCCGGCACGGCCGCTTTCGCCGTGAGACCGTCCACCGGCGATGACCCGCCGACAGTCGTGGTGTCCGGCGATCTCGATCTGGCCAACGCACCGCAGTTCGAGGAAGCCATGGCCGGCGCCCTTGCCGGCGCTACCGCGCTCACCGTCGACCTCACCGGCGTGACCTACTGCGACAGTGCCGCAGTACGCGCACTGTTCGCATCGGCGGCCGCCACCGAATTGACCATGCTCGTCCGGAAGGCTGGACATATCACGACGCTCCTCGGGATTTCCGGTTTGGACCGCGTCGCGACCGTGATCACCGTGGATTGACGTGGAGTGACACAGCCGATGCCCGCCCCTTCGTTCCATCCGCGCGATGAAACCGCGGAATCGCCGGCCCCGGCCGAACTGTTCGACCGGATTCTGGAGCGCATCCAGCGCGATCTACCCGGTGCCGTCGGCCTCGCGGTGTCCGTGCACGGCCAGCACCGTGAGTTCCCAGGAGTCCTCGCCGCGCGCGGCGTTGGCCGGGAGTTCGTCGCGGCTCAACTGGGCGGATTGGGTGGGCCCGTCGCCGATGCTGTCGAGCATCAGGTTCCGGTGCTGAGCCCGGAGTTGGGTTCCGACGATCGCTGGCCGACGCTGACCCCGGCAAGCCTGCGAGAAAGCCAACCCGGACCTGGCGAGAACTGGTTGCGGGCGCGCGGCGCCGCCGCCATCCCGGGCGTGTGGCACGGCGACGAAACAGTCGTGCTGTGTTGCCTGCTCAGTGAACCTGCCGGCGCCGACACCATCACCACTCTCGCGGGCTACGAACAGTTGGTAGCCGCGGCGATGATGACGGCCGCGGCGCAGGACACCACGCAGATCGCCGATATGCTGGCGGTCCTGCAGTCCCGGGGTGCCATCGAACAGGCAAAAGGCGTCATCATGGGGCTCCTGCGCTGTGATGCCGGAACCGCTTGGGCCACGCTGCGGCGAGCCAGTCACGAGTCCAACATCAAGCTGCGCGCGCTCTCGGTGGCCCTGGTCGAGCACATCGGCGGCCAACCGGCCGAACAGCCCGCAGTCGGGGCGCCCATCATTCCCGACGCCGCGGCCCGGCGCGCAGCCGCATTACTGTGGGCCGTTCTCACCCACACGCGAAGACCCTCCTAGCCCAACCCGGCCCATCCCGGCCCATCCCGGCCCAACCCGGCCCAACCCGACGCGGCATGTCGATCGTTGTGGTGACCGAAACGATCTGCGGTGTTGGCGGAGCTGAGGAGAAACCAAACTCCACCGGCGGATCGAGTGGAGCCAGACCGCCGAGATCCTGCCCGTGGAAACTGCCGGCGACATCCGAGATCAACCTGGACCGCCGGACGCCGTAGTACTCGCGCCTGCCGTTGCCGGCAGTGCCCGCGGTGCGCACGCCGGGAACGAGGAGACCGGCGACCGGGTCGATCGCTCGCAGCCACCACGGGGCCGACCCCAGCCGGCCGGGCACCAAGCGGAGCAGCCTGTCCAGCGGCGCAGGGCCGCCAACAGACACCTCGACCCGCAGTTCTGGCGCATCGACGGTCAGCCGTTGGGGTGACAGATCACCGTCGACCGGACCGACCACGACCCGATCGAAGCGGTAGGTCGAGGAGACGAATTCCGCGACCTGCGCAGTCGGCGCGAGCAGAGTTCGCTCCCGCCCGGTCTGCACCATGACGTCGGTGAACGCGCCGAACGGTGACCGCGACCAGATTCCGATGACCATGCGGACGCCGGCGCCGGTTCCGAAGCCGGCGATGTGCCCATGGAAGACCAACCGTTCTGCCCGCATGTGACCGAGGGTAGCGACGAGCGATGACCGGAAACGCCGGAGCCGGAGCACCACATTCACCGCTGGAGGTGGTTGGCTTGGAGCAGTTCCCGGAACGAAGGAATCCAGATGAACCCTGACCGAGCGCAACCCCGACCGCGCGTTACCCGCCCCGGGCCCACCGTGGGCACGGCGATCGCCGCGGCGGTCGCAGCAGCCGGGGCACTCATTGGCGGGACAATCGTGCCCAACGCGACCCTGCCCGGCGCTGCAGCCGAGCCGACGACTTCCCCCTCGGCTCCCTCGACCTCGCCGACACCTTCGCCGACACCTTCGTCGACATCGCCCAGCACGTCCAGTACCTCCACGTCGAAGAGTCCATCGACCACTTCTTCCTCGGCGGCTTCCTCTGCGGCTTCCCCGGCGCCCACGAGCACCACCGCCGCCGCAGGCGCTTTCCCGGTCGACGACAGCGGCTACGTCGACTCCGCGGCGCGCTGCGACGACAACCAGGTCCCGGTGGCGTTCGGGCGCACCGCACGCGCGCTGGTTGCGGTCTGCGTCGATCGCGACGGGCAACTGGAATACCGCGGTGTGCGTCTCAGCGACGAAGCCTCGGTGAGCATGCCGGCGAGCAAAGCCTCCGACGGGGCGATCATCGCCGACAACTCCGGTGTGACCTATGCGGTCTCCCCCGCGATGCTGCTGGTCTCCGAGGGGGACACGGTCATTTACCGTGACGTCTGGATCGAGTTCCGGGAACCGAGATTCTCCGAAGACACCGCCACAGACACCGCCACACCGACCACGACCACGACTTCCCCGGCCACCACGTCGCCGACAACGACCGTCACCACGACGACCGTGACCGTCACCCCGAGCAGTCAGGAAGACAACTGACCACCGCCACCGTCCCCTTGCCGGACAGGAGCTGCCTTGTGGCCCATAGGGATACGATCGCATCGTGAAGGAGACCAGGTGGACGCTGGATCCCGGGTGCGGTGAACTCGACATTCTCACCGGGGTGGCGGGGCCCGCCGCGAGGATGGGGCACCGCCTGACCATCGTCCTGCGTTCATGGCAGGCCACGGTGAGCTGGCGTGGCCCCAGGCCCGTCGCGGCGGATCTCACGGTGGACCTGGACTCGCTGGAGGTGGTCCGGGGTGAGGGCGGGGTGACTCCCCTTACCGGTCCGGAGAAGTCCGTGGCCCGCCTCAACGCGCTGAAGTCGTTGAGCGCCAAGAAATATCCCCGGGTGCGGTTCACCGCCGACGACGTCACTGCGACCGAAGACGGCTACCGGCTGACCGGCACGGTGGAGATTCACGGCACATCCCAGCCCCAAACGGTCGATCTGACGATCGCGGACCGCGGTCCGGAATGGGGCATGTCAGCGACTGTGCCGCTGACTCAGAGCGCCTTCGGCATCAAACCGTTCTCACTGATGATGGGAACGCTGAAGGTCGCCGACGAGGTCACCCTGACGTTTTCCGCCACCCACCCGAAATAGCGGGGCTCCGCAGCAGCGGAACCCGGGGCTCAGGCCGGATCCAGGGGCCGGATTCAGGCCTTGATGACCACCGGGTCGCCGATTCCCACCTGGTTGAAGTACCACAGCGCATTGTCGGGGCTGAGGTTGATGCACCCATGGCTGACGTTCGCATAGCCCTGCGAACCCACCGACCAGGGTGCTGAGTGAATGTAGACCCCTCCCCAGGTGATCCGGACGGCGTCGGCGACGGTCAGCTTGTACCCCTCGGGGTCGGTGAGCGGGATCCCGATGGTCCGTGAATCCATGACGATGGACTTGGCCTTCTCCAGCACGGTGAAAGAGCCAAGGGGGGTGGCGAACCTCGGCTTGCCCATCGATGCCGGCATCTGCCGCATGACGACGCCATCGATGCTCACGGTGAACGTGTGCGCGGACACACTGCCCACGCCCAGCACGGTCGCGCCGGTACCGAAGTTCCGCTTGACTCCCCCGGCCATCAAGGTGATCTGCGAGTGCGCCGGCCAGTAACGCTCAGGTGTCCAGGTGACCACGTTGTCGCTGCGCCACTCGAACCTGCCCGGCATCGACTCCGGCGAGGTCACCACGATCGAGCGCTCGGCCCCGGCGCGATCGGCGACCGGCCTGGTGAACGTCACCACGATCGGATGGGCGACGCCCACCGTCTGGCCGTTGACCGGTTGCACCGACGCGACGGCGACGGCCGCCATGGACGGCGCCACCGCCGCTGGACTGGCCGGGGCCGTGACGGCCATCACGAATACGGCAAGTCCCGCGACGGCAAGTGCACGTCGAACTGCTCTGACCATGGCTCCCTGCCCTCCGGCGGATCAACAGCGAACCGTCAGTGTAGTTGCCGATGGAATCGCTGCAGGTGCAATCAATACCACCGAACGCACCCGCCGAAGGCGGAATCAAACCGGTAACCGGCACAGCGCCGGAAAACCACTCCGGTAACAGTTACCGGCGGTATCAGCCCTGGCTAGGCGGCAGTCCACTCACCATCGGAGTGTCCACCCCAACCGGACCGAAATCCTGCGCGCCGCCGGGGGCACCGATCGGGGCCTCCCGACCGGGCAGCACGTCGGTGAAGAAGGCGGCGTTGTCGGCGAGGAACTTCCGCTCGCTCTCGGGCAACTCGCTCTCGTGATAAATGGCATCCACTTCACACAACAACTTGCAGGCGCCGCACTCCACGCATTCGTCGGGATTGATGTACATGGTGCGGTCGCCCTCGTAGATGCAGTCAACCGGGCATTCCTGCGCACACGCCTTGTGCTTGACGTCCACGCACGCAGTGGTGATCACGTAGGTCATGGTCACAAACTATATCTGTGACGGCGCGTACCAGACACGGGTCCTAGGTTCGCCACGCCGGGGACTAAAGTCCTCAATCGCCGAGTCGCCGGCGTCCGAGAATGTGAAAAAAGTGGGGCACTTCTCCCCGACGTCCGCGAGTTCGCCCATCCGGCCGTCACAATGGGCAGATGTGTCGATCTGCGGCCCTTTCGGGCACAGTGATAGCTATGGATGCAGTTCCCCCGGTCCGTGGACGTCGGCTGGCCGCCACCCGACGTCGGCTGTCTGGCGTGCTCACCGTGCTGTCGCTGCTCCTGGCCGGCGTGCTGGCCGCTCCGGCAACCGCGGCGCCCGGGACGCTGGATCAGTCGGCCCTGCTCGGCCAGGTCGTTCCCGGGCTCGTCGACATCAGCACCAACCTCAGCTACCAGGGCGCGCTGGGGGTCGGCGCGGGAATCATCATCGACCCCGCCGGCGATGTACTGACCAATAACCACGTCATCGAAGGCGCCACCGAGATCACCGCCGTGAGTCTGGCGAACAGCCGTTCCTATGCCGTTGACGTGATCGGTTTCGACCGCGCCAGCGATATCGCCCTGATTCGCCTGCGGGGCGCGGAAGGACTGCCGGCCGCCGCACTGGGAACCTCATCCTCGCTGGCCGTCGGCGATCCGATCGCGGCGATCGGCAACTCCGATGGCCCGGGCGCAAATCCCAGTTTTGCGCCCGGAACGGTCACCGAAATCGGCGCCTCGGTGCGCGCCTCCGACGAGAGCGGCGGTCGCGTCCGCCAGTTGGATGACCTCATCCGGGTCGCGGCGGACATCCGGCCGGGCGATTCGGGCGGCCCGTTGGTCAACAGCGCCGGCCAGGTCGTCGGGGTCACCGTAGCCGCCACACTGAGCTACGGATTGACCGGGATTCGCGGTGGCGAAGGCTTCGCCATCCCGATCGACCGCGCGATGGCGATTGCCAACCAGATCCGCGCCGGCGTGCCGGGACCGTCGATACACCTGGGCGATTCGGCCTTCATCGGCGTCGGCATCGCCGACGCGCCCCCGATCACCGGTGGGCCCGCCGGTGCCGTCATCCGTCAGGTGTTGCCCGACACCCCGGCGCAGGCGGCAGGCCTGATCAGCGGCGACATCATCATCGCGGTCGACGGCATTCCGGTTCGGGCAGCCGCCGACCTGTCCGGAATCATGGACCAGAGGCGGCCGGGCGACACGATCATGCTCACCTGGATCGACCGGGCCGGAAATCCCCGCAGTGCCCCACTGGTGGTGGCCAAAGGTCCCGCGGGATGAGATTGCCCGACGGCATGATCGTCGCGGCAGCGGCGGTCCTGCTGCTCACCGCTGCCCCGGCGCATGCCGATGACACCGCTGACCTGACCCGCCTGGTTGACGCCGCCGCTCAACGGCTGCAGACTGCCGATCCCGTGGCGGCCAGCAAGTGGCTCAACGGTGGCCCGATCACCGATCCGGTCAGGGTGCGAACGGTTATCAGGGATGTCGCCACCGAAGCCGAATCCGCCGGTGTGTCAGTCGATTACGTCACCGAGGTATTCACCGACCAGATCGACGCCACCGAGGCCATCCAGTACAGCCGTTTCGCCGGGTGGAAACTCGACCCGGCAAGCGCACCGACCGCGGCACCGGACCTCTCGGCATCACGGCAGCTGATCGATGGACTCAATGTCACGATGGTCAACGAGATCGCCAGCGGCTGGACGATATTGAGCGGTCCAGGGTGTGTGACGGCGCTGACTGCCGCCAAGGACACGGTCACCGTCACCCGGGCACTCGATCCGCTCTACCGCCGGGCCCTGGATTCGGCCACCCGGTCTTACTGCAGCTGAGACCCCGTCGCCAGACGGTCGATACGATCCAGCGCGACAGCACACACGGTCAGGTACGGCGCTGCCCACCACGGCACCTCGAACACCACCCGGCATCCGCCGGGGATCACCGCCACACGGTGACCCGTCGCAGCCACGCCACCAACAGCCCAATCCCACCGTCGCCCGGCCTCGAAAGCGGTGATGTGGAACGGCATCGGAACTCCGACAGCCGTCCACACGGTTCCGCGGACCCCTAGCGCCAGTTCGCCTGCACCCCCCTCCAGCACCGCCCGACGCACCGACGGTCCCCACTGCGGCCAACGGTCGACGTCGACCAGCAGCCCCCAGACCGTGTCGGCCGGGGCTGCGATATCACGTCCGATGCGCAGAAGCCCGGACCGCGGTGCCATGCCCATACGGGCACGCTACTGGTGCGGCCGAGGAGGGAGGCGATGAGCGCCATGCCAACCAGGCGTCCCGATCACGTCGGACAAGCTCTAGACCTCGCCCCCGCCCTAGTATGGGGTGATGGAAGGCTCCGTGACGGTGCACATGGCTGCGCCGGCCGACACGATCTGGAACCTCATCGCCGATGTTCGTAACACCGGCAGGTTCTCCCCCGAGGTGTTCGAGGCCGAATGGCTCGGCGGCGCCACCGGACCGGAATTGGGAGCCAAGTTCCGCGGACATGTTCGGCGAAACGAGATCGGTCCGGTGTACTGGACCGTCTGCCGGGTCACCGCATGCGAACCGGGCCGCGAGTTCGGCTTCGCCGTCCTCGGCCCGGGCGGGCAGGCCGTCAACAACTGGCACTACCGACTCACCCCCGCCGGTGACGGGACCGACGTGACCGAGTCCTTCCGACTGAACAGCGCACTTCCGGTACGGGTGTTTTGGATGTTCGCCGGCTTCCTTCGTGGCCGACGTAACGTCCGGGACATGCGCACCACGTTGGAGCGCATCAAGACGGTTGTCGAGGAGGGCTGACACCGACGACTCGAGGTGCTTGTGTTGAGGAAGGTCGGGGTGTCCGGGCGGTGACTGACGGGACGGAGCCAATGGGCAGAGGCAGGATTGCGACCTTCGTCAACGGCGAACCGCCCCCCGAGGTGCCACTGGCCGATATCAACCTCGGCACCCTGGAGTTCTGGGGTCGAGACGACTGCTACCGCGATGGGGCGTTCGCGACGCTGCGCCGGGAGGCGCCGATCCGGTTCTTTCGCGAGGTCGAGTTCGACGGTTTCACCGCCGGCGCCGGACACTGGGCGCTGATGAGGTTCGACGACGTGCACTTCACCAGTCGGAACCCGGAAATCTTCAGTTCCTACCCGAACATCACCATCGGGGACCAGGCGCCGGAAGTAGCCGAATACTTCGGATCGATGATCGCACTCGACGACCCGCGTCACGCGCGGCTGCGCAATATCGTCCGCAGCGCATTCACCCCGAAAGTCGTTGCCCGCACTGAGGAGTCGGTGCGGCGCCGGGCCCGACGACTGGTGGCCGACCTTGTCGCCCGTCACCCCGACGGCAACGGCGACCTGGTGACCGAGTTGTCCGGGCCCCTTCCGCTGCAGGTGATCTGCGACATGATGGGAATACCGGAGTCGGACCATCATCAGATCTTCCACTGGACCAACATCATCCTCGGTTTCGGCGATCCTGACCTGACAGCCGATTTCGAAGAGTTCACCAAGGTCGCCATCGACATCGGAACCTATGCCACGGCACTGGCCGAGGACCGCAGGGCCACGCCGAGAGAGGATCTCACCACCGCGTTGGTCGCCGCAGAGGTCGACGGCGAGCGGCTGACGTCCTCGGAGATCGCATCGTTTTTCATCCTGCTGGCTGTGGCGGGAAATGAAACGACTCGCAACGCCATCAGCCATGGACTGCTGGCGTTGACCCGCTACCCCGAGCAACGCGAGATCTGGTGGAACGACTTCGACACCCACAGCAAGACCGCCGTCGAGGAGATCGTGCGGTGGGCATCGCCGGTGGTGTACATGCGCCGCACCGCGACCCGCGATGTCGAGGTCAACGGTGTGCGGATCGCCGAGGGCGACAAGGTCACCTTGTGGTATGCCTCGGCCAACCGCGACGAGGACCGGTTCGACAATCCCTGGTTCTTCGACGTGACGCGCAACCCCAACCACCACGTCGGCTTCGGCGGTGGTGGGGTGCACTTCTGCCTGGGCGCCAACCTTGCCCGACGGGAGATCGCCGTAGCCTTCGAGGAGTTGCACAACCGCATCCCCGATATCGCCGTCAGCGCCGAACCCTCGATGCTGCTGTCGTCGTTCATTCACGGCATCAAGAAGCTTCCCGTCAGCTGGACACCGGTGGCTTAATGCTCAAGAACAACGTGCTCAGGGAACGTCTGCACTGGTTGGCCATGCACGGTGTGGTGCGCTCAGCGGCGGCCTTCTCCGCTCGCCGCGGCGACCCGCAGGCCCGTTTCGTCGCCGATCCGGCGGTACGCGCCGACCCGGTGCCGTTCTTCGACGACCTGCGCCGGCAAGGCCCACTGGTCAAGGCTCGGGTCAGCTACCTCACCGTCGACCACGGTCTGGCGCATGAGCTGCTGCGCTCGGAGGACTTCCGGGTGATCTCCACCGGCGCCACGTTGCCCGGTCCGTTGCGGCGCCTCGAACAGCGCACCAGACCCGACCTGCTGCACCCGCTGCTGCCACCCTCGCTGCTGGCGGTGGAACCCCCGGACCACACCCGTTACCGGAAAACCGTCTCGTCGGTGTTCACCACCCGCCGGGTGGCGGCCCTGCGCGACGGTGTTGAACAGACCGCGGTCGGACTGCTCGAATCGATGGACGGTGAGACCGGCGTCGTCGATATCGTCGACCGCTACTGTTCCCGGCTGCCCGTCACGATCATCAGCGAGATGCTGGGTGTTCCCCGAGACGACCGCTCGCGTATCCTCGAGTTCGGCGAATTAGCCTCTCCCAGTTTGGATTTCGGATTGGACTGGCGGCAGTATCGAACCGTCCAGCGCGGTCTGGCGGGTTTCAACACCTGGCTCGGCCGCCACCTGGAACTGTTGCGGAAGAACCGCGGCGATGACCTGATGAGTCAGCTGATCGAGGCATCGGAAGACGGCGTGCGATTGAACGAAACCGAACTTCGCGCCATCGCCGGCCTGGTGCTCGCGGCGGGCTTCGAGACGACGGTGAACCTGCTCGGCAACGGAATCCGGTTGCTGCTCGACCATCCTGACCAGTTGGAACTGCTCAAGGGTGATCCGTCGTTGTGGCCGGGCGCGGTCGAGGAGATCTTGCGGTATGACCCGCCCGTGCAGGTGACCGCCCGAGTCGCATCCGACGACACGACCATCGCGAACACCCGGATCAAGCGGGGCGAACTCGTTGTGATCTATCTGGCGGCCGCCAACCGCGACCCGTCCGTGTTCCCCGAGCCGCACCGCTTCGACATCCTGCGGACCAACTCCGGCCGCCACCTCGCGTTCTCCGGCGGTCGGCACTTCTGCCTCGGGGCCGCATTGGCCCGCACCGAAGGTGAGGTCGGTCTCCGCAGCTTCTTCACCCGATTCCCCGACGCGCAACTGGCCGGGCCGGGGACCCGACGGGATACCAGAGTGCTGCGCGGATGGGCGCGGCTTCCGTTACGGCTCGGCCGGAGCAGCGCTGACTGAGCCCTCACATCGCCGCGCGTTGGACCAGCAGGCGATGAGCGATGCGCTCCAACGCGGCCTCGACCTGTACCCGGTCGGGCCGGCCCTCGAAGGACTCCGAAACCGCGAGCCGGTGCACGATCCGGCGCACGATCGCCGCCGATGCCACATCGATCTGACGCACACCTGCCTGGGTCAGCCACAATTCATCGCCGGTGCGCAGCGCATACCCGGTGGTCACCAGGCGGTCGAACGTCGGCTCGATGACTTCACGGGGAACCCGGAGTCGTTCAGCGATATCGCTCAATCGGGCCGATCCGAACACCTGCTTGTTCCGGTAGACCTGCAGCAACGCCCACAGTCGACCCGAATCCAGTTCGCACCCTGGCCGGCCCACCATGGAACGCAGCCGCAGATCCTCCGAATCGCGCATCATCCTGCCGACCGCGGTCTCCAGGATCTCCTCGGGGGTCTCCGCTGACGGCATCGCGAATCCCTCCCCCAGATCCACCGGGGCACTGTCGATCTCACGCAGCGGCACCTCCTTGAGCAGAAGCGCGAAAACGAATCCGACCACGGCCACCGGCGCGGCGTAGAGGAACACATCGCCCAACGCGTCGGCGTAGGCCTCGACGATCGGAGCGGCGGTCTCGGGGGGTAACCGGTGCAGCACCTGCGGGGACTGGGCAGCCTCGGCCGGAGCGCCCGAGGCCGCCAGCGCAGGACCGATGCGCGAGCCGAGGAAGTTGGCGAACAGCGATCCGAAGATCGCCGCTCCGAACGAACTCCCGATGGTGCGGAAGAACGTCACCCCCGAGGTCGCCACACCCAGGTCGCTGAAATCAACGGTGTTCTGCACGGTCATGATCAGCACCTGCATGCACAATCCGATACCCGCGCCCAGGACGAACAGGTCCAGCGACTGCCGCCAGACCGGAGTGGCGGCGGTCATCTGCGACAACAAGACGAACGCGACAGCCATGATGGCCGTGCCGAGCACCGGGAAGATCTTGTATCGACCGGTGCGTCCTACCAACGCTCCGCTGCCCATCGACGTCATGAGCAGGCCCGCCACCATCGGTAAGGTGCGAATCCCGGATTCGGTTGCCGAGACACCATCGACGAACTGCATGAAGGTCGGCAGAAACGTCAGAGCGCCGAGCATCGCGAAGCCGACCACGAAACTCAACACGCAACAGACCGTGAAGACCGGGCTGGCGAACAGACGGATGGGCAACACGGGCTCGGCGACCCGAAGCTCAACCCATACGAAAATCGCCAACGCCAGTGCCGATATGACGAACAGTCCGATGATCGCCGGCGATGCCCAGGGGTAGGTGGTGCCGCCCCAACTGGTGGCCAGTGTCAGTCCCGTGGCGCCAAGACCGATGAGGACGATGCCGGGATAGTCGATGACCGGCCTGCCGGCCCGACTCAATGCCGGCATCGTCACGACGGAGACGATCAGCACCACCAGCGCGATGGGAACGTTGACCCAGAACGCCCACCGCCATGACCAGTGATCGGTGAAGTAACCGCCCAACAACGGACCGACCACGGTGGTCACCCCGAACACCGCCCCCAACGCGCCTTGGTATCGGCCACGCTCCCGCAGGGGGATGACCTCGCCGACCACGGCCATGGCGGTCACCATGATCGCCCCACCGCCAATCCCCTGCAACGCGCGGGAGGCGACCAGCATCGACATCGAGGAGGCCAATCCGCACAGCACCGACCCGGCGAGAAACGACAGGATCGAAGCCTGAAAGACCACCTTGCGGCCGAAGAGATCGCCCAGTTTGCCGACGGTCACCGTGGCCACGGTTGAGGCCAGGAAGTAACTGGTGACCACCCAGGCCTGACGACCGGCGCCCCCCAGATCGGCCACCACGGTCGGCAACGCTGTCGCCACGATGGTCTGGTCGAGTGCGGCGAGGAACATACCGAGCAGCACGGCGAGGAAGATCAGGTTGCGACGCCGCGGGGTGAGGGCGGCGGCGCGGTCGGTAGGCTCCGCCGGGTCCTGGACCACTGCCGCCATGCGGGTTAGTGTGCCCGCCCCTGGCCCGACATCACCGGCCGGGCCTCGCTCGCGACCTCCAGCAAATTCGATATGCCTGATGGCGTGATAGGCGTAAACGAAGAAAATCCTGAGACCCGGGCTTTTAGGTGCGTCGATGCCCTGCTATCGTCGAACGAGCCCGGCCAAAACGGACAGGCCAGTAAACATTTCGGCAGCGGAGGTCCGATGACCAGGCGCGGTACGCGAATCGGGGCGGCGGCGTGTGCGCTCGGTCTGTCCTTGGCCGGTCCGCAGGTCACCGGTGTCGCGTCCGCCGACAGCCCCGAGTCCGAGCCCGGCCCCACGTCCACCGGCCCCACAGCCGGCGACACCTCGGACGCCACGGCCGGTTCACCTGGGATCGGGGGCACCCCATCCAGGCGGATCGCCAGGACTCCCAACAGTGGGCCACGCGACAGCAACCCCCGACTCAGGCCGGCCGCTGTGGAGGAAACCACGGCCGCCACAGCCCCGGCCGCTTCAGGAACTCCGCGCGCGTCGATCACGCCGCAGCCGTCGAGAATCCGCGCCGAAGCCACCGGGAAAGGGCAGAGCGTCGCAAGTGCCGGCGCCGCCGCCGCACAGCCCGGCGCACCGGCGCCGACATCGCCGGCCGCAGCACCGGCCGCATCGGAGGGGACACCGTCGCCGGCGGCGCGTCTTGAGTCGGTGTCGTCCGCGGCCGACGTGCCACCGCCCGCGGCGGCCGCGGGATTCCCCGCCGTGAACACAGCGCATGCGGCGGCGGCCGCGTCGATGGCGCGTTCGGTCGTGGTGATGACATCGGCTGTGGGCCGGCTCATCGACTCTGCGAGCAACTGGGTCACCGGTCTACCGGATAGTCCGGTCGCTGAACTGCTGCAGGGTGCGCTGTTGCTGGTGCGCCGCACGCTGTCCAGTTTCATCGCCGCGACGGGGTGGACCCAGACCGGCAGCCAGACCGCCGCGACCGGCCCCTATCTCAGTGACGACGAGTTGCGCGACTACCTGCTCACGCTGGCCCAGGAACGCTACGGGTCACTGTTCGGGCAGACCGTTCCGGTCTACAACCACTACTACGAGTACCGCTATCTCGCCGACGGGATGGCCGCCGGTGGCCCCACCTCCGACACCAACACCCAGGTCGACGGTGTCGACGAAGCGGACTTCGTCGAGACCGACGGCCGTTATCTGTATATGGTGCGCAACAGCGCGCTGACCATCCTGGACGCCGACTCCTCCGTCGCTTCCCACACCACCCTGTCGGGTTACACCGTCGGCCAATTCCTCGCCGGTGACCGGTTGACGGTGATCACCCAGGACGGCGGCTGGTACGGACCGATGACGCGGATGGCCTACGGGCCGTGGTGGAACTGGAACCCGCAGACCACCGTCACCGTCTTCGACGTTTCCGATCCGACCGCTCCCAGCGTGACCAGCCAAACCGTCTTCGACGGCGGCTATCAGGATGCCCGCGCCGTGGACGGAAACGTCTACCTGGTTCTGGACCGCTCGATCAACCTGCCGCAACCGATCTACACCGATATTCCGGTCACCGGTCAGACCGTCGATGCGATCAGCGACCCGTCGTCTGCACTGATCGGCTATCCGGGCACGGGCCCGACAGTGATCGCCTACCGCACCTACGAGACCTGGGATGCCTACGTCGCCCGCGTTGGTGATGAGATCACCACGCTGTCTCTGCCGCACGCCTATTCCATCGACGCTGACGGCACCATGGTTGATCTCGGTGTCATTGCCGCCGGCGGCGAGGTGGTACGGCCCCGCAGCGGGGATCCCCAGTCACTGTTGACGGTGGCCTCGATCGACGCGAACGAGTCCGGGGCCGCCGCGTTCGCCTCCGGGATCGGCAGTTTGGTCGGCGCCGGCGGCGCGACCGTGTACATGACACCCACAGCCTTGTACCTCGCCACCGCGGAGGGCAGTTATTCCGATGCGGGCTCCTCCACCAACACCCGCATCGACCGCTTCACCATTGACGGCACCTCAGTCGGATGGCAGGCCGGCGGGGTTGTCACCGGCACCTTGATCAACCAGTTCGCCATGGATGAGCAGGACGGCTATCTTCGGGTGGCGACCCACAAGCTCAGCTCGGGCTTCGCCGGCGGCACCTGGGCGACGGTGGAGGACAACGGCGTCTACGTCCTCGACACGGCGGGCGACACCCTCGACGTGGTCGGAAGCGTCACCGGTCTGGCGCCCGGCGAGCAGCTCTACGCGGTTCGCTTCGTCGAGAACACCGCATATCTCGTGACGTTCCTGCGCACCGACCCGCTGTTCGCCATCGACCTCAGCGATCCCACGGCACCCAGTGTCGAGGGAGAGTTGGTGATCCCCGGCTTCTCCAACTACCTGCAATCGGTAGGTGATGGGCTACTGCTGGGCATCGGCCAGGAGACCGAGCCAGGTACCTGGAACACCCGGATGCACGTCTCGCTATTCGACGTCTCCGACGGCACCAGCCTGACCCAGATCGAACGGCAGTTCCTCGACGAGGACGCGCGGTGGTCATGGTCGGAAGCTCAGTTCGACCACCACGCGGTGCTCTACTCCGCGGAGGACGGCTTGCTGGTGGTGCCCGTCGCGGCCAGCGGATACGACCCGCAGACCGGCGCCTACCGCTATGACACCACGCTGCAAGTCCTCACCGTGGATGCCACCGGCATCACCGTGCGTGGGGTGATCCACACCGATGGGGCGGTCTCCCGCACCGTCCGTATCGGCGACGTGCTCTACGCGATCGGTGAGGATCACGTGAGCGCCTACCGCCTGTCCGACCTCAGCGAAATCGGCCGCACCCCGCTGGGAACCGGGGCGCAACCGATGCCGACGCCGATCGCCCTCTAGCCGTCCGAAGGCCGGGGCGAGGAGCGCAGCTCAGGCCGGGGGCCGGGAGACGCACTGCGCGGAGTACAACTCCTCCCCGAGCTTGTCCATCAACTGCAGCTGTGTCTCGAGATAGTCGACGTGCTTTTCCTCATCGGCGAGAATCTCCTCGAACAGGATCGCCGTGGTCGTGTCCTGCTTCTCCCGGCACATCGCGATCCCGGGCTTCAGGCGCGCGATCACCTCGTACTCGATGGCCAGATCGCTCTCGAACTGCTCCCGCAGGGTCTGACCGATCCGCAGGGAGCCGATCCGCTGGTAGTTCGGCAGCCCGTCGAGGAGCAGGATGCGGTCGGTGATCTTTTCGGCGTGAACCATCTCCTCCATCGACTCGGCCCGGGTATGCCCGGCCAGTTCGGTGAAGCCCCAGCTCTCCTGCATCTTCGCATGCAGGAAGTACTGGTTGATGGCGGTCAGCTCGCTGGTCAGCTGCTCGTTGAGCAGTCGCAGCACATCAGGATCGCCCTGCACGGTGTCTCCTCGTGTCGTGCGGATTCCTTCGTGAACCCGGTTACTGCAGGTTATCGCGGCAGACCGTCAGCCCATGGAGCACACCGCCAGTCACCCGTTGTTGTAGGGAACGCTTACCTAAGTTAGTCTTCCCTAAATTCGCGACCGCAGCGCGCCCGAAAGGACCGTCCATGTACGTGTGCCTGTGCACCGGCACCACCAGCAAAGCGGTGATCGAGGCCGTCGCCGGCGGCGCGACAACGCCGCGACAGGTTGCGACCGCGTGCGGCGCCGGGATCGACTGCGGCCGGTGCTGCCGCAACCTCAAGGCGATCATCGAAGCGGCGAGCGTCCGCGGCTGAATTCCTCGAGTGCCGCGGCGTTGGCCTGCGCGCCCATCAGTTCGGCGAAGTAACCGTCCTCACGCGCGCGGGCCGCGGCGATCTCGTTACGGGATGATTCGGCGATGGCGTTCTTGACGGCCATCAGACTCGGTATGGGTATGGGTCGCGATGCCAGCAGATCGGCGTATCTACGGGTTTCGGCGAGCAGGTCACCGGGCTCACACACGCGGAAAACCAGGCCCATGCGCAGGGCCTCGGCAGCGTCGATCCACTCCGATGACATCAGCAGCCAGGCGGCGTTCTGCCGGCCGACAAGCTGCGGCAACAAATACGACGACGCCGCCTCCGGGGCGACACCCAGGCTGGTGAACGGACACTTCAATCGAGCGGTGGTGGACATGAACGCCAGGTCGGCGAATCCCAGGATGGTAGTGCCCAGTCCGACGGCGAGTCCGTTGACCGCGCAGATCAGCGGTTTGGGGAACTCCGAAAGCGCGTCGATCACACCGGGGAAGCCGTGGGTGCCCGGGGTGAATCCGGGATCGGTGATGCGGGCCTGCATCTCGGTCAGATCCTGACCGGCGCTCAACGCGCGTCCGGAACCGGTGATGACGACGACGGCGATATCCGGATCGGCGGCGGCCGCCCGCAACGCTTCCGTGGTGGCGTCATAGAGCGCCTCGTTGAACGCGTTGAGCGCTTCGGGCCGGTGGAAAGTGAGTGTGCGCACCCGATTGGCGTCGGCAATCAGCAGGGTCACGCTGATCAGCCTAGGTTGTCGGACGCCGCGCCATCACCCTCGGTCGAACGGCTCCCGGAACACATAGCGACCGGTGGGCACCGTGTCGATGTCGGTGTTGGCGCCGAACGCTGCGGTACTGGCCAGCATCCGGCCCATCCGGCTGGACAGTTCGGTGTCGTCGGCGGCGCCGAAGAAGGCGTGCAGGCTGCGCACCGCCTCGATAGCGAACATCTCCTCCACGATGGCCGAGACGTGCGGGGCCGCCTCGGTCAATGGGCGAACGACGTAGTTCTGGACGTAGCCGACGGTGGCCTGGGTGGCGATCGCCACCGGGGTGTGTTCGGCCAACCAGCGGGCCAGCCAGGTCGGCTCGTCGAGGTGCTGCGGGCGGCGGAGCAGCGCGATATTGGCCAGACCCGGTGCACGGTGTCCGAGCGGGCAATGTGGCGGTCGCAGCGGAACCGATTCCGTCACCAGATACGCGGCCAGTTGATCGGCGTGCGCTGCCAGCACATCCAGCGCCGCGCGTAACGGCTGACCGTAGTGCTGGTCGGTCCACAGGCCGGCAACACCACGCACCGGAGGCTCGAGGGTGGTCAGCGTCATCAACGAGTCGCGTACCGGGGCGTCGGTGAGATTGAGGCTCACCCCCGGCAGGTCGAGGTCGAGCAACTCGGCGGCCACCGGGCCGAGAAGCTGTCCCACCCAGCAGTCGTCGGCGGTCGTCGTCCGCAGCGCCACGATCACCTTCTCCATCGCGGCCAAACCTACTCGGCGCCACGTACGGTGTGGATCATGGCTAAGCCCCACCCGGCGCCGGTGCGCCGCGACGTTCTTCCCATCCCCGACCCCCAGCATGTCGGGGTCACGACCTACGACGCCAGGGATCCGCACACCAGCTACCCGCCGATCACGATGCTGCGCCCCCCGGCGGACGCCCCGAACGTTCTGATCGTGCTGATCGACGATGTCGGGTTCGCCGCGGCGTCGGCCTTCGGTGGGCCGTGCGACACCCCGGTGGCCGACCGTCTCGCCGGAGAAGGGTTGAAGCTCAACCGTTTTCACACCACCGCCCTGTGCTCCCCCACCCGGCAGGCATTGCTGACCGGACGTAACCACCATTCGGTCGGGATGGGTGCGATCACCGAGATGGCCACCTCGGCCCCCGGAAACAACAGCCTGCGGCCCAAGAACAAGGCCCCGATCGCCGAGACCCTGCGACTCAACGGCTACTCCACAGCCCAGTTCGGCAAGTGCCACGAGGTTCCGGCGTGGGAGGTTTCGCCGGTCGGTCCCTTCGATCACTGGCCCACCGGATCGGGGTTCGAGTACTTCTACGGCTTCGTCGGGGGCGAGGCCAACCAGTACTACCCCGGACTGTACGAGGGCACCACCGCGGTCGAGCCGCCCCGCACCCCCGAGGAGGGCTACACCCTCACCGCCGACCTCGCCGACCACGCCATCACCTGGGTGCGTCAGCAGAAGGCCCTGGCGCCGGACAAGCCGTTCTTCATGTACTTCGCACCTGGGGCGACCCACGCGCCCCACCACGTCCCGGCACAGTGGTCGGACAAGTATCGCGGCAGGTTCAACGAGGGCTGGGATGTGCTGCGGGAGAAGATCTTCACCCGGCAGAAGACACTCGGCGTCATCCCCCGGGACGCCGAACTCACCCCTCGTCCCGCCGAGATTCCGGCGTGGGACGACATGGCCGACGATCTCAAACCGGTGATGTCGCGGCAGATGGAGATCTACGCCGGATTCCTGGAGCAGACCGACCACGAGGTGGGCCGCGTGGTGGACGCGATCAACGAGTTGGGCGCCCTCGAGAACACCCTGATCTACTACATCATCGGTGACAACGGGGCCTCAGCCGAGGGCACCCCGAACGGGTGTTTCAACGAGATGTGCACCCTCAACGGGATGGGCGGGATCGAGACCACCGAATTCCTCAAGTCCAAGATCGACGACTTCGGCACCCCCGAGGCTTACAACCACTACGCGGTGGGCTGGGCGCACGCTCTGTGCACCCCATACCAATGGACCAAACAGATCGCCTCACACTGGGGCGGCACCCGCAACGGCACCATCGTGCACTGGCCTGCGGGTGTCTCCGAG
Organism: Mycobacterium sp.; assembly: GCA_020438895.1. GTDB lineage: Bacteria > Actinomycetota > Actinomycetes > Mycobacteriales > Mycobacteriaceae > Mycobacterium. Next base: position 38,784 of record JAGQTS010000101.1, read on the forward strand.
GCCGGCGCGATGCGCAACCAGTTTCATCACGTCATCGACGTCGCCCCGACCATCCTGGAGGCCGCCGGCATCCCGGCGCCGTTGTTCGTCAACGGGATTCAACAGGCCCCCCTGGAGGGGGTCAGCATGCTGGAGACCCTGCGCGAGGCCACCGCACCGGAGTCCCACCTGATCCAGTACTTCGAGATCATGGGCAACCGGGGCATCTACCACGAGGGCTGGACGGCGTGCACCAAACACCGCACCCCGTGGTTGGCTGACGCGCCGCCGTCTTTCGATGTCGACGTCTGGGAGCTCTACGGACCCGACGACTGGACTCAGTCACACAATTTGGCCGCCGAAAAGCCGGAGAAACTCGCTGAGCTGCAACGGCTGTGGCTGATCGAGGCGGTCAAGTACAACGTGGTGCCTCTCGATGACCGGGCCTTCGAGCGGATCAACTCCGATATTGCCGGGCGGCCGACGCTGATCCGCGGGAACAGCCAGGTGTTGTTCTCCGGCATGCGGGTCAGCGAGAACTGTGTGATCAACGTCAAGAACAAGTCGCATCAGGTGACCGCCGATCTCCTCGTTCCCGAGGCGGGCGCGGAGGGTGTGATCATCACCCAGGGCGGTCAGGTGGGGGGTTGGTCGCTGTACGTCCACGAGGGACGGTTGCGGTACTGCTACAACTTCTTCGGCATCCAGTACTTCATCACCGTCGCCGATGAACCGCTGCCGGCCGGGAAACACCAGGTCCGGATGGAGTTCGCCTACGACGGCGGAGGCTTGGCCAAAGGCGGCGAGATCACCTTGTACTACGACGGGCGTCAGGTCGGCAGCGGCCGCGTGGAGATGACCATCCCGATGGGATTTTCCGCCGACGAGGCCTGCGATGTGGGGTGCGACACCGGTTCGCCGGCCTCTCCGGATTACGGTCCCGGCGGCAACCGGTTCACCGGCGGTATCGAGTGGGTGCAGATCGACATCGGCGAGGACAACCACGACCACCTGATCACGCCCGGCGACAGGCTCACACTGGCGATGGGTAAGCAGTGAGGCTGCTGGGTTGTCGGTGGTGTGGCGGCTTTTCTGGGTTTGTCGCCGTGTCCGGTTTGTGATTTTTCAGGGTAGGTCAGGCTCACTAACAGGTGTTTTCCAGCTGGATTTGTTGCTGGTGCAAGTTTCTGTGGTGTTCGTCTGAGGAAAGCCTGCGTATCGGCTGTGCTGGGCTTCTAGCGTTCCTTTGTCCTGTATTGGCAGGACTTTGCGACGTCTTAGGGGAATCCTGTGCGCGGTAACTCTTCTGCTGTTGGTGTGTTGGCCGGCGTGAAGGGTGGGGGTGGGGTTGCTGCGCGGGTGGTGAGTCCGGTGGGGGATGTGGGCCGGGTGGGGGCGTTGGCGGTTGCGTTGGGGGTGGGTGCGGCGTTGGCGGCGTTGCCGGTGGCGTTTGCTGATTCGTCGGGTTCGGGGGGTTCGGCGGCGGTGTCCGGTGAGCGCGGCGGCGCATCATCTTCTTCGCCATCACGGTCGTCGCGGTCGTCGTCGGGTGCGTCTGTGTCGGGTTCGTCGGGTCGGGGTGGGCGTTCCGGTGGTGGGGGGGTTGGTTCCTCGGCTGCCGGGTCGGGTTCTGCTGGTGGGGGTGATGCAGAGTCTGCTGGGGTTGATGGTGGCGGGTCTGTTGGTGATCGGGTTGGCGCCCGGGTGGAGGTTGCCGCCGAGGGTGAGGCGGCCGATCCGGTCGGGGTTGATGATTCGCAGGTCGAGGTGGTGGTGCCGTCGGCGGAGGTGTCGGTGGGGCCGTCGGTGCCGGTGATGGCTGCGGGGGTGCGCTCGTGGCTGGGTTCTCGTGGTGGGGACGGAGCGGCGGGGGCGGTGGTGTGGTCGGCGGCGGCGGTGGCCCGCCGGGAAACCGGTGGTGCTGCGACGCCGGCAGCACCGGCGGCGGTGGTGGGCACGTCGGGGTTGGTGGCGTCGGCGGCGGCGGTGCCGGCGGCGAGCGGAACCGACGCCCCGACGGCGGCGGTGGTGGTGTCGCCGGCGGCTAGTGCTGTGGGTGATCCGATCGGGGATTTCATCCGGATTTTCATCGGTGATGGGACCGCGTCGAACCCGAATGGTGGGTTGTTGATCGGTAACGGCTATTCCTGGACCGCCGCCTCGTGCACGGGGGTGGCGGCTTGTGATGGCGGCAACGGCGGGTTGATCGGTTCCGGCGGTAACGGCTGGAACGGCGGTAACGGCGGTAACGCCGGCTGGATCGGTAACGGCGGTGATGGCG
>JAGQTS010000102.1:0-15344 GCA_020438895.1 Mycobacterium sp.
GCACCGGCAGCCGGTAGGCCAGGAACGCCAGCAACGGCAGAGCCAGATAAAAGCTGACCTCCACCGACAGACTCCACATTTGGGTCAAGCCGGCGGTCAGCGTGAGTGGCACGTATACCTGGGTCAGGGTCAGGTTGGCCAGCCACACGGTGAGACTGGCGTACTTCGCCTCCGGCAGCAGCAACAAGATGATGACCACCGCCACCAGGTAGCCCGGCACGATCCGGACCAGGCGAGATCGCAGGTAGTGGCCGGTCGGTGGCCGGTGGCGCAAGCCGCGGGCCGCTGCGGCATGACCGCGCCACAGCAGGAATCCCGACAGCGCGAAGAACACCGCCACCGCGAGGTCGAATCGGTGCAGCAGGCGGCCCACCACCCCGCCGGAGGTTCCGGTCTGGAACGCGACGTGGGTGAGCACCACCCCCATCGCCGCGCAGGCACGCATGCCCTCCACGGCCGGCAGGAAGCTGCGGGTGCCGCCCACCTGGCCCGCCGTCTGCATGAGGATCAGTGTGCCGGTGGCGGCCGAAACATGGGCAGCCGGGACTGCAGATTCCCGCACGGCGCAGGGTGTCGCGGCCCCGGCTGTTAGGGTCAGACCGGCTTGATACCGACCGACACAGCACGTGAAGAGGAGGCCTGACGGCGTGAACCGCGCGAATATGTTGCGTCTCGCGGCATGCGGCATCATCGGTCTCGGCGCTGCCCTGCTGATCGCCTCGGTGCTGCTGTCCACCTACACCGCGGGCACGATCCGCAAGATTCCGCTGACCATCGACCAGACCCTGGTGTCCAGTGGTACCGGCACGGCCCTGGACCCGGCCTCGCTGGGCGGCGAGCAGTTCGTCATCAACAAAGACGTTCCCCTGGTCTCGCAGCAGGCGATGACCGTCGAGACCCCGGCCAACGCCGAAGTGGTCACTCTGCAGGTCGGCACGACCGTGCGGCGCACCGACAAACAGCAGGACAACGGTCTGCTGCTGGCCATGGTGGACACCGTGACGGTGAATCGCAGCACCGCTGAGGCAGTGTCCGAGGACGACCGCCCGGGGGGGTCGGTACAGAAGCCGCGCACCATCGGCGACGACAACCCGCCGACGAATATCGCTCTTCCGCACGAGGGTCTGGCCTATCGGTTCCCGTTCGACACCGAGAAGAAGTCCTACCCGATGTTCGACCCCATCGCCCAGAAGCCGTTCGACGCCAACTACGACGGCGAGGACGATGTCAACGGTCTCACCACCTACCGTTTCACCCAGAACGTGGGCTATGACGCCGACGGCAAGCTGGTCGAGCCCATCAGGTACTCCTCGCTCTACGACAACGACGAGGACGGCGAAGTGACCGCCCGGGCCGGCCTTTGGGGGCTGGCCGACCTCGACCCGTACGAACCGGTCACGATGACCCGCTATTACGCCGCGCAACGGACGTTCTGGGTGGATCCGGTCTCCGGCACCATCGTCAAGACCCAGGAACACGCCAACCACTACTACGCGCGCGATCCGCTCCGGCCTGAGATGGCGGTCGCGGACTACAAGGTCACCTCGACCGAGCAGACGATCGAATCGCAGGTCGCCGATGCCCGTGGCGAGCGCGACCGGGTGGCGCTGTGGTCTCGGATCCTGCCGATCAGCTTCGCCGCCGCCGGGCTGGTGGCCCTTGTCGGTGGTGTGGTGCTGGGCTTGTTCGGCGGCCGGGCAGAGTCGGCCCTGGCCGGGCCGAGCGAGGAGGACAGCGACCTCGACCTCGGGTTGTTCGGCAAGGACGAGACCGGGCCGATGCCCGCCGCCCAGGCAGTGACTGAGAAGATCCCCACCAGGCGACCGGAGTCCCCGCCGCCGGCCCAGTGAGACTGTCCCGTTTCACAGTTCCCGGTTACGCCCTGGCGCTGACGGCGCTACTGCTGGGCCCACTGGCTGCCCCCGGCTATCTGCTGCTCCGCGATGCGGTGTCGACGCCGCGATCCTGGCTGCCCGACTCAGCGCTCGGGCTGGGTGGCACCGCGCCCCGCGCAGTGCCACAGGACGTCGCCGTCGCCACCCTCTCGACGGTTCTCGACGGGGGCGTGGTGGTCAAGGTGCTGCTCGCCGGAGCCGTGCTGGCGGCCGGCTGGGGTGCCGGACGACTGGCCGGAACGGTGCTTCCGGAATCCGGTCTGCCCGGCCAGCTGGTCGCGATCACGCTGGCGATCTGGAATCCCTACGTCGCCGAGCGACTGCTGCAGGGGCACTGGAGTCTGCTGCTCGGCTACGGCTGCCTGCCCTGGGTGGCGGCGGCCGTGCTGAGGCTGCGAGCCGGCGCACCGGGCGGCGGCAGGAGTTCCGCCTGGGCCGCGTTGGTCTTCTTCACCGCGCTGGCCGGTCTCACACCCACCGGGGTGATCCTCGCCGCAATTGTGGCGTTGGTATGCGTCACGACTCCCGGAACGGGAGTGGGACGGCTGCGTTGCGCCGGAGCGGTAGGCGCCGTCGCCCTGCTCACCGCCGGACCATGGCTGCTGGCCGCCGCACTCGGCGGCACCTTGGATACCCCGCAGTCCGACGGGCTGGCTCCGTTTGCTGCCCGCGCCGAGCCGGGTCTGGCGACCCTGGGCAGCCTGGCCGGGTTGGGCGGGATCTGGAACGCCGATGCCGTCCCCCCCACCCGGGCCACGCTGCTGGCGCTCATCGGGACGGCGATGCTCCTGGGTGTGGTAGCCGTCGGGCTACCGACGGCGGTCCGAAACCCGGCAGCAGCGCCCCTGCTCATGCTGGCCGCGGCAGGCGTCGTGCTTCCTGCCGCGATGGCCACCGGGCCGGGCCTCGCGGTGCTGCGGGTCGTGGTCGAGGCGGTGCCGGGTCTGGCGGTTCTGCGCGACGGACAGAAGTGGGTGGCCCTGGCGATGCCCGGCTACGCCCTTGCCGCGGCGGCAGCCGTCCCGGCCCTGAGCCGGGTACGGATCGGAGCCGAACGCATCCGTCCGGCGATCGCCGCAGCGGCGTGCTGCGCAGCGCTGATCGCCGTGCTGCCGGATCTGGCCTGGGGGATCTGGGGCCGGGTCGCACCGGTGCAGTACCCGCCGGGGTGGGCGGCCGTCGCCGCGATCGTCAATGCCGATCCACGTCCCGTCGGCGTGCTGCCCGCCGACACCATGCGCCGTTTCGCCTGGTCCGGGTCCGCACCCGTACTGGATCCACTGCCCCGCTGGTTACGGGCCGAGGTGCTGTTCACCGGCGATCTGCAGGTCTCCGGCCGAACCGTCACCGGCGAGGGCGACCGGGCCCGCGCGGTGCAGGAGATCCTGCTGACCGGGGCCGATCGCGCGGCGCTGGAGCGGGCCGGGGTGGGCTGGGTGGTGCTGGAGTCGGGAACACCCGGCCACCTGGGTGAGGCGCGCACCGGGCTGCAGCGACTTCCGGTGGCCTACTCCGATTCCGACCTGACGCTGTATCGGGTGGGCGCTGACAGCCCGGGGGCGGCACGGGGCCACCGACTGGCGGTTCTGGGTGCGCACCTGGTCTGGGCGGGCCTGGTGCTCGGTGGTGCGGTGGCCATGGGCGTGACCCGACGGCGCGCCGCTCAGTCCGGGGTGTGACCGTGCCGCCGCTGATAGTCCTGACGGATCAGCGTGTCCCGGCGGCGTTGGATTTCGTCGACGAGATCCGGGTCGAGTCCGTGCTGACGCAACCGATGGGCGCGCCAGATCTTGTCCAGAGCGTGGGCGAAGTAGACGAACGGCACCAGCAGCAACGCCGACATCGCCAGGTGCATCCCAACCGAGGCGGGGATCAGCCACAGCGGGGCGACAACCAGCAGGGCGGGGATCGTCACCCGCACGAAGTTGCGCCGTTGCGCGCCGCGGCCCGCGAGGTCGTGGCGGACCCAATCGCGGTACTCGGCGGGCAGCACCCGGCCGTAGCAATAGCGGAGGTAGTCAATCAGGCCGGGGCGCAGGACGTCAGATGACACCGCTCACCCGACCCCCGCCATGCACCGACTCACACACCGTGCGCATCGCCTCCGCGCTCTGCCGCCAAGAGAACTCGCGGCTGCGGGCCGCGGCTTTCGCGCCGAGTTCCTCGCGCAGCACCCGGTCGGCGAGTAGTCGCTCCAGCGCGTCGACGAGTTCGCGGTGATGATCGACGAGGATTCCAGTCACCCCGTCGATCACCGAGTCGGTGAGCCCACCGGATCCGCGATAGCCGATCGTCGGCACTCCGTGTTGGGCGGCCTCCACCACAGCCAGGCCCCAGCCCTCCTTGCGAGACGGCAGAACGTGCACCCAACTACGTTGCACCACAGCGTGTTTGGCCGCATCGTCAACATGACCCCAGAAGGTGACGGCGTCGGAGATACCCAGGGAGGCCGCATGCTGGACCAGCCGGTCCAGCCACCACCCGCCGCCGACGATGTCGAGATGCAGCCCGGGTATCCGTCCGTGCAGCACCGCCACGGCGTCGAGAGCGTCCTCGATCTGCTTGTGCGGCACCAGCCGCGACAACACCACCACCCGTGGGTGCGGTGCCCGGGGCGCGGTCAACGTCGCCGTGGGCGCCTCGTCCAGTCCGTTGCGCACCACCGCCACCCGGGCAGTGTCGACCCCCAGGTCGGCCAGATCCCGGGCCGAGGGCAGCGACACCGTGACGTATTGGTTTCGCCGGTGCAGCCGGGGAGACAGCCAGGACTCGACGAACCAGCCGAACCGGCCGAGCAGTGGGCCCGCCACCGGCCACTGCTCGCGGTGGCAATGATGGACCAGCAGGATGACCCGGCGGCCGAAGGCCAGCCGGGCCAGGAACGGCAGCCCGTTCTGGCTGTCAATCACCACATCGGGCCGGACGTGCCGCAGCGGGCCAAGGCCCACCCGGGCGGCCACCATGGCCACCCCGGCCCGGATGTAGACGGTGTAGTGCCCGCCACCGCGGCTGATCCGGACCCCGTCGACCACCTCGCGTCGGGCGGCACCGCGGTAGCGGGCGGTGCGCAGGGTGACGTCGACGCCGGATGCGGCCAGCACAGCACCGATACGCTGCAGATAGGTCTCGCTGCCACCGCCTTGCGGGTGGCCGGTGTCGCGCCAGCACAGCAGCAACACGGAACGAACGGGGCTGCGAACGGGACCGGACATTGCCTGCCAGCGTAATCGCTAGGGTAATGCCGATGGCGGCTGGGAGAACCTGCGTCACCGACCTGTTCGCTCGTCGGGCCACCCTCGGCCGTTCGGTTCGACTGCTGCGGTCCTTCCGATTCGAGCAGTCCAACCCAGACCTGTTCTACGGGCCGCTGGCCGACGACACCGCTGACATGGTGGGCGATCTGTGGACCGCCCGAAACCGCACGGGCCACTCGGGTCGCACCATCCTCGATGTCGGCGGCGGGCCGGGCTATTTCGCAACGGCCTTCACCGACGCGGGCTGGCGTTACGTCGGAGTCGAACCCGATCCCGACGAGATGCACGCCGCCGGGCGAGTCGGCACTGGCGGGCCGGGCAGCTTCGTGCGGGCCTCCGGGTTGGCGCTTCCGTTCGCCGACGCCAGCGTGGACGTCTGCTTGTCGTCCAACGTTGCCGAGCATGTGTCCCAACCCTGGCGGTTGGCCGCGGAGATGCTGCGGGTCACCCGGCCGGGCGGGCTGGTGGTGTTGTCCTACACGGTGTGGCTGGGCCCGTTCGGCGGCCACGAAACCGGGTTGTGGCACTACTTCGGCGGGGCCCGCGCGGCGGCCCGCTACACCCGCCGGCACGGCCACCCGCCGAAGAACAACTACGGATCGTCGTTGTTCGCCGTCTCAGCCGCCGAGGGGCTTCGCTGGGCTGCCTCCACCGGGGTTCGGATGGAGGCGTTTCCTCGTTACCACCCGAGATGGGCCTGGCCCCTGACCGCGGTGCCGGGGCTTCGCGAGGTCTTGATCAGTAACCTCGTACTGGTTCTGGCGCCCTGATCGGCGGCCAACTAGAACCTGTTCTCGGCCAGCAGGGGTGGGTACTGTGATTCCCATGGCACAGGCGGCGTTCAAGACGGAATACGACAAGCTCTTCATCGGCGGTAAGTGGGTCGCGCCCTCGACGGAACGGGTCATCGAGGTCTACTCACCGGCCACCGGCGAGTACGTCGGGAAGGTGCCGTGGGCGTCGGCAGCCGACGTCGATGCCGCGTGTACGTCGGCCCGCAGTGCCTTCGACCACGGCCCGTGGCCGCGGATGACACCGGAGGAACGCCAGGGTGTGCTCGCCAACGCGGTCAAGCTGATCAACGATCGCGCCGACGAGTTCAAGTTTCTGCTCAAAGCCGAGACCGGCCAGCCGCAACTGATCGTCGACATGATGCAGTACGGCGCGGCATTGTCGGGCCTGCAGTACTACTCCGGGGCAGCGGAGAAGTTCACCTGGAAGGACATCCGAGACGGCATCTACGGTCAGACGCTGGTACTGCGTGAACCGGTCGGGGTCGTCGGTGCGGTGGTGGCCTGGAACGTGCCACTGTTCCTGGCCTGCAACAAGCTGGGACCCGCGCTGATCGCCGGTTGCACAATGGTGCTCAAGCCTGCCGCCGAAACGCCGCTGACCATCAATGCCCTGGCCGAGGTGTTCGCCGAGGCCGGTCTGCCCGAAGGGGTGCTCTCGGTGGTTCCCGGAGGCCCGGAGACCGGTCAGGCCCTGACCGCCAATCCCGGAATCGACAAGTTCACCTTCACCGGTAGCACCTCGGTGGGCCGAGAGGTCGGCGTGCTGGCCGCCGAAAAGCTCAAGCCGTGCACGCTGGAACTGGGCGGAAAGTCGGCAGCGATCATCCTCGAGGATGCCGACGTGGACTCCACGCTGCCGATGTTGCTGTTCTCCGGTCTGATGAACAGCGGCCAGGCTTGTGTGGCGCAGACCCGCATCCTGGCGCCGCGGTCCCGCTATGACGAAATCGTCGAGAAGGTCGGTGCCGCCGTCGCGGCGATGCCGGTCGGACTGCCGGACGACCCCGGTGCGGTCATCGGACCGTTGATCAGTGCCAAACAGCGCGAGCGGGTCGAGGGCTACATCGCCAAGGGCGTGGAAGAAGGTGCCCGACTGGTCACCGGTGGCGGCCGCCCCGAGGGCATCGACACCGGCTGGTACGTCCAGCCGACGGTATTCGCCGACGTCGACAACTCGATGACCATCGCCCAGGAGGAGATCTTCGGGCCGGTACTGGCGGTGATCCCCTACGAGGATGAGGACGACGCCGTCCGGATCGCCAACGACTCGCCTTACGGCCTGGCCGGCAGTGTGTGGACGACAGACTTCGACCGGGCCATCGAGATCGCCTCGAGAATCCGCACCGGCACCTACGCGGTCAACATGTACGCCTTCGACCCCGGCGCACCGTTCGGCGGGTACAAGAACTCAGGAATCGGCAGGGAGAACGGACCCGAGGGCATCGAGGAGTACGTCGAACTCAAGAGCGTGCTGTTGCCTTTCGGCTACAAGCCGACCCTGTAGCGAAGCCGTTCGGCTACACCCCGGAGGGGTGACGGATCTAGAACAGCACCCGAGCGATCATCTCAGCCACTGCGGCCGGTTTCTCCACCCCGTCGATCTCCACGGTGTGCCGCACGGTCAGATCCGCCGTTGCATCCTTGGCCTTGACATCGACCAACTCCGAACGGACCCGGATACGGCTGCCCACCGGGACGGCGTTGAGGAAGCGGACCTTGTTCAAGCCGTAGTTGATGACCAGTTGGGCGTTCTGGATCCGGAAGTTGTCCTTGCTCAGCGCCGGGATCAGCGACAGCGTCAGGAAGCCGTGCGCGATCGGCGCACGATAGGGGCTCTCCTTCCTGGCTCGATCGACGTCGACGTGAATCCACTGGTGGTCGCCGGTGACATCGGCGAAGTCGTTGACCCGCTGCTGGTCGATCGTCACCCAGTCGCCCACCCCGAGTTCGCGGCCGACCAGTGCATGGGCGTCGTCGACGGACGAGATGAGTTGCATGACACGACCTCCACACTCTGCGTGATCTGAATATGCTGCGGATCATACAAAGGGACTGCCAGCGGCAGTGGCCGGACTGTCATCAAGCCGAGACCCGGGGGCAGCCTCTCGGGATTGCGCCTCGCATCCAAGAAATCTATGGTGATAACCATAGTTATGGAGGCAGCCATGAACACTCTCGCTGACTCGGCCACCGACATCGTCACGCCTGCCCGGCACTGGCTGGTCGAGCTGAACATCGCGGGCTACCGAATTCTGCGGCGGGCGGACAAGCGCCGGCACCTGTTGGGAATCGGCCGGCGTTCCGGGCTGATCTGACATGTCCCGGGGATCGACTCGAGCCACCATGGTGGCCACCGCCGCGACCCTGCTGCAGGAAGGTGGCGCCGCCGGCGTGACCATCGACGCGGTACTGGCTCGCAGCGGATGCCCACGCGGTTCGGTGTATCACCACTTCCCGGGCGGCCGGGCCCAGATACTGCGGGAGGCACTGCAATTCGCCGGTGCGGAGATCACCGCGGCGATCGAGGCAACGGGCACCGGCGACGGCACCGCGCTGTTGCGCCGGTTCTCCCTCCTCTGGCGCGACGCTCTGATCGCCAGCGATTACGCCGCGGGAAGTCCGGTCCTGGCCGCGGCGATCGGCTCCGGTCCCGACGAGCGGCAACTCACCTCGGTGGCTGCCGATATCTTCCAACGCTGGCACGATGCCGCCGCTGAAGCCTTCCTGCGTGAAGGTTTCGACCCGACCGAGGCCGACACCCTCGCCCACACCACCATCGCCGCACTCGAGGGCGCGGTGGTGCTGTGCCGGTCGCTGCGAAGCCTGGCTCCGCTGGACGGCGTGGCGCGCCAACTCGAGTTCCTGATCAAGGCCCGGCACTTCGTATCCCGCGCGACGGTGGGTGCGCCGTGACCGCGCGGCTCGAACGGATCGATCCGGAGACACCCCTCAACGTCGTCAACAGATTCGGAATCACCACGCTGGCAGCGGATCTCGAGGCCGGGACCATCGTCGCATCGATGCCGATCGCGGGGATGACCAACCCGTTGACCGGTCTGCCCACGATCGCCGGACTGGCCGTACTCGTCGACGACGTCGCCGGGCGGGCCAACTACTACCGCACCAGCCGCGAACAGTGGACGGTGTCCAGCGAACTGACCGTCGACATCAACCCCGTCGCCTACTCCAGCCTGGTGGCCGCCCCCGACGAGCCGGTGATCGCCAGCGCGCGGGGGGTGGGAGCGCCTGGGTCCCCACTGCTGTCGGTGTGCGATCTTGTCCACGCCGGGCAACCGATCGGTGTGGGCACGGTGCACACCCTGGCCCTGGAGGGCGGACCCGACACGCCGGTCACCGGCGGAGCCGACCCGCTCATCAGGACACCGTCGACCACGCTCGCGGATTTGATGGCCGTCGAACCCCTGCCGGGCGGTGACCAGGCCGCCCGACTGCGCCAGCGACCCGACCCCATCGTCAACAACCTTCTCGGCATCGTGCACGGCGGCGTCAGTAGCGCCGCGCTGGAACTGGTGGCCGCCGCCGCGATCAACCACGACCGCTCTGATCCGCAGCGGACCGGTTCGATCCGGGTGAACTTCCTGCGACCGTTCATCGTCGCCGCCGACGCCTCGGCGGAGTCGGTGTATGCCGGGACCGCCCTGCGGGTCGGGCGCAGCACCGCCGTCGCCGACGCCCACGCGATCGGCCAGGACGGCAAGGTGGCCCTCGTCGCGCGCGTCACTACCTATCGGTGAGCACGATGGCTGCCGAATTGACGGCCCTACGGAACTCCCTACGGGAGTTCCTGGACGCTGACCGGGCCGAGTTCGGCTGGCCGGTGCGGGTCGATGCGTGGTTGTCGAGTTGGGATGAGGCATTCAGCGCCCGCCTCGGCGCTGCCGGCTTTCTGGGTCTCACGATTCCCGGCGAGTACGGCGGTCACGGAATCGGGCATGGAATCGGGCACGGACTCGGTCACCTGCACCGATACGTCGTGACCGAGGAATTACTGGCGGCCGGCGCGCCGGTCGCCGCACACTGGATCGCCGACCGCCAAGTCGGCCCTGCCCTGCTGTCCTACGGCACCGAGGAGCAGCGCCGCCGGATCCTGCCGGACATTGCTGCCGGACGGTTCTTTTCGGCGATCGGGATGAGCGAACCGCAGGCCGGGTCCGATCTCGCCGCCGCCACCACGAAGGCCATCAGGACCGACGGAGGTTGGCTGGTGTCGGGCACCAAGGTGTGGACCAGCGGCGCGCACCTGGCCCACCAGATCGTGGTGCTGGCCCGTACCGCTCCACTCGACCCGCAACGCCGACACGCGGGGTTCAGCCAGTTCCTCGTCCCGACCGATTCCCCGGGCATCTCGATCAGCCCCGTCGTGCTGATGACCGGCGAGCACCATTTCAACGAGATCACCTTCGCCGAGGTATTCGTCGACGACACCAACCTGCTCGGCGTCGAAGGCGACGGCTGGCGGCAGGTCACCGCCGAGTTGTCCTTCGAGCGCAGCGGCCCGGAACGCATCCTCAGCACCGCGCCGATGCTGATCGCCCTGGCACGGATACTGGCCGCCCAGGACGACGTCGACGACGTGGACGATCACACGGCGGCGGCCCTGGGTGCCGTGGTGGCGCGGTTGAGTTCACTGCGCCAGATGTCGATCTCCGTGGCCCGGGCACTGGCCCATGGCCGGCCTCAGGTCAACGAGGCGGCGCTGGTCAAGGATCTGGGAACCCGCTTCGAGCAGGAATCCGGTGAACTCGCCGCCGACCTGCTCAGCTACGTCGCCGATGACGTCGAGGGCCGGGCCGAGGTGGCCGCGCTGGTCGACGTCGCCCGCGCACACGCCCCGCTGTTCACGTTGCGCGGCGGCACCAACGAGGTATTGCGTGGGATGGTAGCCAAAGGAATGGGACTGAGATAAGTGGGACACTCAAGCGCCAACGCCCTCGCTGGCGGCGTATTCGGCTCCAGCACAGATGATCTCAGCGACCTGCGCGAACTCGTCGACGATATCGGCAGGCGCGCCTTCGACGCCGCGATCGGGCACCGGTCACTGCCCGACGCGTTCGACTCCACCGCCTGGGGCCGACTCGAGGCCACCGGGCTGACCCGGCTGACCAGCACCGCCGATTCCGGCGGCGGCCCGATCGACGCCGCGGTGGTGCTGCACGCGTTGGCCCGCCACGCCGTCACCGTTCCGCTGGCCGAGACCGATCTGCTGGCCTGCTGGTTGGCCGGAGTCGCGGGTCTACCGGTACCGGAGAGCGGCCCGCTGGCCATCGCCGTCGGATCACCGGGACGCCCGTTCGAGGCGGTCCCCTACGCCGCGAACGCCGCCGCCATCGTGTTTGCGGTCAACGATGGAGACCACCTGCGGGTCACCGTCGGCACGCCGGATGAGGTGGCGATAACCCGCGGTCACAACGCCGGTGGAGAACCCCGCGACACCGTGATCGCGGATCTGGCCGGAACCGTTGCCGTCGGCGCCGACACCGCCGCGGAACTGACCCGGCGCGGCGCGTGGGCCCGGTGCGTTCAGGTGATCGGTGCGCTGGATGCGGCGGTCGAATACAGCGTCTCGCACACTCGCGGGCGCGAGCAGTTCGGCCGATCGATCAGCGATTTTCAGTCCGTCCAGCACACTCTTGCCGGGATGGCCGGCGAGGTGGACCAGGCCCGCGCCGCGGTTCACCTCGCCGTCGACGCCGCCGCCGAGCACGGATTCATCAGCCGCCAAGCCGATTACGCGGTCACCGTCGCGAAGGTCACACTCGGCCGGGTTGCACCGTCGGTGGTCACCGCGGCACACCAACTCCATGGCGCGATCGGCACCACCATCGATCACCGTCTGTGGCTGGCCACCCAGCGGGCCCGCAGCTGGATCAGCGAATTCGGCGACACCGCTTCCCACGCCGGCAAACTCGGCCGGATGGCGCTGGCCGGCGATCTGTGGGAGATGATCGTCTCCGGGGGTGCACCATCACCGTCGTCATAATGGGACCCATGCAGCGGACCGATTCCAGCACCGCAGCTATCCACCCGGAGTTGCGCCGCGTCGCGCGGTTCCTCCCCCGCCAGGCCGTCAACCGCTGGTCCCTTCCGCTGTTGAAGCGGATTCGGAGCATTCGCCCCTTCAGCGACACCGACGTCGAGCTCATGACGCTGCCCTCCGGCAGCGGGGTTCGGCTGTACCGCCCGGCAGACGCGAGCGAACCGGCTCCGGCGCTGCTGTGGATCCACGGCGGTGGCTACGTCATCGGCAGCGCGGCCCAGGATGACGCCCTGTGCCGCCGTTACACCCAGCGGTTAGGTGCTGTCGTGGCCGCCGTCGACTACCGCCGCGCCCCCGAACACCCCTTCCCCATCCCACTGGAGGATTGCTACCGCACCCTGACCTGGCTGGCCGGGCTACCCGGTGTCGACGCCGACCGGGTCGCCATCGGCGGGGCCAGCGCGGGCGGCGGCCTGGCCGCGGCCCTGGCGTTCCTGGCCCGCGACCGCGCCGAGGTGACCCCGGCGCTGCAGGTGCTGAGCTACCCGATGCTCGATGACCGAACCGTCGACCCGGCACTCGACGAGCCGGGGTTTCGGTTGTGGAACGCCGCCAGCAACCGCCTCGGATGGCACAGCTACCTCAGCGGTGCGGATCCAGAGATCGCCGTCCCGGCCCGGCGATCCGACCTTGCCGGTCTGCCGCCGGCCTGGATCGGGGTGGGGACGTTGGACCTCTTCCACGCCGAGGACCTCGCCTACGCCGACCGGCTTCGCGCCGCCGGCGTGCCGTGCGAGGTGTACGACGTCCCTGGTGCATTCCATGAGTTCCACAGCGTCGCACCGAATGCACCGGTGTCGAGGGCCTACTTCGACAGCGCCTGCACCGCTTTGGCTGCCGCGCTGAGAACGGCGCGCTGAGCGCCCATGTCAACGGCGCTCACATCTGAACAGACCGACCTGCGCAACGCGGTCGCCGACCTGATGATCAGGCGGTGCCCCCAAACGGAGGTGCGCCGACTGATGGACACCGCGTCAGGCCACAACCCGACGTTGTGGTCGACTCTTGCGGAGATGGGTGTGCTCGGATTGGTCATCCCCGAGGAGTTCGGCGGGTCCGGGGGTGGTGCGGCCGAATTGGCCGTGGCGGCCGAGCAACTGGGACGCGCCTTGTTCTGCGGGCCCTACCTGTCCACCGCGGTGCTCACGCCGTATCTGCTGCTGGCCCTCGGCGACGAGGTCGAATGCGCCGCCGTTCTGCCGCGCATCGCTTCCGGTGAACTGGTTGCGACCGTCGCTTACGCCGAGTCTCCGACCGGCTCCGCGCGGCCACCCCAGCACCCCGGCACTGTTGCCGAAGCGACCGCCGACGGCTGGCGACTGACCGGGGAAAAGACCTACGTGCTCGACGCCCAGTCGGCAGATCGCTTCTATGTTCAGGCCGAAACCGCCTCCAGTGCTTCCGTTTTCGTGGTGGATCGACGTGCAACCGGGCTGACGATGACACCGCTGGAGACCGTCGACCAGACCCGCAAGCAGGGTCGGGTCGTCCTGACGGGTGCACCGGCACGCCTGGTCGGGGCACGGGGCGCGGCCGCCGGCGCCCTGGAGTCGGCCCTCGACCGTGCGGCCGTCGCCCTTATCGCTGAACAGGCCGGCGGGGCCATGCACGCCATGCGGATGGCCACCGACTACGCCCGGAACCGCTATCAGTTCGGCCGAGCGATCGGCAGCTTCCAAGCCGTCAAACATCTGTGCGTCGAGATGCTGATACAGGCGGAGTCCGCGGTCTCCGCCGCCCGGCACGTCGCGGCGGCCTTCGACGCCGGCACCCCGGATCGGCACGCCGACCTCGCACTGGCCCAGGCCTACTGTTCGGATGCCTTCGTCTCGGTGGCCGCCGACAACATCCAGGTTCACGGCGGAATCGGGTTCACCTGGGAACATCCCGCACACCTCTACCTGCGCCGGGCCCGCACCGACGCCCAGATCTTCGGGGACCCGTCCTGGCACCGGGAACGCTACGTGCGGTTACGCGAGGAGAACCGATGTCCGCGATGACCGACGACCAGGTGCGCGACGCGGTTCGCCGGTGGCTAGCCGACAACTGGCACCCGGACCTGGACCGGGCCGAGTGGCGGCGACTGGTGTTCGAGGCCGGCTGGGCGGTGCCGAGCTGGGAGCCCCGATGGTGGGGTCGGGGCCTTTCCGACGCTCAGTCTCGCATCGTGGCACGAGAATTCGCGGCTGTGGGCGCTCGCGGAGCGGGTGCCGATCGCTCCGATCTGATGGCCTGCACCCTGCACGATCTGGGAACCGACGAACAGAAGCATCGCCTGATCCCGCCCGCACTGCGTGGTGAGACTCGATGGTGCTTGCTCTACAGCGAACCGGGCGCCGGTTCCGACCTGGCAGGCCTGCGCACCCGCGCGGACAGGGATGGGGACGACTGGGTCATCAACGGACAGAAGGTGTGGACCTCGTTCGCGACGAAGGCCGATTACGGCCTGCTGGTGGCCCGTACCGACTGGGATGTGCCCAAGCACAACGGGATCGGTTTCTTCATCTTCCCGATGCGCCAGTCCGGGGTGGACATCAGGCCGATCCATCAGATCACCGGGGAGTCGGAGTTCAATGAGGTGTTCATCACCGACGCGCGGGTTCCGCACACCAATCTGGTGGGCGAGCCCGGATCCGGATGGTCGGTGCTGCAACTCGCCCTCGCCTACGAACGGCGGTTGATGGGTGATCTGGCCCGCACCACAAAGGCCAGTCGCGATCTGCGGGCGGACGCCGACAGTCTCATCGGAATGGCCCGCGCGGCAGGGAGATTGACTGATCGATATATCCGTCAGGAGATCGCGAGGATCGACGGGTACGCGGCGGTCAACCGGTGGAACACCATGCGGGCCAAGGCTACCGGCGACCGTAACGAGGCAGCCACACTGATGTCGCTGGGCAAGGTCGCGATGTCGCGCATCCTGCATGAGACCGCTCGGGTTCAGACCGAGATCGTCGGCGCGGAGTCGATGCTGGCCGGTCCGGACAATCCGGTCGGAGATGCGGTCACGTTCCGGACCTTGAACGCCTACTTCACCTCGATCGGCGGCGGCACCGACCAGATCCAGCGCAACATCGTCGGCGAACGGGTGCTCGGGCTGCCCAAGGAGCCTGATCCCTACAAGGACACCCCGTTCCGGGACCTGCCCAGCGGTGGCTCCTGAGGGGCCTTAGTTGCTCAGCGGTGGCGGTTCCGGTTCGAAGGGGTCGTACCACCACCAGTCGGCGCGTTCGCCGAGGGGTCCGGGGCACGGTGGCACTGCTGGTGGTGGGGTGCTGGGTGGTCGGGCCAGTGATCCGGGTTGCAGTTGCCGGCCGTCGTTGTCGGTGATGCGCAGGCGATC
>JAGQTS010000102.1:15404-20527 GCA_020438895.1 Mycobacterium sp.
GGCCCGCCGTCTTCCCAATGCACGAGGTGGTGGGCGTGCAGGCCGCGGGTGGCCCCGCACCCCGGTACCACGCAGCAGCGGTCGCGGTGCTCCAACGCCCGACGCAGGCGGCGGCCGATCGTGCGCGTCGACCGGCCGGCCCCGATCACCTGGCCGTCGCGTTGGAACCACACCTCGCAGGTGGCATCACAGCTCAGGTAGTGCCGCTCGGCCTCGGTCAGCAGCGGACCCAGGTGCAGCGCCCCCAGCTTCCGTTCCACGTCGAGGTGGACTACCACGGTGGTGCGCTGGCCGTGCGGACGGCGCCCGGCTTCGACATCCCAGCCCGTCTCGACCAGCCGCAGGAACGCCTCGATGTTCGTCGGCATCGGGGGATGGTTCTCACCCGGCCCGCCGGGGGTGTTCTCGCGATCCTGTTTCCACTCGGCGAACAGCGCATCGCGGTGCGAGGCCAGCGCGGCTTCGAACACCGCCGACTCGGCGTGAGCCAACCGGATCCGCCAGAAGTCGAACCCGTCCTCACCGCCGGTCTTGCTGATCGAAGCGACCGGATCGGGCCGTGGGCCGGGATCGGGGCGCGGCTCCAGACTGATCGCGGTGCGCAGTTGGTTGACGGTGGCCACCGAGGCCAACTGCGCGTAATGCTCGTCAGATCCCTCACCGGCGCGCCCGGCGATCACCGAAACCTGATCCAGCGACAACCGGCCCTGACGTAAGCCCTCCACACAGCGGGGAAAATCCTCGGCCCGGTGGGCCAAGGTGGCGATCGACTTCGCATTCACCGAGGAACACCCCGTCTTCCACGCCACCAACGCCGGGATCGACCGCGCCCCCGTAGCACCCCACAGCTCATCACGATCAATCTCAGCGACGAGATCGACAATGCGCCCATCAATGGCATTGCGCTGACCGGTCAACTGCGCCAATTCCTCGAACAACACCCCAAGGCGCTCAACAGGATTCGCCTCCACCACACCGGAAGCCGCCGACGATGCCATAGTCCCATCATCGCAGGGCCCTACGACACAATCCCGCAGTGACGGGAAGGGTCCGCTAACGCAAGTGCACCGGATCGCTGCCCCATGCCGCACGGATGTCGGCATCGACGTCGTAGGCCACCCGGTCGGAACTGTTGATCAGCAAGCAAGCCCGGTCGGCGGCCTGGTAGGGCATCCAGTCCGGCTCACCGTCCAAGCCGGTGGGCTTGGTGGTGGCCGCGAAATTGACCCAGCGCGTACGGATACGCTTGGACACCGCCTTGGCGGTTCTGGCGCCGCCCATCTTCAAGGTCATGTCCTGCGGAGCTCCCAAAGTGCCCCAGACATAAGGCAACTCGGTGGCGTGCGCGGCCCCCACCAGGAGCGTCTTCATCAGCGGCGAGGAGTAGTCGAAGCGGTACAGGTAGACCGGCGCCACGGCGTTGTGACCTTCGGCGAACCATACCGAGGGCATACGGAAGCCGACGTCGCTGGCAATGCTGAGATTCTTCGCCGACCCGCGCATGCGCGCGTAGGCCGAGCCCAACTTCTCCTCGGTCGGCAGCTGGAGGTCCGGTTGCTCAGCGGCGATTTCGTTGAACATCGAGGTGATGGCCCGCGGAGTGATCGGCATCAGCGGGGAACGCATCAGCCGAAACAGGTTCGCCTCGTTGCGGTTCGTCCCGATGATCAGCGGCACGGCGTGCGTCCGGCCCTTGCCGGCCTGGATCACCGGGTAGTCGAGCAGCAGTTCGCCGTCGACGAGCGGAACGAACGCCAGCGTGCCGGGGTTGCTGACCGGCACTTCGTCGAACACCTTCTTGGTCGCGGCCAGGAGCGCGGGGACCGGTGTCTGGGCCAGTCGGAACGAATCGGCCGGGCTGATCCCGAGGAAGTCCAGAACCCGTGCGGTGACCCGCTGCGCGCGACCGCGGTCGTATACCGAGGTCACCGGAGAGCTCTGGGCGATCGCGCCGGCGAACAGCCCCTGCGCCGCCGGGACAGCCAGCAGAGTGGTGACGATCCCGGCCCCGGCCGACTCACCGAACACCGTGACCCGTTGCGGGTCGCCGCCGAACGCGGCGATGTTGGTCTGCACCCAGCGCAGAGCCGCGAGCACATCCCGCAGACCGACATTGGAGTCGTATCCGACCTCGGACAGGTCGAGGAAGCCGAACACCCCGAGCCGGTAGTTGCACGTCACCACGATGACGTCGCCGGCGGCGGCCAGCCGATGGCCGTTGTAGTACGGCTGACTGCCCGAGCCCATCACGTAGGCACCGCCGTGGATCCACACCATGACCGGCTTGCCGTCGCCCGGTTGGGTACCTGAAGGGGCCCAGATGTTGAGCCGCAGGCAGTCTTCGTCCGGCCCGGCTCCCAGATTCATCGGGAAGTTCGGCACCGGCGGCTGCGGACAGATACTGCCGAACTGAGTGGCGTCGACGGGTTCGGTCCACGGCTCCGGGGGCTGTGGTGCGCGGAATCGCCGTTCTGCCAGCGGCGGGGCGGCGTAGCGCACACCCTTCCAACACATGACCCTGCCGTCGTCGGTGCCCCGGACAGGCCCATACACAGTTTCCGATACGGGTTGACTCATCGGGCCCCTCCTGGTCCATCGCGACGTAACTCAGGTTACCCGCTGGTAACACAGTCAGAAGTGCAGTGCGGTGAATCTCCAGTCCAGGACGGGGCGGTCCGGGCCGTCCCCCTCGTTCCCGCCCTCGTTCCCGCCACCGGCCGCGAAAACCCGCGAGTGCAACCGCAGCACCCCACCGCGACGGTCACGAAGTGGGATCACCTGCTCGACGGTCAAGTCGCTGTACAGCGTGTCGCCCTCGAACACCGGACCGAGATGGTCGCAGGATTCCCAGCCCAACACGGTCACCAGGTCCGGCAGCAGCCGGGTGGCCTGAGCCAGCGCAAGACCGATGGTGTGCCCGCCGTACACCAATCGCCGGCCGTCACGCCGTCGGTCATGATGCGCGGCGGCGATATTCAGCGTCAACCGGGCCAATTCGGGGGCCGAACTGACCACGTCGGCGCTGCTGCTCAGGGTGGTGCCGGTCAGATCCGGGTAGCAGTAGCGGCCCGGGACCCGCGCTCGGAACGCGTCGGCATCCCAGGTCGCGGTGGCACCGGTATCCGGCAGCGGTCCGGCCCCGATTCCCGATAGGTCATCGCGGTTGCCGGTGTCGGCGGCGCCGTTCATCGGCAGCATCGCGCAGCGATAGAAGTCGAGCACCAACCGGCCCACCTGATCGGTGGTGGTCATCCGCAAGGCCGCCAGACCGCTGGGTTCCCGGCCCGGCCGGTCGCTGTTCTGCTTGAGGCCGACCACCTCGGTGCGGGTGTACAGGGTGTCCCCCACCACCGGGAACCGGTGAAAGGCCAGCCCTCGATAGAACAGATTGGCCTTGACCCGCCGGGTCACCAGCGTGGACTGCCCGATCGCCACATCGCAGACCAGCGCCGGGTGTGCCAGCGTCGAGGGAATACCGGTCACCGCGTGCGCCAGTTCACCGTCCAGCGCCAGTCTCAGCCGGTCCCCCAGGATTGCCTGATGCGCTGCGGCAATCCCCGAGGTCAACGTGAGCGGCGGCGCCCAGTCGTAGACCTGGCCGACCGACAGGTCATCGAAGTACGGACCGGCGGCTTCGTCGTGGTGACACGCTTCGGTGGATCGCTCAGTAGCCACTGGGGTCGGTGATCAGCGCAACGCCAAAACCGACGAGCCAGAGGATGGCGGCCAGAACCCACAGCGCGGTACCGACAATGCCCAGGATGAACCCGGCCTGTGCCTGGCCGCGGCCGGCGTACTGGCCACCGGAGGCGTCGATCTCCTGCATCGACTTGCGCCCGATGAACAGCGCGAACGGCGCCGCCAGCCCGCAGCAGACCAGACCGAGGATGCCCAACACCAGGGCCGTGGTGGCCTGCGGATGCGCGGGCGGCTGCGGGTAACCCGGGGCCGGATAGCCGGGATACCACGGCTGTGCTCCGTACTGCGGGGGTGGCGGCGGCGGGTACCCGTAGCCGGGCGGTGGCGGCTGGTTGGGATCGTTGGGCTGCGGTTCCCCGGGGTAGGTCATGGGCCGAAAGCTTACTTCGCCGCCGCGGCGGTCACCGCGCGTCGGTCAGGCGCTGTTTGAGTGCCTCGAACTCGTCGCGCACCCCGGTGGGCAACGTCTCGCCGATGAAGGCGAACCATTCCTCGATCTGAGGAAGTTCGGCGCGCCATTCGTCGGGGTTGACGGCCAGCGCCTCGGCGACATCGGCCCCGTCGACGTCCAGCCCACTCACGTCGAGGGCATCCGCACCCGGGACGATGCCGATCGGGGTGGACACCCCGTCGGCCCGACCTTCGACTCGCTCGATGATCCACTTGAGTACCCGGCTGTTCTCGCCGAACCCGGGCCACAGGAACCGACCGTCGGCACCGCGCCGGAACCAGTTGACGAAGAAGATCTTCGGCAGCTTGGACTCGTCGGCGTTCTTGCCCAGGTCCAGCCAGTGCTGGCAGTAATCGCCGGCGTTGTATCCCATGAACGGCAGCATCGCCATCGGGTCACGGCGAATGATGCCGACCTTCCCCTCGGCGGCGGCGGTCTTCTCGCTGCCCAGCGTCGCTCCGATGAACACCCCGTGTTGCCAGTCACGGGCCTGCGTCACCAGTGGCACCGTCGTCTTGCGGCGCCCGCCGAACAGGATGGCCGAAATCGGCACACCCTGCGGGTCGTCCCACTCCGGCGCCAGCGTCGGGCACTGCGACATCGGGGTGCAGTAGCGCGAGTTCGGGTGCGCGGCGGGGGTGCTGGACTCCGGTGTCCAATCCTGACCAGTCCAGTCGATGAGATGCTGCGGGTCGCCCTCCAGGCCTTCCCACCACACCCCGCCGTCGTCGGTCAGCGCGACATTGGTGAACACGGTATTGCCGGCCGCGATGGTCTTCATCGCGTTCGGGTTGCTGCTCCAGTTGGTGCCGGGCGCCACCCCGAAGAAACCGAACTCCGGGTTGACCGCATAGAGCCGGCCGTCTGGTCCGAACCGCATCCAGGCGATGTCATCGCCGAGGGTCTCGGCGCGCCACCCGGGGATCGTCGGCTGGATCATCGCAAGGTTGGTCTTGCCGCAGGCCGACGGGAA
>JAGQTS010000103.1 GCA_020438895.1 Mycobacterium sp.
CGACCTGTTCAGCTTTCCCGACGAATTGGGTTCGGGGCTGCCGGTTTTCCACCCCAAAGGCGGCGTCGTGCGCCGGGAACTGGAGGAGTACTCGCGGCGCAAGCACATCGAGGCGGGCTACGAGTTCGTCAACACTCCACACATCACCAAAGAGCAGCTGTACGTCACCTCCGGACACCTCGAGTGGTACGCCGAGGGCATGTTCCCGCCGATGCACATCGACGCCGAATACGCCGAGGACGGCACCCTGCGCAAGCCCGGGCAGGACTACTACCTCAAGCCGATGAACTGCCCGATGCACCACCTGATCTTCCGGTCCCGCGGGCGGTCGTATCGGGAACTTCCGTTGCGGCTCTTCGAGTTCGGCGCCGTCTACCGCTATGAGAAGTCCGGGGTCATCCACGGCCTGACCCGGGTGCGCGGGATGACTCAAGATGACTCGCACATCTACACCACCCGCGAGCAGATGCACGATGAACTGGCTTCGCTGCTCAACTTCGTTCTCGAACTGCTCAGCGACTACGGCTTGGACGACTTCTACCTGGAGCTGTCCACCAAGGACCCGGATAAGTACGTCGGGTCCGACGACATGTGGGACATGGCCACCGAGACGCTGCGTGAGGTCGCCGAGTCATCGGGTCTGCAACTGGTTCCCGACCCCGGGGGTGCGGCGTTCTACGGACCCAAGATCAGCGTGCAGGTCCGTGATGCGCTGGGCCGCAGCTGGCAGATGTCGACGATCCAATTGGACTTCAACATGCCGGAACGGTTCGGCCTGGAATACACCGCCGCTGACGGCAGTCGGCAGCGGCCGGTGTTGATCCACCGCGCGCTGTTCGGATCCATCGAGCGGTTTTTCGGCATCCTCACCGAGCACTACGCCGGCGCCTTTCCGGCGTGGCTCGCCCCGGTTCAGGTGGTCGGCATCCCGGTGGCCGACGAGCACGTCGGGTACCTCGCGAGCGTCGTAGCCGAACTGCGGGCCAGCGGCCTGCGCGCCGAGGTCGACGCATCCGACGACCGAATGGCCAAGAAGATCGTCAACCACACCAATCAGAAGGTGCCGTTCATGCTGCTGGCAGGGGACCGTGACGTCGATGCCGGTGCGGTGAGCTTCCGGTTCGGCGACCGGACCCAGATCAACGGTGTGCCCCGGGAGCGGGCCGTCGAGGCCATCCGGGCCTGGGTGCGTGACCGGGAGAACGCCGTGCCAACAGCGGAGTTACTCAAGGCCAGCGGTGGCTGAGGAGTTGGCACAAGGCGGTGTCGGCGACGCCGACCGACTCCAGCGGCTGTGGACCCCGCACCGGATGAGTTACATCGTCGGATCGCCGGATTTCGGCGGACCGAAGCGCTCATCGGAGCCGTTCAGCGATATCCCGGGACTGCCCGATGAGGAGGGTCTGGTCGTCGCCCGCGGGGAGTTGGTGTACGCGGTGCTCAACCTCTACCCCTACAACCCTGGCCACCTGATGGTCGTTCCCTATCGCCGGGTCGCGGAATTGGAAGACCTCACCGGGGCCGAGACCGCCGAACTGATGACGTTCACCCAGAATTCCATTCGGGTGATCAAGTCCGTGTCGCATCCGGACGGTTTCAACGTCGGGCTGAACCTGGGCCGCTCGGCGGGGGGATCGCTGGCCGAACATCTGCACATGCATGTGGTGCCGAGGTGGGCGGGGGATGCCAACTTCATCACCGTCGTCGGCGGGACGAAGGTAATCCCGCAACTGTTGCGCGACACCCGCACATTGCTGGCTGAGGCCTGGACCGGTCTGTCGTGAGCGACTTCTACCTGATGACCCGGGCGGCGTACGCCAAGATCAGCAAACCGCTGGCCAGGGCGGCATTGCGGGCGGGCCTGACTCCGGACTCGGTCACCATCGTCGGCACGGCCGCCACGGTGCTGGGTGCGCTGACGTTGTTTCCCACCGGCAGGCTCTTCGCCGGGACCTTGGTGGTGTGGTTCTTCGTCCTGGCCGACATGCTCGACGGCGCGATGGCGCGGCAGCGCGGCGGCGGAACCCGGTTCGGGGCGGTCCTTGACGCGGCCTGTGACCGCATCAGCGACGGCGCGGTGTTCTGCGGTTTGCTGTGGTGGGCGGCCTTCGGTCTGGGGGACACCGCGCTGATGGTGGCGACGCTGATCTGTCTGGTCACGTCGCAGGTGATCTCCTACATCAAGGCACGGGCAGAGGCCAGCGGACTGAACGGGTCCGGGGGTCTCATCGAGCGTCCGGAGCGGCTGATCATCGTCCTCGCTGGCACAGGCTTGTCGGACCTGCCCTATTTCCCGATCCCCGTCGCGCTGCCGGTGGCGATGTGGCTTCTGGCGGTGGCCAGTCTGATCACCGTGGGGCAGCGGCTGCATTCGGTGCGCACATCCCCGACGGCGATGGATCTGCTGCATCCCGGCACGGGAGAGACCGACCCCGGTGGATCCGGGAGCGGCACGTCATGATCGGCATCCCGTCGGGGGAGAACCTCACCGATTGGGGCTACGCGGCCGGATGGCGCGTGGTCCGGGCGATGCCGGAGATCCTGGCGCGCACTGCCTTCGGGGCAGGGGCCCGCTACGCCGCCCGCGGCGGCGGCCCCGACCAGCTGCGCCGGAACCTTGCCCGGGTGATCGGGACCCGACCCGCCGAGGTGCCCGACTCGCTGATGCGGGCGGCACTGGCCTCCTATGCCCGGTATTGGAAAGAGGCGTTCCGGCTTCCGTCGATGGACCTGCCCGCCGTGGCCGAGCGACTCAACGAGGTCTTCGTCGGCGCCGAGTACTTCGCGGCAGCGCAGGCCGCCGGGCGGGGTGCGGTGATGGCTTTGCCGCACAGCGGCAACTGGGATATGGCCGGAGTATGGCTGGCCCAGAACTACGGCACCTTCACCACCGTCGCTGAGCGACTCAAACCGGAATCGCTGTATGACCGATTCATCGAATTCCGGGAGAGTCTGGGCTTCGAGGTGCTCCCGGCTTCGGGAGGCCGGCGTCCGCCGATGGAGGTGCTCGCCGAGCGGCTGCGCGACAACCGGTTCGTCTGCCTGATGGCCGACCGCGACCTGTCCCGGTCCGGGGTGCCGGTGGAGTTCTTCGGCGAGCCCACCCGGTTGCCCGCCGGTCCGGCGAAACTGGCACTGGAGACCGGTTCGCCGCTGCATCCTGCGCATATCTACTACGACGGGGACGACTGCGTTGTCACGATCGGCGATGCGATCGACACCTCCTCGGGAGACGTCGGCATCATCACCCAGGCGCTGGCCGACCGGTTCGCGGTCAACATCGCCGCCCACCCGCAGGATTGGCACATGCTGCAGCCGTTATGGCTGGCCGACCTGTCCGAGAGCCGGCGGGCACACCTCGAGGGTGAGCGCAGCTGATGCGCATCGGCATGGTGTGCCCGTACTCCTTCGACGTCCACGGCGGAGTCCAGGCGCACGTGCTGCAGCTGGCCGAGGTCATGCGCGACCGCGGACATGAGGTCAGCGTGCTGGCGCCGGCCTCCCCGCAGGTAGACCTGCCCGACTACGTGGTATCCGGGGGCAAGGCCGTCCCCATCCCGTACAACGGGTCGGTGGCCCGGCTGCGGTTCGGGCCCTCCACCCACCGGCTGGTCAAGCGGTGGATCGCGGGCGGCGATTTCGACGTGCTGCACCTGCACGAACCCAACGCGCCGAGCCTTTCCCTGCTGGCTCTGATGGTGGCCGAGGGGCCGATCGTCGCTACCTTCCACACCTCGACCACGAAGTCGCTGGCGCTCGGGGTCTTCCAGGGCATACTGCGGCCCTGGAACGAGAAAATCGTCGGGCGCATCGCCGTCTCCGATCTGGCCCGGCGCTGGCAGATCGAGGCTTTGGGCTCAGATGCCGTGGAGATCCCCAATGGAG
Organism: Mycobacterium sp.; assembly: GCA_020438895.1. Classification (GTDB taxonomy): domain Bacteria; phylum Actinomycetota; class Actinomycetes; order Mycobacteriales; family Mycobacteriaceae; genus Mycobacterium. The sequence goes on from JAGQTS010000103.1 coordinate 3,886, forward strand.
TCGACGTCACCGCCTTCTCCGCGGCCGGACCGCTGCCGGGTTATCCGCGGCCCGGCAAGACGGTGCTGTTCCTGGGTCGGTTCGACGAACCACGAAAAGGGATGGACGTGCTGCTGGCCGCGCTGCCCACCGTGGTGCAGCGATTCCCCGACGTCCAGGTTCTGGTTGTCGGTCGCGGCGATGAGGGCGATCTGCGGCAGGAAGCCCGCGATCTCGGATCCCACCTGAGGTTCCTCGGCGAGATCGACGAGACGGAGAAGGCCTCCGCGCTGCGCAGCGCGGACGTCTACTGCGC
>JAGQTS010000104.1 GCA_020438895.1 Mycobacterium sp.
ACCCCGCAACGGCGAGAACCACCGCTACCAGCACACGACCGATAACCTTCATGGTCTCCCTAGCTTTGTCGGCGGTGACCGATTCGCTCACCCGCTGATCCGCGCGCGCAAAGCCGTCTCCGATGACGAGCCCCGCCCGTGCTCACGTATGTCACCGAGGAAGATATCGGTACCGCAACGGCGCGGCAACGCGGACCGGCGCCACACCCCGCCTGAGCGTTGCCGTCGCCCGTTTGCTGCGGCCAGTGTGGACGGAGCCGTCCGAACCATGTTGCCGATACCCTGGACCTGGGCGCGCCAGCGGGCGGCGCAGTCAACGGAACCGGCTGGCCACATGCCCTCAAACTGCTCAAATATGATGCGGCGGAACGTTTTCTCGCAACCATGCATCATGCTCATCAGTCCCCGATCCCGGCTCGGGGGCGACCTCGTCGGCGGACGCCTGCGGCAGTTCTTCACCGAAAATCTTGTTAACTACGGCCTTATTCGGGAGGCGTGACGTCACGTCAGCCCACCCGTCGGTGTGACGAAGGTCACAAACATGGCGATGATCGAGTTTACTCGGATATTTGCAGGTAGGGACGAAAATTGGCGACTACTCACAGTTCCAAACTGGAAAGTTCGGCGATCACCTGGGTCGCCAACGGCCCCAACGTGGCCATCCCGTCACGCACCGCGGACCGCGATCCCGCGATGTTGACCACCAGCGTGCTCCCGGAGATTCCCGCCAAACCGCGGGACAGTCCTGCATCGCTGCTACCGGCAGCCAGCCCCGAGGATCGCAGCGCCTCGGCGATTCCAGGTAGTTCGCGATCGAGGATGGTCTTGGTCGCCTCCGGCGCGACATCGCGCGGGTTGACTCCGGTACCACCGACCGAGACCACCAGATCGACGCCACCAATCACCGCGGTATTCAGGGCGTTGCGAATCTCCACCTCGTCGGCGGCGACGGCGACCACTCCATCAACGACGAAGCCCGCCTCATGAAGCAATTCGCTGACCAGTGGCCCGCTGTCGTCTTCTTCCACTCCACGGGCGCGACGATCATCGACCACCACGACCAAGGCGCGACCGGCGGAGCCCGGGGGCTGTTCCATGGCTATCACCGTATATCCAGCCGCCGACGACCGCGCGGCACCACCACCGTCGATGGCGGACTCGTCGCCGTTCAGGATCATTGGTCGGCCTTGCCCAACGTCACCTGCAGGGTCTTGCTGGCGCCGGACGGATCGAGGTAGGTCAGCGTGAGGCTGTCGCCGGGAGCACGGGAACGAACCGCCGCAACCAACGCGTTGGCGCTGCCGATCACGCGATCGTCGACCCGCGTGACCACAACACCGCTGGGCAGGCCGGCGTTGGCGGCCGCTCCACCCTTGACCACCTCGACGATCTTCGCCCCGTGCGCAGCGACGTCGTTGCTGACCTGAACGCCCAAGGACGCATGCGCAGCACTACCGGTGCTGATCAGCTCGTCGGCGATGCGCTTGGCCTGGTCGACCGGGATCGCGAACCCCAATCCGATCGAACCGCTGCTGGATTCCGGGGTGTCGCCGCCGAGCGTGGCGATCGCGGAGTTCACCCCCACCAGCTCACCCCTCATGTTCACCAGCGCGCCACCGGAGTTGCCGGGGTTGATTGCCGCATCGGTCTGGATTGCGTCGAGGACGGTGTTCTGGTTGCCGGCGTCGCCACCGGCCGAGACCGGCCGGTTGAGCGCACTGACGATCCCGGTGGTGACCGTGCCTTCAAGCCCGAGCGGTGATCCGATCGCGATGACGTCCTGGCCCACGCGCAGGTCGGCTGAGGAGCCCAGGGTGATCGGGGTCAGCCCGGACACCCCTTCCGCCCGGACCACCGCGATGTCGCTGGAAGGGTCGGTGCCGACAACGGTGAAGGACGCAGTCCGGCCGTCGGAGAAGGTGACCAGCGTTGTCGGTCCGCCACCGATCCCGGGCAGACCACCCTGTCCACCCTGTCCACCCTGACCGCCCTGACCGCCTTGGCCACCCTGACCGCCCGGCCCTCCCGGCATTCCGGGCGCACCCGGCATCCCCGGCATTCCGGGCGCACCCTGCGAACCCGGTTTGAAGCCCTTCGCGGCAGACACAACGTGACTGTTGGTCAAGATCAAGCCGTCAGGGGTCAGGACGATTCCCGAACCCTCCTCGGACTGGCGACCCATCTTGGTCTCGAGCTTCACCACGCTGGGGACCACCTTGGCCGCTACCTCCTCGACGGAGCCGACCGGAATGTTGGCGGTGGGAGCGGCCGGCGGCGACGCCTTTCCGTTCGGCGCCGCGGTAGTCATCGTCGTGACGGCCGAGTGCTGTGGCTGCACCATGGTCGCCACCACCCCTCCCATGCCCGCCGACACCGCGGCGATGGCCAGCGCTCCGACGGTCAGGGCGGCCGCGCGGGAGCGCTTCCGCGGCTCCCGGGGCCCTGTACCGACCGGACCTGGTGGATAGCCGCCGTAGCCGGGCGGGTACTGCTGCTGCGCGGCCTGCTGCGGGGTGGCATAACGCCAGTCGTACGGCTGTTGGTAGCCGGCCTGGGTATAGCCCTGCGTCGCTTGCGAATTCGGCCTGTTGCGGCCGGGGTGCTGCGACGCGGAATACCGCGGGTCGTCTGTCATGGTCGCTGTGCGCTCTCTCTGCTCACGCGGCGCGCGATCGCGCCGTCCTGGGTCTCAGCTTGCCGGGTTCTACTGAGAATCGACTGAGACAACACTCGTCGCGTTGGACATATTTCGTCGCAGCCCGTCTTCCTCGGAGTTTGCCGGGCCGTTTTCGCTGACGGCGGACGACGTCGGGAATGTCGTGGGCACCGGCCGCCCGGGCAGCAAGACGAAGAATGACGTTCCCGGCGGGTCCCCGCCGGCGACCGTCTCCCCGATCCGGATCATCCCGCCGTGCTTGACCACGACTTGCTTGACAATCGCCAATCCCAGCCCCGAACCCGGCATGGCGCGTGCCGACGTCGACCGGTAGAACCGCTCGAACACCAATCCGCGTTCCTCCGGGGAGATCCCGGGACCCTCGTCGGAAACCACCAACTCCGCGTGCGCCGAATCGACCTGCCGGAGTCGCAGACTGACCGTCCCTCCGGACGGGCTCCACTTGGCGGCGTTGTCCAGGAGGTTGAGGACGGCCCGCGACAATCCGGCCGCGTCGCCGTGGACCTGCCACCCGACGATATCGACCTGGAACCGAATGTCGTTGCGGCGGCGGCGTACTCGCTCGAGGCTGCGGTCGATGACTTCACTGAGGTCAATATCCTCCAGCGAGGTTCCGTGCGCGTTGTCCTCGCGGGTGAGATCGACGAGATCACCTACCAGCGTGGACAGTTCCTCGATCTGGCCGA
>JAGQTS010000105.1 GCA_020438895.1 Mycobacterium sp.
ACTACCACCTGCTCGAGCGCGGCACCGACCCGCTGTGTTACGTCGACCCGTACCTGCCCATCGAGAGCTTCCGGGTTCGCGACGAGGCGCGCGCCGCCTTGGTCGCGCTGGTTCAGGACATCATGACCGAGCGGATCGCCAACCCGCCCGCCGACAAGGGCAGGCGCGACATGCTCGACGTGCTGGTGTCGATCACCGACGACGACGGCAGGCCGCGCTTCTCCGCCGACGAGATCACCGGAATGTTCATCTCGCTGATGTTCGCCGGCCATCACACCAGTGCGGGCACCTCGGCCTGGACCCTGATCGAACTGATGCGCCACCCGCAGATCCACGCCGAGGTCACCGCCGAGCTGGACGAGTTGTACTCCGACGGCCAGGAGGTCAGTTTCCATGCGCTGCGCCAGATCCCGAAGCTGGAGAACGTCATCAAGGAAACCCTGCGGCTGCACCCGCCGCTGATCATCCTGATGCGGGTGGCCAAGGGCGAGTTCGAGGTCGAGCGGTACCCGATCCATCCCGGGGACTTCGTCGCCGCCTCACCGGCGATCTCCAACCGCATCGCCGAGGACTTCCCGAACCCGGAGCACTTCGACCCCGACCGCTACAACAAGCCCCGCGAGGAGGATGTCCTGCACCGCTGGACCTGGATTCCGTTCGGGGCGGGCCGGCACCGCTGCGTGGGAGCGGCCTTCGGCACCATGCAGATCAAAGCGATCTTCTCAGTCCTGCTGCGGGAGTACGAGTTCGAGATGGCCCAGCCGCCCGAGAGCTACCGCAACGACCACTCCAAGATGGTCGTGCAACTGGCCAGGCCCGCCAGGGTGCGTTACCGACGGAGGGTGCGATGAGCGTCTTCCGCATCGGGGTCGACGCCGACCTGTGCCAGGGGCACGCCATGTGCGAACTCGAGGCCCCGGACTATTTCCGGGTTCCCAAACGCGGCACCGTCGAGATCCTCGACGCCGAACCACCCGCCGGCGCCCGCGCCGAGATCGAGCGGGCCGTCGAAAGCTGTCCTACCCGAGCACTTTTCATCATCGAAGTTGACGAAGCCTGAGCGAGGACTGAACCATGGCAGCGATACCCCGCGAACAACTTGAGGACTTCGTCCAGCGCTGGCTCGACGCCAACCGGGCAGCCGAGCGCGCGGGTGACTGGTCCGGGCTCGCCGACTTCTACTCCGACGACGCCACCTACGGCTGGAACATCGGTCCCAAAGAGGACGTGATGTGCGTCGGCAAGGCCGAGATTCGGGACATCGCGCTGGGCCTGGAGATGGCCGGGTTGGAGGGCTGGACCTATCCCTACAAGAAGGTCATCATCGATGACCGGATCGGTGAGGTGGTCGGGTTCTGGAAGCAGGTCGCCAGGGTCGGTGACGGGGCGGAGCCCGTCCAACGCGAGATCTACGGCATCGGCGGTAGCTGGTTCCGGCTGAATGCCGAAGGTCTGATCGAGTGGCAGCGCGACTTCTTCGACTTCGGCCACGTCCAGAGGCTGTACGTGGAATTGATGAAGGCCGGCACGCTGTCCAAGGGAATGCAGGCGCGTATCGAACGCAGTCTGTCCGGCCAGAGGCTGCCCGGGTATTACCCCATCGGGCAGGCACCGGTGCCCATCTGGTGACTCGACACCCGTCAAGTCATAGGATGGTCATCACCGATCGTGTTCTCGATCGCTCGACCAGGCGGAGGTTTGCATGAAGACAAAAGGCGCGCTCATCTGGGAGTTCAACCAGCCGTGGTCGATCGAGGAGATCGAGATCGGCGACCCGAAACCGGGTGAGGTCAAGGTCCAGATGGAGGCCTCCGGCATGTGCCACTCCGACCACCACCTCGTCACCGGCGGCATCCCGATGCTGGGTTTCCCCGTCCTGGGCGGGCACGAGGGTGCCGGAGTCGTCATCGAGGTCGGTGCGGGCGTCGACAGCGTCGCACCCGGCGACCACGTCGTGATGTCCTTCATCCCCTCCTGCGGCACGTGTCCGTCATGTCAGGCCGGCCTGCGCAACCTCTGCGACCTCGGCGCCGGACTTCTCGGAGGCGTCGCCATCGCCGATGGCACCCACCGGATCACCGCCAAGGGGCAGCCGGTGTTTCCGATGACATTGCTCGGGACGTTCTCGCCGTACATGGTGGTGCATGAGTCCTCGGTGGTGAAGATCGATCCAGCCGTGCCGTTCGAGGTGGCGTGCCTCGTCGGCTGCGGAGTCACCACCGGTTGGGGGTCGGCGACGCACACTGCGCAGATCAAGCCCGGCGAGGACGTCGCCGTCATCGGTGTGGGTGGTGTGGGCATGGCCGCACTGCAGGGCGCGGTGGTATCCGGCGCGCGCAACATCTTCGTCATCGAACCTGTGGAGTGGAAGCGCGACGCCGCGTTGAAATTCGGTGCCACCCATGCCTACGAGGACATCAACGCTGCTCTGATGGGAATCGCCGAAGCCACCGGTGGATTCATGTGCAAGAAGGTCATCGTGACCGTCGGCGAACTACAAGGTACCGACGTCGAGAGCTACATGATGATCACCTCGAAGTCGGGAACCTGTGTGGTGACCGCGATCGGCAGCATGGTCGACACCAATGTCACCCTCAACCTGGCAATGCTCACCCTGATGCAGAAGAACCTGCAGGGCACCATCTTCGGCGGCGGAAACCCCTACTACGACATCCCACAACTGTTGTCGATGTACCGAGCCGGCAAGCTCAACCTCGACGATATGGTCACCCGCCAGTACCGCCTTGAGCAGATCAACGAGGGTTACCAGGACATGTTGGAAGGCAAGAACATTCGCGGTGTCATCCGCTACACCGACGAGGATCGGTAGCGAAGTCCGATGGCGCAGCGAACCGGCGAACTCACACCCGCCATGGCCGCCTCCCAGGAGTCCTGGCGGTGCGTCCAATCCCATGACCGCGCAGGGTGGCTGGCCCTGATGTCCGATGACGTCGTCATCGAGGACCCGATCGGTCCGTCGGTGACCAACCCCGACGGCCATGGCGTGCGCGGCAAGGACGCGGTGGCGGCCTTCTACGACGCGAACATCGCCGCCAACAACCTCACCGTCACCTGCGAGGAGACCTTCCCGTCCAGTTCGCCCAACGAGGTCGCACACATCCTGGTCCTGCGCAGCCGATTCGAGGGCGGCTTCACCAGCGCGGTGCGCGGGGTGTTCTGCTACCGGGTCAACGACGACGGCAAGATCTCCAACCTGCGGGGGTACTGGAACCTCGAGGGAATGCAGTTCGGGCAGGTCTCATGAATGCCGCTCGCTGCACAGCCAAGCCTTAGCCTCGATCCACCGATGCACT
>JAGQTS010000106.1 GCA_020438895.1 Mycobacterium sp.
AGGGCGCCGCCGCGGTGTGCGCCGAGGCGGTCGGAGCGATGCGGACGGTACTGGCCGACACGATCGCCTACTGCAAGCAGCGTCAGCAGTTCGGACAGCCGATCGGCGGGTTTCAAGTGCTGCAGCACCGCATGGTGGACATGTACATCGAACTCGAGCAGGCGGTGTCGGCGGCGTACCTGGCGACCCTGAAACTGGATTCGGAACCGGCTGCGCGGGCCCGGGCGGTGTCGGCTGCCAAGGCGACCATCGGCCGGGCAGCCCGGTTCATCGGCCAGAGCGCGGTGCAACTTCACGGCGGCATGGGCATGACCGAGGAGCTCGGCGTCGGGCACTACTTCAAGCGGCTGACCGCGCTGCAATACGAGTTCGGGTCAACCGACGCCCACCGGACCCGGTACGAGCAACTCACCCGCGGCTGAGTTCCGGGCCCGGCCGGTTGACGCCCAGCGCCGGTAGATTGAGGAGATGTTCAACAAGATCGCCGGGGCGCTGGGCCAAGCCGCATCCCAGATCGCCGAAGCAGGCGGCACCATCGTCGGCATCCGCACCGGAACCGAGGAGCCGCCGTTCACTGTGCAGCGCCGAGTTGGTGCGGTCGAGATCCGCCGCTACGGCGCACGCATTGCTGCCGAAACCTCCATCACGGCCGACGAGGAGTCGGCGCGCAACGAAGGCTTCCGCCGGCTGGCCGGCTACATTTTCGGCGGCAACACGACACAGGCAAAGATCGCCATGACGGCGCCGGTCGCCCAGCAACAGGGCCAGAAGATCGCGATGACGGCGCCGGTTGCCACCCAGCGCGGCCAGGCCGGCGATTGGGTGATCCGGTTCTTCATGCCCTCCGAACACAGCATGGACACGTTGCCCACGCCGAACGACGACCGGGTACGGCTGGTTGAGGTGCCTGCCGAGAGTGTTGCGGTGTTGAGGTTCTCAGGTATCGCCAGCCCTGAAGCGATCACCGCCAAGACGACAGAATTACTCGAATCGCTGAGCTCCGCGGGGCTGGAGACCACCGGCGAACCGTTGACCTGGTTTTATGATCCGCCCTGGACACTGCCGTTCCGGCGGCGCAATGAAATCGTCGTCCCAGTGACGGTCTGACCGGCGGCTCCTTACCGACGGCTCATGACGGACGGCTACTGACCGTTGACTACTCGGATGCCGGGACCTCCGCGAGGATGGGCGCCTCGGCCGCCGGCGGTGCGGCCGGGTCCGGTGCGGCGACCGGTTCGCTGCGCGGTGACATCGCCTCGAGCGGTGTGTCGGCGTCCATTGGGCGCTGGGCGAAGAGCAGCAACGCATCGCTCATGGTGACGTCCTGGGTACGCACCGCGTGCCACAGGTCGCGGATATAGCCGAGCTTGCTTCCTTCGCTGGGAGCCTGCGTGGTTCCCGGCGGCAGATTATCGGGGGTGGGCAGATGCGGAACGCCTTCGGCCGGCGTCGCCGCCAGCGCCGCCGGTGCGGCGCCCGGCTCGGCGGCTGCCGTCAGCGGGACCGAAGCCACGGCCGCCAACGGCGGGGGCGGATCGGCGGGGTCACCCTCGGGTTCCGCGGCGGCGTGCGGGGCAGTCAGCAACGCCAGACCGATCCCCAATCCCAGTCCACCGAGTCCGGCACGGGCCGCATTGGTACGCATGGTCGACACTGAGGCCGTAAACGACACTGAGGCCATAAACGACACTGAGGCCATCGCGTTCTCCACTCCCGCCAGGTCCGCCGCGTGCGGACATCTCCTACAGAACGCATCAGATCATGCCCGGCTTTTGTTACAGCCGCCACTTCGACCCACCGCGCAGCGGCCCGCTCAGCTCCCAGTCACGGTGCGCCTCGGCACCCATTCGCCGGCTTTCTTGGCCCGTGGCCGCCAGTGTGGAGAATGCAGGAATGCGCTTGACACTGAGTTTGGCACTGCCGGCGGCCGCGCTGATGGCGGCCATGGCGGCGACGCCGGCGTCCGCGGCTCCCGGCGGCTCAGTGCCACCGGTCAGCCCTGCAGCCCGGGCGGTCGGCCTGGTCGACGTTCGTTCGGTGGTGCCCGACGCCATCATCGATCTGCGCTACTCCACCGCCGACAATTTCGTGGGTGTTCCGCTCTATCCCGCCGGCGCCCGTTGCCTGGTGCACGAGTCGCTGGCCCCGGGACTGGCGACGGCTGCCGCGGTCCTGCGCGGCGAGGGCCTGACATTGGTCTTCTGGGACTGCTACCGACCGCACAGCGTTCAGGTCCGGATGTTCCAGGCGGTGCCCGACCCGGCGTGGGTAGCCCAGCCCGGGCCCTACTCGCGCAGCCACGAGACCGGCCGTTCCGTCGATGTCACCCTCTCGCGTGACGGAACGCTGCTGGACATGGGCACCGACTTCGATGATTTCACTGCCCGGGCGACGGCCTTCGCGACCGAAGGTGTGACCACAGCTCAGCAGGCCAACCGTGCGCGGCTACGCGAGGCGATGGCCGCCGGTGGGCTGACGGTCTACTCCGGTGAGTGGTGGCACTTCGACGGGCCCGGAGCGGGGGTGCAACGACCCATCGTCGATGTCGCCCAGGGTTGACGCCGCCCGATGCCGGGGCTCAGACGGCCACTCCCGATCCCACAGCGGTACGGTCGGCCGCGCTGAACCGCAAAGCCGGGTCATCGACGGGTCCCTTTCGCAGCCGCGCGTGGTCGGCCCAGTAGTCCATCTCGATCGTCCACGGCCCGCTGTCACCCTGCCTCGGGAGTCCATCGGCAGCCCGCAGGACGTAGCCGGCGCCGAAATCGAGCATCGGCCGAGTCTGAATGCGCGGATCGTCGGCGACCGGCATGACTGTGGTGTAACCGTGCTGATCCATGTAGCTCAGCATTCGGCACAGGTGATCGCAGACCAGGCCGACCTTCAGCGTCCAGGACGAGTTGGTGTAGCCGAACATGAAAGCCAGGTTCGGGATGCCCGAGAGCATGAAGGCCTTGTAGACCAGGCTCTGGCTGGGGTCCTTGACCTCGCCGTCCACCGAGACCTCGATGCCGCCGAACAACTTCACGTTCAGACCGGTCGCGGTGACGATGATGTCGGCCTTGAGTTCGCGGCCGCTCTCCAGCAGGATTCCGGTCTTGGTGAACCGGCGGATCTTGTCGGTCACCACCGAGGCCTGACCCTTGCCGATGACGCGGAACAGGTCGGCATCGGGCACTGCACACAGCCGCTGGTCCCACGGGTCATAAGTCGGATTGAAATGGGTCCCTACCTCATAGCCCTCGGGCAGGAATTTCACATTGGCAGCGCGAATGAGCCGCCGTGCCAACTTCGGCTGCTTCTGACAGAGGTTGTAGATGAAGCGGCCCTTGCCGATGTTGAACCGCCGGGTCGCGGCGTAGGCCGCCTTGGCCGGCAACACCTTGCGCAATGTGTTGGCGATCGGGTCCTTGCGGGGCAATGGCATCACATACGACGGTGAGCGCTGCAGCATTGTGATGTGCCCGGCCTCGTCGGCCATCGCCGGGATCAGGGTGACCGCGGTGGCGCCACTTCCGATGACCACCACCTCCTTGCCCCGGTAATCGAGATCCTCCGGCCAGCACTGCGGGTGGACGATCACGCCGTCGAAGTCCTCCTGACCGTCAAAGTGCGGGGTGTAGCCGCTGGCATAGTCGTAGTAACCGGTCGCGCCGAAGAGGAAGTCGCAGGTGACCTCCCATTGCTGGCCGGCGCGTTCCAGCGTGACCGTCCACCGCGCCGTCTCGCTGGAGAAATCCGCCCGAACGACCTTGTGCTGCAGATAGATCCGCCGAGCCAGATCGTCCTCCTCGATGACCTCGTAGAGGTAATCGAGGATCTCGTGGGCGTCGGCGATGGCGTTGTCAGACGTCCACGGCTTGAACTCGTAGCCGAAGGTGTGCAGATCGGAGTCCGAACGGATGCCCGGGTAGCGGAACAGATCCCAGGTCCCGCCGATGGCGTCCCTGCTGTCCAGGATCGCGAAGCTCTTGCCCGGCAACGTCGTCGCCAGGTAGTGCCCCAGTCCGAGCCCGGAGATACCGGCGCCGACGACAAGGACACCGACGTGGCCGGTGAACGGTTCGTGAGGACGGGTCTGGTTGAAGGTGGCGACGGTCATCGGGTCTCCCGGTTCGGATCGGCGGAGCAGGCGCTGCAGTAAACGCTAACAATGTTATAGTTTTCTGGACAACTGTCAAGGGAATCGACTGAGAGGGGTCGGCCATGACGACCGCCAGTGCTGCCCGCCGGGCGCCGGTGCAGGAACGCAGCCGCCAGACGGTGACCAAGATCCTGGACGCTGCTGCGGCGATCGCCGACGAGCAGGGCGTCGAAGCCGCCACCACCCGGGCGATCGCCGACCGGGCCGGGGTGTCCTATCCGTCGCTCTACCGGTTCTTCCCCGACCGTGAAGCGATCCTGGGTGAACTGCTCGAACGGCAATGCGCCGAACTGGACGCGCGCTGCGTGGCGGCAGAGCCCACCTGGCGGATCGAGTCGATCGGCGACCTGCTGGACAACGAGATCGCCCTGCATGTGCACTTCTACCGCCAGCACCCCAGTGCCGCGCGGATGTGGATGGGTGGACGCACCTCCCCCGCGGTCACCGGCTATGTCCGTGCCCGGATGCGCACCCTGGCCGACCGAATGCACGGAATTCTGCTGGCGTCCGGCCTCATCCCGGCCGGCACCGACCCGTGCACGATGCTCGTGGCCGTGGAAATGGCCGACCGGATCCTGGAACTCTCCTACCGCGGCGGCGATTTCGATGAGCGCATTCTGGCGATCGGCCGGCGGGCTCTCATCGCTTTCGGTCGTGACCTTTCCGAGGGCTCCTCCGGGGACCCTGCCGGAAACTTCCTGCGCTCCCCCACGTGATCTGCATGAGATCCGCGCTCGGCGTGGCCTCGACGAGTCGGCCGAACGCCGCGGAGAAGCCGTCGACAATCATCTCGTGGTCCGGCACCAGGGCGGTGTCGCAGGCGATTCCGACGGTGATCTCGCCGTTATAGCTGTAGATGGTGAAGCTCATCGGCTGATCACCGGAAGTCGGGGCCCAGCCGACCATCCCGTCAACCAGGCTGCCTGCCAGATAGACCGGCATCGGCGGGCCTGGAACGTTGGTCAGCGTGCCGACCGTGCGATTGGCGAACAGGTCCACCGAGGCTTCGTACAGCCCGCGACTGAACCCGGCGATGGTCTCCTGGAAACGGAATGCGACAGCCGCTTCATGCCCGTTCTTGATCCGGTCCATCCGCCGCTTGGCGACGGCCAGCACCTCGTGAGCGTCGGGTTCGTCGGTGGGCAACTCCAGTTGGACCAGCGCGAACTCGTTGCCCAGGGTGTCGGGGAGAGTCAGATCGAGCGGCTTGAGGTTGACCGGCACCATGAAGGTCACCGATGAGCAGCGAGCCTGGTGAATCCGAAGATAGTCATGCAGACATCCGGCGACGGTGGCCACCAGAACGTCGTTGACGGTGCACTGATTGGCCGCGGCGACAGCCTTCACTGCGGGCAGGGACAGCGGCTCCGACCAGGCCACGCTCTTGGCTCCACCGGCGGTGCCGGTCCAGATCGTCACATCGTTACGGGTGCCCAGGAGCAGTTTGCGCAGAGTGTCGACGTCACCCGGAGCGCCGGAGAACACATCGATCAGCCGGCCACCACCGGGCAGCGCCGATCGCACCGTATCGGCGATGCCGGCGCCGCTGGCCTGGGCAGCATGGACCAGGGTGTCCGCGGCGCCCAACGGGTTGCGCAGTGCGAACCGACCCAGTCGTCCGGCCCGCTGGAATGCCACCGGCGCATCGTTCAGCCCGTTGAGCACGCCGGCCGCCCGGGACGCGGTGAAGCTGGCCCGATGTGCGATACCGGCCACACCGGAACGCAGCCGGCTGGCCAGCCGCTGGCCGGGCGGGTGCGGGCGGGCCGCGGCCTGGGCCACCGCCGGGGCGAGGATCGGACCGCCCTCGGGCTCAGCGTCGAACAGGCTCATGGACAGCTGCACCATCCGCATTCCGTCGGCGATGGCGTGGTGGCTGCGAAGGATCATCGCGCTGCCCTCGCGGTAACGGCGAACCCAGATCGCCTGCCACAGCGGCCGGTCACGGTCGAGCATCTCCGTGCGGTGGGCTGCGACGAGTTCCTGCAGCGCCTGCGGGTCGTCGGGGTTGGCCAGCGACACCAGGGCGACGTGGTTGTCGAATGTGAACTGCGGATCGGGCTCCCACCACCAGCTTCCGTCATCATCCTGAACAGCGCGGCTGCGGAACACCGGGTAGCGGCGCAGGAGTCGCTCGGTGACCACCGTGCGGACTTTGCCGAAGTCAAGGGGTTCTGCGGTCCAGATGACTGACTCGACGACCATGAGGTTGTTGGGTCGGTCCATTTCCAGCCAGAGCGCATCCTGGATGCCGAGCCGTTGCCGCTGTGGGGTCGCCATCCGCCCATTGTCGGTGATGGTTCCGCCCAGCCACCCCCGATCGGGCCAGAGCGCCCCGATGAGGCGCCCGGTGTAACCGAGCAGTCGGAGATCCGCGCTGCTCAGCCGACCTCGAAGTGCTGGTAATCGACGGGATCGTGCCAGGCTCCGCCCCAGGTCCAGCCGCGGTCGGTGAACGCGTCCACCGCGGCGTCGCCGGGGTGTAAGAGGCCGAGGTCATCTCGGGTGCGGTCCAGGTAGCGCCCTGCAGTCGCGGGCTGGAGGTCACCGGAGGACGCACGGTAGGGGTTCACCAGGGGATTGATGTCGACGGCGCGTCCGTATGCGTGTTGGGACCAGCGACTGCCGCCGGGAAGTGACCGGCAGTTGAACGCCGAGGTGTTGTTGTCGCGCATGGAGGCTTCGTCCTCGGCGCCGGGATAGTTGTCGACAGTGCGCATCCGCTCGATCGGGTAACGCAGCCTGACCAGGTCGGCGAAGATGGCGACCACATCCTCGACGACGTCGAGGTGCACCACCAGGTTTCCCCGGTGGATGGCCCCGTCGAAGCCGAGGTAGTCCACCTCAACGCGGCGAAGGTGCGCAGGTCCGACCGGACATTCCGGCCGCCACGTGGCGCCGAGATCCTCGACGGTGACGGCGTGGACGGTGGCCGGCCGTGGCTTTGGCGGTGTCGACGTCGCCGCTGCCACCGGGGCATCCGTACGTGCGGGGGGCGCTCCGGGTGCCTCCGAGACCGCCGCGCCGCACCCTGCTATCAGTGCGGCCGCCAGCAGGGACGCGAACCGTACCGCCATGCGGTCGATTCCACCACAAGGGACGACCGCGGATCCGTCCGCCACGGCTTGCCGGGGCATAGATTGGACCGGGGCATAGATCGGACCGGCCGTAGTTTGAACGTTGTGACGTCGTACCGCATCCGGACAGCGGCGCTGCTCGGGTTGCTGACGATGACCGGGTGCGCACCGGGCCCCATACCGCCCGCCGCCGCACTATCGCCCGATCAGATGGCGGTCATGGTGATGTCCGCCGGCGGCATGGTTCCCTCAGTCATCTCCGCGATGCAGTCCCCGGCACTGGTGATCTACGGGGACGGCACGGCCCTCACCGCACTCCCCGCCCCGGCGCTGCGGGCCGTTCCGGCCCGCTACGAGGTCGCCCGAGTCGATCCCGATCAGGTGCGCCAGTTCGTCACCGAAGCACAGTCCAGCGGCCTATTGGGGGCCGGTACCGATTTCGGCAGCCCGCGGGCGACAGACCTGGCCACCACGACGGTGCTGGTACGCGGCGACGAGCAGACGGCCCAGGTTCGCGTCTACGCCCTGAATCCCCGATTCGAGACCGGGCTCAGTACAACGCAGCGCGAAGCGCGCGACCGGCTGCGGACCCTCATCGAGCGGGCGTCGGCGTTACCGGCCGCAGCCGCCCGGCAGCCCTACTCACCGGAACGGATCACCGTTTCTGAGATACCGCCCGGCCGGAACCAGGATCCGGCCACCGTCGTGTGGCCGGGACCACCGCTGCCGGACTTTCTGGCACCGTCGGCAACCCGCCGCTCGGTCGCCTGTGGGGAACTCACCGGCACAACCGCTGACGTGGTCTACCGAGCGGCCTTGGAGAATCCCGGCGCGGGCTGGCTCGTCGGGGGCACTACCCGGGTACTGGCGGTCAACCCGCTGCCCGTGGAGGCGTGCGATGGGTAGCAGGCCCAACATCCTGGTTGTGCTCACCGACGAGGAGCGCGAACGGGTGTGGTTTCCCGATCACGTGCGATTGCCGCACCGCGAGCGGTTGGCCGGGCGCGGGATGCGGTTCACCAATCACCACGTTCACACCTTTCCGTGTACCCCCAGTCGGGCCACGATCCTGACGGGTCGGCACGCTGCCGCCACCGGGATGTTCGACAACACCAATCTCAGTTGGCAGCAACCGCTGAATCCCTCCATCGCCACGCTTGGCCACCTGCTGTCGGCTTCGGGCTATCGGTGCGGCTACCTCGGGAAATGGCATCTCGGTGGGGAGTCCCGACGAAACGGTCTTGCGCAGTACGGCTTTTCGGATTGGCAGGCCCCCGACGCCCACGGCGCCCCGTATCTGGGCCACTTCACCGACGGCCGCACCGCCGGACGGGCCGCGCGGTGGATCGGCCGGCACGCGAACGACGACCGGCCATGGCTG
This sequence comes from Mycobacterium sp., assembly GCA_020438895.1. Lineage (GTDB taxonomy): Bacteria > Actinomycetota > Actinomycetes > Mycobacteriales > Mycobacteriaceae > Mycobacterium. The sequence continues at coordinate 8,603 of JAGQTS010000106.1, forward strand.
CTGGTGTGCTCGTTCGTCAATCCGCACGACATCATGCTCTACCCCCGCTTCCGCAAACCTCGGGTGGTCGACCACGGGGCGGAACTGCCGCCGAACTTCACCGACGACCTGCTGACCAAACCCATCACGCAGCGCTACTGGAAGGTGACCTGCGATATCACCGGCGGCACCGTCCGCACCGAAAAGGCTTGGCGCACACTGATCAACGCCTACATCGACCTGAGTATCGAGGTCGATCGCCACATCGGGACGATCTTGTCCGCGCTAGCCGACTCCGGCTCCGAAGCCGACACGCTGGTTCTGAGCACCTCCGATCACGGCGACCTGGCCGGAGCGCACGGTTTGCGGCAGAAGGCGGCGAACCTCTACCGGGAGAACGGCCAGGTGCCGTTGACCATGGCCTGGCCCGGCACGATCCCTGCCGGTTCGATGACCCGACGGCTTTCGGGTGCCGTCGATCTGCTGCCCACCCTGCTGTCGGCCGCCGGTGTACCGCAGCCGGACGCCCTGCCTGGTCGCGATCTCAGCCCGTTGTGGTCGGATCCAGACCGGGTCATCCGCGATAGTGTGCTGATCACCAGCGACGCCTACTCCAGCCTGGGCGCTGCCGGGCCGCACCGAGGTTTCCTGCGTGGCATCGTCACCGAAACACACAAGTACGGCCGCTATTTCAGGCCCGGTGAGCAGCACCGGGGGCGCGCGGCAGCCGACCTTGAGCTCTACGATCGCCACGCGGACCCGGCTGAGATGGCCAACCTTGCCCACCCAGACGTCGGCGGCCCCGACGCCGGACCGCTGATCGACGATCTCGACCGTCGCCTCGATGAGTTGATCGCCGCCGAGATCGGTACCGACGACGTCGACCTCCCGCCCCCCTCGACCAGATTCCGCGCGCCCCTTCGGCTGTGGCGCTGGCGAGCCCGTCGCGACGGGGTTCCGGTGCCCGGCTGATCCTGTGTGGCATGAACCGCCGATGACCAGCGCGGAGTGGGCGTCAGTCGCGCAGTCGAACCTCAAGCCGCGGCGGGGCGCAATCGGGTTCCCCGGCATTGAGCCGGGACCAGAAGTGGTCGACCAACGGCTGCAAGATCCGGGGTCCCAGTTCGCGCAGCAGTATTCCGACTGCCTGGGTTTGCGCGGTGTGTGCACTGGTCGCAATGCCGGCGGCCCGCAACTGCTGAAGTTGGGCGAAGGTGTAATCGGCTAGCAGGTCGAGGAGATCACTCTCCCCGGTGTTCTCCAGCACGGCCCGTGTGAGGTAACGCACGAAGATCGGATTCTCCGCCCACATCCGCGCCACCGCCTCGTCCCGCGCACGACCGATCTCTTCAGGCGTGCCGACCGGCGGAACCGAGTCCACCGCTTGACGGAACTGGTCGACGACATATTGCTGCACTGCCCTCCGCAACCCGTCCTTGCTGCCGAAATGGTGAATCACCAGCCCGGAGGTCACCCCGGCGGCGGAGGCGACATCGCGCAGGGTGGTGTTGTCACTGCCCTTGGCGGCGTGCAACTCCAGTGCCGCGTTCCGAATGCGCGCCTTCGCGGTCAGGTCCCCACCAGCAGTCCTACCGGCAGTGACCGTTGTGTCCATAGCCAGCCACCCTATTGGATGATCAACATATTGAACAACTGTTCAGCATGTTGTACTGTTGCTCAACATGCGTGACGCGGTGATCATCGACGGGATCCGAACCCCCGTGGGCAAGCGTCACGGTGCGCTGAGCGCCTGGCACCCCACCGACCTGTTGGCCCACACGTTGCGGACCCTGGTCACCCGAACCGGTGTGGACCCTGATCGCCTTGACGATGTCATCGGCGGCTGCGCCCGCCAGGTCGGGGAGCAATCAGGAAACCTCACCCGATTCGCCGCACTCGGCGCCGGGTTGCCGCCGTCCCTGCCGGCGACCACCATCGATCGCCAGTGCGGATCCGGGCAGCAGGCGGTCCATTTCGCCGCCCAAGGCATTCGCAGCGGCGAATACGACTTCGCCATCGCGTGCGGCGTCGAATCGATGAGCCGGGTGGACCTCGGGCCGTTGTTCGACCCCGACGCCCCCGAGGCGCCCTTCTACGGCGCAGAGGCAATGGCCCGCTATGACGGGAACCTGTGTGCCCAGGGCCCATCGGCTGAACTCCTCGTCGAGAAGTGGGGTCTTACCCGCGGCGAACTCGACGAGTTCAGTATGCGTAGCCATCGCCGCGCCCACGCAGCCACCGAAGCCGGATCCTTCGCTGCTCAGCTCGCCCCCATCCCCGGACTGTGCCGCGATGAAGGAATCCGCGAACACGTGGACCCAGAGAAGATCGCGTCGCTGAAGCCCGCATTCGGCAGCGACGGCACGATCACCGCGGCCAACGCGTCTCAGTTGAGCGACGGGGCGGCCGCACTGCTGATCGCGGACGCCAGGGCGGCAGCGGCGGCGGGTCTGCAGGCCAAGGCCGTCATCAGATCCATGACTGTCGCCGCCGATGATCCGATCCTGCAGTTCACCGCGATCATTCCTGCGGCCCGCAGCGCACTCGACGACGCCGGTCTGTCCATCAACGACATCGACCGCATCGAAGTCAACGAAGCATTCGCCCCGGTACCCATCATCTTCGCCCGCGAGTTCGGCATCGGCTACGACAAACTCAACGTCAACGGCGGCTCCATCGCCATCGGGCACCCTTTGGGGTCGACCGGTGCGCGGATGTTGACAGATCTGGTCTATGAACTTCATCGCTCGGAGAGCAGGTACGGGCTGCTCACCATCTGCGAGGGCGGCGGCATGGCCAACGCCACGGTCATCGAAAGAGTCCGATCATGAACGTTCTCATCACCAACGACGGCGCCGTGCGCGTCATCACCCTGAATCGGCCGAACTTCCGCAACGCGCTCAATCCAGAGCTCATGAGCGAGCTGAGCGACGCATTGGCCGAGGCGGACACCGACGAACGGGTGCGGGTGGTCGTGATCGCGGGCTCGTCGCACACCTTCTGCGCCGGTGCCGACCTCGCCGTACTCGATGGATTGACAGTTCCGGACAGCCTGAGGGCCGACGGTTTCGGGCGCACGTTGTTCGGCCAGCTGCACCGCTACCGGATGCCGACGATCGCGGCAGTGACGGGACCAGCCTACGGCGGAGGGTGTGAGCTCATGCTCGCCTGCGACATCGCCATCGGCGCGGAATCCTCGCGGTACGCGCTCCCCGAGGTCGGCCTGGGGCTGATCCCCGGCGCCGGCGGCACGCAGCGGCTGATCCGCGCGATCGGGAAGTCGAAGGCGATGCAGATGCTGCTGGGCGGTGAGCCCATCGGGGCTGTCGAGGCGCATGCAGCCGGCCTCATTTCCGAAATCGTGCCCGACCAACAGTGTCTGGCCAGGGCGATCGCCATCGGCACGCGCATCGCCGGCAACAGCCCGTTAGCCGTCCAGTTGGCCAAAGACGCGGCCCGGGCGGCGTTCGAAACGCCACTGTCCGCCGGAATGGACTATGAGCGACGCAACTTCTACCTCGCCGCACAGACCCACGACATGCGCGAGGGACTCGATGCCTTCCGGACCAAGCGGACAGCTTCGTTTACCGGAACATGACGACACCGACGCCACAGGAGTAGGCAATGAACTATCGATCGCCCTGGATGACCGACGAACTCGACGAGCTACGTGACCTGGCTCGGCGGTTCGTCGCCAAGCACGTCGAACCCAACCTGGCGAAGTGGGCGGACCAAGGCCACGTCGATCGCGAGTTGTGGTTGGCCGCCGGCGAAGTCGGCCTGCTGTGCATCAGCATTCCGACCGAGTACGGCGGTGGCGGCGGGACCTTCGCCCACGAAGCCGTCGTGCTCGAGGAGCAGGGCCGGGTTGCCGACGACGCCTGGGCCTACTGTGTTCATTCGACGATCGTCGCGCACTACATTCTGGCCTACGGCAACGAAACCCAGAAGCGGCACTGGTTACCCAAGCTGGCCAGCGGCGAGATGGTCGGCGCCATCGCCATGACCGAGCCGGGGACCGGTTCGGATCTGCAGAGCATTCGCACCAGCGCCCGGCGAGACGGTGATCACTACGTCATCAACGGCGCAAAGACATTCATTACCAACGGTACTCAGTGCGATCTGTTGATCATCGTCACCCGCACGGGAACCGAATCCGGCGGCAAGGGCCTATCCCTGATCGTCGCCGAGACTCAGGATCTCGAGGGATTCCAGCGCGGTCGGGTGCTGCACAAGATCGGCCAGAACGGCACCGACACCAGAGAACTCGCCTTTGTCGATATGCGCGTACCAGTCGCCAATCTGCTGGGCGGGCGGGAAGGGCAGGGTTTCGCACAGCTGATGAAGCAACTTCCGCAGGAGCGTCTCGCAATCTCGATCGGGGCGGTCGCCGCAGCCGAACACGCGGTGGAGCTGGCATGCGACTATGCCCGGCAGCGAAAGGCCTTCGGCTCCGACCTGATGCAGTTTCAGAACACCAGGTTCGTCCTCGCCGAGTGCCACGCCGACGTCCTGGCCGCACGTACCTTCCTGGACCACTGCATCGGCGAGCACCTGGTCGGCCGCCTCGACAGGTCGACGGTGTCGGCGGCGAAGTTCTGGCTGACCGATATCCAGTGCAAGGTGATCGACCGGTGCCTGCAGATCTTCGGAGGCTACGGCTACACCGTGGAGTACCCCATCGCCCGGATGTACGCGGCCGCGCGCGTTCAGAAAATCTACGGCGGCACCAACGAGATCATGAAAGAGTTAGTCGCCAGATCGCTCAGCGCGTGACATCGCCACGACTCCTGGAAATCGACTGTTACCACGACATATTCGCGAGGAGAAGGACACATGGCTGAAGCCACCCTCTGCGCCGCCTTCCAGCACACGGCGAAGCAACGGCCGGACGCTGTCGCCGTCCGATCCTACGACGGATCCGAGTGCCTGACCTGGTCGGAATACGCCGACCGCGTCAGAGCACTCGCTCGGGGCCTGTATGCCACCGGGGTCCGCCCGGGCGACACGGTGGCCCTCATGCTGGCGAACTGCGTCGACTTCCACATCGTCGACGCCGCGGTGCTCCACAGCGGGGCGGTGCCGTTCTCGATCTACAACACCTTCCCCGCCGATACGATCGCGTTCCTGCTGTCGAACGCCGAGCCCCGACTGGTGGTGTGCCAGAGCGAGTTCGTACCCGTCCTGAAGGCCGCTGCCGAGGTCGCGGGCAGGCCGGACATCGATATCTGCGTTATCGGCGGCGACGGCGGAACGCTCACCATCGACGAGGTGATCGGTGCGGCGGCTCCTGAATTCGACTTCGATGCGACGTGGTCGGCCGTCCGCCCCGACGACGTGGCGACCATCATCTACACCTCCGGAACCACCGGACAGCCCAAGGGCGTCGAGATCACCCACAACGCGATCGTGACCGATCTCGACAGCCTGCAGTCCGTCGCCGAGTTCTCCGCCGACGACACCGTGGTCTCCTATCTTCCGGATGCGCACATCGCCAACCGGGTGATCGCGCACTACACCAACATGGTCTATGGGGTGCAGGTCGCCACCGTCGCCAATCCGAAGAAGCTGTTCGACGCCCTCAAGGAGATTCAGCCGACGGTGTTCCTCGGGGTCCCGTCCATCTGGTACAAGATCAAGGCGGCCATCGATGCCCTGATCGCAGCGGAGAGCGATGGCGCCTCCGCGGACATGATTCGGGCGGCGATCGAGTCCGGGCGCGCGGCGGTTCGGGCCGGTGCGGTAGCCACCTGTGACAATCCCGCTGCTCGGCAGGCTCTGGAGAAGCTCCGCACCGGAGTCGGACTGGGGTCGTTGCGAATGGGGATCACCGGCGCCGCGCCGATCGCCGCCGAGACCCACGAAATCCTGCTCGGCGTCGGTCTGCCACTGTGCGAGATGTGGGGAATGTCCGAGTGCGCCGCAGCCACCGTGAACAGCTTTGCCAAGGTGCGGATCGGGACGGTGGGCCAAGCCCTGCCCGGTGTCGAGATCCGTCTCGCCGAGGACGGTGAACTGCTCGTGCGTGGCCCGATGGTCATGAAGGGCTACCGCAACGATCCGGAGAAGACCGCCGAGGCAATCGACACGCAGGGGTGGCTGCACAGCGGTGACATCGCCACCATCGACGACGACGGCTACGTCAAGATCGTCGACCGCAAGAAGGACATCATCATCAATTCGGCCGGCAAGAACATGTCACCGTCGCACATCGAATCCGCGGTGAAAGTCGAATGCCCGCTCGCCGCTTACGTCATTGCCGTCGGCGACAACCGGTCGTACGTCACCGCAGTGATCAACCTCGATCCCTCGGCATGCTCGGCACACCTGAAGCAAGCCGGGTTTTCGGGGACACCGCCGGAGGACATGGCGACCCACCCGGTGATCCTGAAAGCGATGGAAGACGGCATCGCGGCAGCGAACTCCAAATTGGCCCGGGTCGAGCAGATCAAACGACACCTGCTCCTCAATGCGCATTGGGAGCCCGGAGGTCCGCTGGTCACACCCACGATGAAGCACAAGCGCAAGTCGATCCTGGAGTTCTACAGCACGGAGATCGACGCGATGTACGCGGCACCCCGCTAAACACGCATGGCCATGCTGTCCGGAACCAACGTGGTGTCCCTGGCGGTCAACCTGCCCGGTCCACTGGCAGCTTCTCGCCTCGCCGGGCTCGGCGCACGGGTGACCAAGGTGGAGCCACCGTCAGGGGATCCGCTCGCCGCCGCGGCACCACAGTGGTACGCCGATCTCGTAGCAAACCAGGAGGTCCTGTCGCTGGACCTTCGAACCAGCGATGGCAGGGAAACGTTGGACCAGTTGCTCGACGACGCTGAGCTGCTGATCACCTCGATTCGTCCGTCCGCCCTGAGGAGGCTGAACCTCGACCACCCCCAGAGGAGGTTTCCGAGGCTGTCGCTGATCGAGATCGTCGGCCAGGATGGCGAGTGCGCTGAGGTTCCCGGCCACGACCTGAACTATCAGGCGGACGCCGGAATCCTCACCCCGCCCAGCATGCCGAAGGTGCCGATCGCCGACCTCCTCGGCGCCGAACGGGCCGTCTCGATGGCCCTGGCCGCTGTGCTGGCCGGTCGCCGCGATGGCGCCGGACGCAGCTGTCGCGTTGCACTCGCCGAAGCAGCTGAGCGCGCCGCTGACGCGGTGCGGTACGGCCTCATGGGCGATGGCGCGCTACTCGGGGGCACCTTTCCCGGGTACCGGATCTACCCGTGCGCGAACGGGCATGTCGCCCTCGGCGCCATCGAGCCGCACTTCTATCGGCGGGTGCTCGAGGCACTCGGCGTCCCGGAATCCCACCCGGGGATCGAAGCCGCGGTCCGCGACAAGACGACCACGGAGCTGGAACACCTTGCGGTGCAGTGGGATATCCCGATCAACGCGGTCCGGTGATAACGGTCGCACCGTCATGTCGCCGCGCCTTCGCCATGGCCATCGCCATCCTCACCACCATCACTGAGGTCAGGGAATAGACCAACAACTGGAACGGCACACCACCGAACGTGGTGAACGGCGCACCGCCGGGTCCCATCGGAACATCGGCCACGATGAGCGCCTGCCCGCCCTCCTCGGATCTGACCACCGTCCTGTTGATGACACGTCCGTTCGGAGCAACCAGCACTGAATCCCACGCGACGTCGGCCTTGACCATCGCGACCCTGTTCTCCACCGCACGGAACACCGTTGAGGCAGTGCGTGCGTCGGCGATCGATCCGACGTCGATGCTCGGGGCCAGAATCATTCTGGCTCCGCTCTGGGCCTCGCGGCGTGCCGGCCCGTCGGGGAAGTCGATATCGAAGCAGATGATCATGCCGAGCGCTCCCAGCGGTGTCTCGACCGCTGGATAGGCAGAACCCGGCGTGAAGGCCTCACCTTCGGCGAGCACCCGCTTGGTCTTGCGATACTCGAGCACGACATCACCGTCGGGGTTCCAGAGCAGTCCGGTATTCGGGGCTGCCGGATTCGACGAATCCGGGGTGAAGCCCATTGCCAGATATATGCGCGTCTCTCGCAACAACGCGGGTATCCACTCGGTGTGCGCGACGCGCGGGTCGTAACTGAGGGTTTCCTCGGGCCAGACCACGATCCTGGCGCCTTCGGATGCCGCCTTTCGGGTCATTCCGCTCAGCTGCTCGATCTGGTCCCGGATACGTTGATCCTCAGTGCGTTCCGCACCACCACTCGACGCCGAGATCAGCGTTCCCGGGGTCGCGTTGACCAGACCGGGCTGGACGGCCGCGACCCGGACTTCGGGACCCATTCGGTTCGACACATCTCGGAAGATCACCGCACTGGTGCCCACCCAGATCACGGCCACGGCCGCCGGGACTGCCACCGACCAGATCCGCACCCGCCGGGGAATGGGTACATCAGCCAGGTGCGGCCAGCGACGATCGATCTGCGCCAGCACGACCAACGCGACGGCCGCATTGATGACGTGCAGCAGGAAGCTCAATGCCGGCGTCCCGACCAGGCTCACCGGCTGGATGATCTGCGGGACATCGCCCATGCGATAGGCGATCCAGGGATACGTACCGATGATCTCGTTGTTCTGAACCAGCAGATCCTTGGTGACCCACAACAAAGGCATCTGCACGACGAACCATCGGTAGTTGGTGCGTTCCGCGAAGGGCCGCAGGAACATCCCGATCATGATCCCGAACACGCCGAAGACCAACGCAACCATCACGATCACCGAAACAGGAACCACCGACGAGGTCAGCAGACCAAGCGCGAGGTAGTAGCCGGTCAGGGCGAACCCGACCGGCACGGCGCTCCAGCGCCGGGGTAGCAAACGGTATTGGGCGACATACATCGGGACGAACGCCACGAAGGTCAGCCACCACAGATTGCCGTACGACTGCCAGATCACCACCAGCAGAACGGCACTGAGCAACGAAAGACCCAGGCCCCCGACTGTGCGCCGACTCCACCGCATCACCGAGATCCCCTGTCTGCTGCGGGTTGGCCGCCCGAGACGTCGGGAAGTTCGAACTCCGAGGCGTCCTCGATCAGTTTCCGGGCCGAAGCGACATCCTCGACGAAGTCGCGGCGACGCTCTTCAAGGTGCGGCGTCTGCGGATTGAGCAATCCCCGATGTCGCGCGAGCCGCAACGCGGGCTTGAAGAGTTCGAGTGATACCGACTCCTCGCTGGCCAACCGGCGCTGCAGCACCCACTGCACCCCGACCCGCAGACACTCGTCGAGGAAGCTCTTCTCGTCGAACTCCTCGGTAACGGTCCACCCGGAGAGCCGATCTGCCACAACGGCGTAGGCGTCCAGAAATGGCCGCAAAACCAGGCGCGCGGTATGCAATTGCATCGCCGCGAGCCAGGATCGAGCGTCGGATGCCGAGAAACTGTCGAAGATCTCGACGCCCGCGGGATCAATCCGAGCTAATTCCGCCCGCATCTCCTCGGTGAACTCAGCACGCCCGGGAAAAAAGAAGTCGAACTTCAACAGGTCGCGCAACCGCAGGGACTCTGCCACCGCCACCTGCGCTGCGTCACCGTCGGCCTCGGCGGCCGCCACCAGGGACAGCTCACCGATCGCCCGGTTCACCAGCATGTGGACCGCCGTGTTGCGGTAGAAGGAGGCCACCAAGTGCTGATGTGCCCCTACCCCCCACACGTTTTCGGTTCCGTCCCCGTAGCTGTCCACCACGCCCGAGGACACCAACTCCTCGAGCGTGCGGCGGATGGTCGTCCGGTCCATGAGGTTCACTCCACCGGCCACCGGCCAACGGCGGTCCGCGATGTAGCCGGCCAACGGCGCGACGGTGGCCAGCACCTCGTCGAGAGTCAGCGAGCGGTCCACGGCGAGCAATGCCAGACATACCACCGCGGTGGCCGTGACCGGGGTCGCCCGGTTGATCCGGTGACAGGTCTCCAGAGCTATGCGCTCCACGGTGTGGGTACCGTTCGGATCCGCCGCGGACAACTCGGCAAGACGTTGCCGAATCGGAATGGGTGTGCCGAAATCGAGGTAGGCCCTGCCCAGCCGTTCGCTTTGCGAACGCGCATACTCGAGCAACCACGTGAGATCCTCGGGGCGCTTCGCGCCACCACGCGCCTCGGCGGTCATCAGCGGCACTTCGTGCAACTGTTCGTAGACGAACGACAACGGGACGATCAACGGATCGGTGCCGGTTGACGTCTCGACGGCGTCGATGACGTACCGCAGAATTCCGTAGACGGGGGGCCGGAGCTTTCCCGTCCGAGTCCGTCCACCCTCGATCGACCAGCACAGGCTTTGGCGGTTGCGGATGATCTGGCCGATGTAGGAGCGCAGAGCCTGCCGATAGACAGGATTATCCGAGGTCGAGCGGCGAATGAATATCACGCCGGTGCGGCTGGCTACGGCCCCGAAGGGGAAGAAATTCAAATTCGCCCCCCCGATCGTGAACGGTGCGTCGATACCGTGGGCGGCGAACGCCGACGGCAACGCAAACCCGTCCAGGTAGGACCGGTGCGACATCAGGAACAGCAGCGCATGGTCGCGGCTCAAGTCCCGCACGCGGCGGGCCTGTTCCTCGTTGACCTCCACGTCGTGCGCACGACTCAGCCACCGTCCGAACCCGCCCCAGATTCTTTCCACCGGTTCCGAATGCGTCGCCGACATCTCCCGCAGGTACCCGGCGGCCTCGCTCCTGATGGTCTTGGGTTTCCGGTCCAGCCGCTGGGCCAGCCGGTTGAGAGCATCGTCGAACTCCGGGTCATCGAGCAGCTGGGCCACCTCCGGTGTATCGGAGGGAAGTACCGTCGCCGACTCGTGGAGCAGACCCGTGCGCTGGATCAGTTTTCGGACGCCGATTCTGTCGAATGCACTGGCGACCACGGGCTGGTCGAAGGGGTTGTCCTTCATCAGCAGACTCGATTCTCCATCCGGGACGTCTACCGGGAGTCTGTCGTTATCCACACGGCCATGCAGGAAATTCACCGCTTTCATGTCAGCCCGCCCTCGGAACCACCGCCGTCCCGATACGGTGCAGTGCAGACGCACACACGGCAGAGGAGGTTCGATGGCGGAATCCGACGGGCCCCTGGATTGGGCGAACGAGCCGATGATGGGTTCGCTCGACACCCTGATGTGGCGCGGAGAGGCCGACCGCCGGCTCCGCAACCCGATTTGCGCCGTCGAGCTCCTCGACCGTGTTCCCGATTGGGACCGGTTGGTCGCCGCCCACGACTGGGCCACCCGCATGGTTCCGCGGTTCAGACAACGAGTTCAGGACTCCCCATTCGGAATCGGCGCGCCGAGCTGGGTGGTCGACCCTGAATTCGACTTGCACTACCACCTCCGCCGCCTGCGGGTAGCCGGTGACGGCTCGATGCGCGAGTTGTTCCGCACCGCCGAACAGATCGCGATGACGCCGCTGGACCCAGCCCGGCCGCCGTGGGAAGCGGTGCTTTTCGAGGGCCTGCCCGACGGTAAGGCGGTCTACCTGCTCAAGGTGCATCACGCGATGACCGATGGCCTCGGCGCTATCGACCTGCTTTCGGGACTGCACAGCTCCAGCCGTGACCCGATGCCCGACAAACCCCAACCCCCCGCACCCGAACCTGAGCATCTGAGTCCGTTGGAGGTGGTCGGCCGCCAGGTGGCAGCCGACCTCAACCGCCTGCCCGGGTTGATGACCCAACTCGCCAAGGCGATGGTGGCGGCCGCCCGACCGGGTGCTGCTGTTCGCTACTGCCGTTCGGCCCTCAAAGTCGCCGGAGCTGCCAGTCCCCCGGGATCCCCGTTGCTGCGGGGGCGCAGCCTTTCCTGGCGGTTCTCCGCATTCGACATCGAATTCGCCGATTTGAGAGCCGCCGCACGGGCCGCCGGGGCATCGATCAACGATGCGTACCTGGCCGGTCTCATCTCAGCGTTCAGGCTGTATCACGCCCGGTCGGGGTCCCCCGTATCGGTGCTGCCGGTTGCCATCCCGATATCGGTGCGCACGGCGGACGACACCGCAGGCGGCAACCGCATCGCCGTCGGCCGGCTGGCACCGGAGGCATCGATCAGCGATCCGCGAGAGCTCATGGCGGAGATCCACACCCAGGTCGACACCGCACGGCATGAGCCCGCGGTTGACCTGTTCAACTTGATCAGTCCGGCATTGGCCTGGTTGCCGGGCCCTGCGCTCTCCGTGCTCGGCGCGTCGGCCGGTGTCAACGACCTCCAAGCCAGCAACGTGCCCGGTATCGCACATGACGCCTACCTCGCCGGGGCGAAGGTGGAACGGATGTATCCGTTCGGACCGTTGCCCGGTTGCGCGGTGATGGCCGGCCTGATCACCCACGGTGCGATCGCATGCCTGGGCATCAACCACGACGCGGCTGCTATTCGCGACGCAGAGTTGTTCTCAGAGTCCATCGTCGACGGGTTCGCCGAGGTGCTCGCTCTGTCGCCGACCGCAAGCCGACCGATTCGGGTCATCTGACCCGCGTGCACGCGGAGCGTCGCCGCGCCGGTCGTTTCTCGGTGGCCGGCGCCGATAACCGATCAGGCGAGCATCGGGTCGATCGCCGAACGCGGCGCCAACACCTGCAGGGCACCGGCGGCGGCCGGCAGCAGCGTGCCTTGACTGAAGAAGAAGATCACCCCGTCATTGGTGACGGCAAAATTCTGGTAGTTGGCTGGGTCGAGGCCCGCCTCGGGTGAAATGGGAACTGGTTTGCCCGCTTGGGCATTCACGTCGGCCTGCACGATGCCGAACACCGCCGGCAGCGGATCGGCCTTCGGCTGCCACAGCGTTTCCCACGTGATCGGCTTGCGGTAGGCCTGGTCCCAATTGAACGACTTATAGGAAGTTTGGGGACGCGCAGCACCGGTGTTCTGGTAGGTGGTGAGTACCATCCCGGTGGTCCCACGCGGCGGGATCAGCGATCCGTACTTCTGGCCGGTGATGCTCAACGCGGAGGCCATCTCCCGCTGTTCGGAACCACGAGCCGCGTTGATGAAGTCGTTCCGGGTCTTCGAGATGTAGTCAGCGACCGGCTTGAGGTCCGGATAGTCGGTCGGGAAGCTGATATCGACCGTGTAGCCGGGATCGGTCAGCTGAATTCTGCACACCCCGCCGCTCGCGATGCCCTTGAGTTCGGTGCAGTAGTTCTTCGGAGCGGCTGCCGCGCCGGCGGGAAACCCTGCGCCGACGGCGAAGGCAATCATCGCGGCCGCCATCAGGCGGGTGATGACCGTGCTCATTCGTCGTCTCCTTCCGGAATAGCCTTGGGTACCACGCGAAGCCCCGGGCTCCACAAACCCAGGTAGCCGCGACGAAGCTACCCCAGCGCAACGGCGGCCAGAAAATCCGTCCGCCGCCGCGCCAGGGCCCACCTGCTAGGGACCCCAGATCATCAGGTCCTCCATGCCGTTGTTCATGGTGACCGTGGTGGGCGCGGGACCGGTGACGTCAAAGTGGATCTTCCCGGTCGCCGAAGAACCCTGAGGAAGGGTCGCGGCACTGATGTTGACCGGACTGGCGACCTGCCACAGGACACGGTATGCGGCCTTATTCGGGGCGACGGCGTTGAACTGGGATACAGCGGGTGTGACGCTTCCCCGGAGGGCCTTGACGGTGGCCGTCGCCTCCCACAGGGTCCCGGCCACCGGATACCCGGGCATGACGTCGGCGGAGGGTTTGAGGCCGCCGACAGTCCAGCTGAGCATGACCTGCCCCACCGAGTCGGTCATGGTCAGGGCGCTGCCCAGTTTGCCGACGATGGGATAGGTCGCCGAAGCGGCGGGTATTGCGGTTGCCGTGGCGACGGCCGCGACTGCGGCGGCCGCCACCGAAGTCTTGATGCTGGTCTTCATGTTGCCCTCCTCATCGAAACGATGTGGCCCCAGGTATGACCCCGATCCGGACGGCGCCAAACCTGGTGCCACGGGACTCTTACCAGGGTGGACTTCCCCACCACTGACGCGCAAGATGGCAGCCCCAGTTCCCCCGAATTCGCCCGACCGGACCCTATGACGCTGCTTTTCTTTGAACCTCCGGCTAGGTCAGGATTGCGCCCGCATCGGCCGAGGTGAACTTCGAGACCGAAACGCCCACCAAGGTGACCTTGCTCCCGCCGACGGAGATCACCGTATTGCCATTCTTGCCGGAGATCTTCGGGTTGCCCTTACCCAGGTTTTCGAACTGCACCTGATCATGACCCACCTGGAAGTCGGTGATGACGGCGTTGACGCCGGCGACGGGGATGATGAAGGTATCGGCACCGGCGGCTCCGGTCAGGGTCTGGCGACCGGTGCCCGCAACGAGAAGATCGTCCTTCGTGCCACCTATCAGGGTGTCTCCGCCGTCGGAGCCCACCACCAGCTGCGGGACGAGCGGGTCTTCCATGGCTCCCCCACCGACCAGACCGCTGCGGCGCTCGTAGTAGACGAAAGCGTCGGCCTGGATGTGTTGGGCGTCGGTGTTCTTGAGGATCAGCGACGACAGCGTGGTCGATTCGATCTCGCGCAGAGTCGCCGGGTCGAAGCCCTGATTCTGGTACCACAGCCGGTCGCCATCGCGCAGGTTCTGGAACTGCTGGGCGATGATGACACCGAAGGTCTGCCCGACCATGGCCCCGGCAAGGTGGTCTTCAGCCAGGCCGCCGATCCACAGTTCCACTGTGTCGACGTCGCCATAGGCCGATTGCAGGGCCTCTGCGGTCGCGGAGTCGGAGGTGATCTCCGAGAAGCTGGCATAGGGCTGCAGGCCCAGCGCCATCCGGGTCTCGTTGAGGGTGCCGAGCCCGAGATCGCGGCCGCGCTGCAGGTTGATCGCGGCGAGGTCCAGCCCCATACCCGCGCCGAACAGGAAGTTACGGAGATCGTCGACCAAGTGGACATCCAGCGCATTGGACACGTCGTTGGTGAGGTGACGCAGCAGTCCGTCGGCCCCGGTGTCGGCGACGAAGTCTGACGGGGCCTGGAAGAAGGCGTCCTTCAGCGACACTGCGCTGCCGAGCTCGTTGCCCTGTTCGTCGGTCTTCTCCAGGTTGGCCGAGACGATCGAATGTCCGAAGCGGAAGGCGGCTCCGGCAAACTCTTCGGTGAGGCTGGCATCGACGCCGGGCTGGTACCCCCGATAGGCCGCGATGGCATTCTCGCCCAGCAGATGCGGGAGGAATTCCTCATAGGTGATCCGCTCAATCTCGGCGGTCACAATGGCCCGGGCCTGGTTGTACAGCTGGTCGGAGGTCCACTCCGGGTGTGCCTGCGCGAGCAGATCGACCTGACGGTTGTGCTCGCGCAGGAACAACGTATGCAGGGCGGTCAGGTCGGGATTCTCTTGCACTCGAATATCGCCGGCGATGAACGCGCCGTCAACAATGGGCAGGTTGTTACCCGCGGAGGTCAGCAGATGCCCGCCGTCTCCGCGCAAACTCGCGGCCGTGACGGCGTCGGAGCCGTAAACCATCGAACCGTCCAGCCACCCGGTGACGTTGTTGGTCGCGGTGGCCGCCGTGCCGGCGGTGCCGGTCGACGGGTTGATCACCGCTCTGGTGAGCGGAATGGATCCGCTGAGCTCGGCGTCTCCACTCGGAACGGGGATGTCGATGCGGTTGACCCCGTCGGAGTTAGTCAGATTGATGTCGTGGTCGATGAACTGACCCCAGGCATACATCATCCCGGACAGCCCCTCGGCGTTGGCCACTTCGCCGTCTCCGGCGACCACCAGATTGCTCACAGTGCGTGGATTGGGCAGATCGGTACGCAAGGCCGATACCCCGTCGGCAAACTGGGCGGCGCCGATCCGGCTGAAGTCGGCTCCCACGGCATTGAGTGCGATATCAGCGAGATTGTTTTCAGTCCCATCGATCGTTCGATAGGTGATCTGCGGCCTCGGGGGCTTCGGCGGCTGAGCCGTGTTGGGCTGGGTGCCGGCCCTCGGCCGGGACCGCCCCTGTGCGGCGGCCGGCAATACCGGCGCCGGGGCCACCGCGACCCCGGCCGTCTTGACTGTCTTCTGGATGCTGACCGAGGTGTGCCGGCGGCCGTTGTCCGCGTCCCGGCTCGTGGCAGAAGACCCGGATGCAGACCTGGAGTCATCGGCGGAGGCGGCCCATGGGATGGACGCCAATGCCCCGCCGATGCCGAGGGCAACGGCCAGCGCTCCAACCCGTCCCACTGTGATGAATTGAGCTGTTCTTAACATGGCGACCTACCCATCTCATGGTTGCGGGCCGTGAGCCACCATGCTCCTGGACCAGGGTCCAGCAGACGTCGAAAATAGGCTTTGACCTGCGGATGTTATTTATTTATTACAAAGATCACACCATCTCTCCAAGTGATGCGTCAAGCGTTTTCGCAAGCTAATTCTTGTTATCTTGTGTTCGTTTCGTTATCGCTCTATCCAGGGCGCAAGAGCATTCACCGCGGGAGCGGACTACGATGGGTGGACAGCCGGTCGTTCCTGGCGCGGTGGCCTGTAGTCGCCAACCGCGCGCGCCGGCTCCCATCTCCCCGAGGAGGCGGTGTCGTGACCGGGCAGAAGCCCGACCCCACCGGGGCGAAGATTCTCGACGGCGCGGTACGCGTCCTCGGGGACTTCGGCGTCAAACGGGCGACCGTCGAACTCGTCGCCAAGTACGCCGGCGTCTCGCACATGACCATCTACCGCCGTTGGCCGAGTAAGAACGAATTGCTCAGCGCCGCCCTCACCGGCGCGTTCTCCACTCTCCTCGATGCGGCATTCGCCCCGTCCGAAGAACCGGATGGTTCCTACGCAGACCGGGCCTTGGAGGCATTCACCGACACTGTCTGGGCCGTACAGAGTCACCCGATCGTCCTCCGTGAGCTCAACACCGATGCCGGCGAGCAATCACCGATTCTCACCAGCGCCTCCGGTGGTGTGATGGCGGCGGGCATCCCCCTGATCGCCGAGCGGCTCCGGCGGCTCGCCACTACCGCTGAGGACGCGCCCGCCGATCTCGATCCCGTCGCCGACATGTTCGTCCGGCTTGGGTACTCACTGGTAGCGGTCAAGCGACCGGACCGGCCGCTGACCAGCCGGGAGCAGGTCGCCCAGTACGCCGCCGAGAGTTTCGGCCCTTACCTGCAGGCCATCACTCCCAAGACCGCCCCGACGCAGGCTGCTGCCGCTTCGGTGGTCGAGCTCGCCGAGCAGCGCCCACCCAAGGTCCGCCCGTACCGGCTCACCGCACAGATTGCCGCAGCCAGCGTCTTGAGCGTCCTGACGCTCGGCGCGGGGCTCACCGCAGTTATCGGCGGTAGCGTCACGCTCCCCTTTGTGAGCCCGGCCAACGTCGACAAGCCGACCACCACACCAGCGTCACCGGGGCTGCCCCCGGAGAACCCCGGCACACCGGCCGATTCGGGACAACAACACCGCCCCGTCGCGCCTTCCGAGACACCCATCGTGCCCGCCGAATCACCGGGCGCACCCGCTGAGTCACCCATACCTGCAGCCCTATCACCCCGATCGCCGGTTGAACCACCTCCGGCGGCCATCCCGCAGATCGCGCCGGTTCAGCGGCCTGCCGCTGCCGTCGGTTCGGTGGGGGGAAATTCCGGCCCCGACAGCAACCCGATTCCACGTAACCCGGCTCCGGGGCCCCAACCCGTTCCCGTCCCCGTGGTGGGAACCCAGCCCGCCGCACCGAAGCCGCAACCACCCGCACCGCAGCCCAAAACCCCCTCGCCTCAACCCAAACCCCCACCACCACAGCCCAAGCCCCCAGCACCCCAACCCAAACCACCCTCGCCGAAGCCACCTCCGAAGCAGTCCGACAACGGCGGCAAGCAGCATCAGTCCGGCTCGGGCCATCAATCGAACCGGCAGCACGGATCCTCGAACTAGGGCGGCGGCAGAGCTTCGGCCACCAGTACTTCCCAGACGCCGACCTCGGCTATGATCCGCGGCATGAGCGGAGCGATCATGGGTGTGCGTGGACTGTCGAAACTGGCCACGGCGGCTGGTCTGGCCTGTCTTGCCGTCGGGATGGCAGGAGCAGCCCACGCCGACGATCTGAACGCCACGACGTGCTCCGAGCAGCAGATCATGTCGTCGATGCAGCAGAACGACCCCATCATCTGGGGGAAGATCAGCGGAGACCCGAAGCTGGAGCAGCAGTTGCGAGTCGGGCTCGCGGTGCTCTTGGCCGCGCCTCCGGGTCAGCGCCAGCAACAGGTCAGTACGTTGGAGGGGATTCTCGGCTACGAACGGTGGGCGGGTGTCAGCGACGACATCATGGACTCGTCGAACGGCCCGATCGGCAGGGCTGTCAACAACTGCCATAACTTCTGAGTGACCAACCCCTGTCTGGGGTCGGTCGCGCACGGCACGAACGATCGCTACGACAACGGAACGTGCGCTATTCCACCGGGCGGAAATAGGGTTCAACGGTGCCGCTGAGTTTGATCACCATGGGATTCCCGCGACGGTCCTTTGCGGTGGGAACTTCAACGCGCACCCAACCCTCGGCCACGTCGTACTCGTGAACATTGGTCTTTTCCACGCCATTGAAGCGAATACCGACGTCGCGACGGAGCACCTCTTCGCTATAGAAAGGGCTGTGCGGATCGATGGAGAGGTGATTCGGTGGAACGTCTGCGATTTCGTCCTCGGGCATGATCAACTTTCGTTGGTTCCTGGGTTCGGGCGTACGTCGTCTCTGAGAATCTACGGGGCGCGACCGTCAAACTGTCGCCAAGCCGCCCCACCGCGCCGGCTCAGCACATGGGTCGACGCCTCGGATGGCCGCACGGCGGAACCTTGCAATTGGCGCTGCAGTTGATGACGGCAGGAAACGTGCGCTACCCGGTGCTCACGATCTCGCCCTGGCTGGAACGACACCGCACCGAATACCAGGACGGACTCTTGCGCGTCTCCCAGACCGGCCGATGGGGGGGTGGTTGGAGGTGTAAAAGTCGTCAAGATTGTCGTCGATCCGAGTCAAGCGGCGGGGTGATTCCCCTGGTCGAGTTTCTCAGCGATCCAAACCTTGATGAGCGACTGACGAGTCACGCCGAGTCGGGTCGCCTCACGATCGAGTTCGGCGATCATCCATGCCGGAAAGTCGACATTCACTCGTCGAGGTTCCTCGCCGGGGCGCCTAGCCCGAGCCGTATCCAAAGCGGCAGCCATGTCCTCGCCGGCGTCGAACCGCTCGTCGAACTCCTTAGCCTTCATCGAGTGCGACCTCATTCTCTCTCGATGGTCGTACGGAAATGATCCGGACATGATCACCGCGGTAGGTCACCACCGCCGACCAAACCCGGCCGTCGACCAGACCGATCACCATCCACCTCGGCTCATCCGTCGTCCTTGCCGGGACTTCAATGCGATGCGAATCCCGCCACAACGCCTGTGCGTCGCTGAAGTCGATTCCGTGCTTCTGCCGATTGGCCACGCTTTTGGCGGGGTCAAACTCGAACTCGAGCACGGTATAGAAACCATACCAAAATTACTCTCTGCGAAAGTCCATCCCTCACACTTCAGTGTGGGGACACTACGAGACAGCAATGGTGGCGTAATCGTCGTCACACTGTCGTCAACCCACCCTGCCGAGCCCCGCCCAGCAAAAAAACCCCAGACCTTGCGGTCTCGGGTTTTCTCCTGGTGGAGCTAAGGGGACTCGANNGAACCCCTGACCCCCACACTGCCAGGAACGGGCATAACCCCTGAACAGGCAGGATACGGCCGAAATCCGGCTGTAGTGGCTGTGTTTGGAGGCGTAACTGTCGTCAGTGTTGTCGTCAAAATCGTCGTCAGCACGGTCACGCAAGTCACCGACGGGACACCCGCTTCGGTCGACCCCGGCAAAGGAGAAGCCAGCGTCTACGGCCAGCCCGCGGCATGATTTTTTGATTGATACAAACAGCTGCTATGATAGTTAATAACTATCGCAACGACTGTTTGTAAGTAGGTTTGCATCATGCTGTTCGAGCCGCCCGCACTGGACGCTCGCGAGCTCGAGGTCATCTCCGAGATCGACGAACTTCGCCAGCGACTGCGTTCACGCCTCTACGAACCGCGTCGTTGGACGGGCTCCCTGCGCCGAGTGCAATTCGCCCGAGCAGTCCAAGGGTCCAACAGCATCGAGGGCTACGAAGCCAAACTCGACGATGCGCTCGCCATCGAGATGGGTGAAGAGGCCCTGGACGCCAGCGAAGAGACCGCACTGGCGATCAAGGGCTACCGCGATGCGATGACCTATGTGCTCCAACTTGCGGAGGAGCCCCGGTTCCGATTCGAAGAACAACTCATCAAGAGCCTTCACTTCATGATGACGAACTACGACCTGAAGAGCCGACCCGGACGCTGGCGTGCGGGCCCCATCTACGTTCAGAAGGAAGAAACCGGAGACATCGTCTACGAAGGCGTCGACGTCGATTCCGTCGATGCCCTCATGCATGAACTCGTCACCTACCTGGAATCCGACGGCGACATCCCGATCGTCGTCAAAGCCGCAATGGCCCATCTCAACCTCGTTCTCATCCATCCCTTCCGGGACGGAAACGGCCGGATGGCGCGATGCCTCCAAACCCTGGTACTCGCCCGGGAAGGAATCGTTTCCCCGGTCTTCTCCAGCATCGAGGAATACCTCGGCCAGGACACACGCCGGTACTACGACGTGCTCGCCGATGTCGGAGCCGGATCATGGCAACCAACCAGAAGCACCCGACCTTGGATTCGCTACGCACTAACCGCGCACCTACGTCAAGCGAAAACCGTCTTGCGCCGCACCAAAGAGATCGAGACCATTTACCTCGAACTCGAACGCCTCGTCGCCCGCTACCGGCTGCCCGAGCGAACACTCGAAGCTCTCTTCGACGCCACCTCCGGGCTCAGAGTCCGGCGGGCCGTTTACCGCGCCATCCTCGAAAACCAAAGCGAGGATTCGGTCAGTGAACAGACTGCAACCCGCGATCTGCAAAGTCTCACCAACCACGGCCTCCTCGTCCCACACGGTGAACGCCGCGGGCGGTACTACACCGACGGCCCCGAACTCGCCGCTATCCGTCAGCGCGTCATCAAAAACCGTGACCCCCGCGACGACTCGGACCCGTTCGCCATCCAAGCCTCGGAGTCAGCACCAATTCCTCCGGGTTGAGGCTGAGAAGAGCGCGCGCGTTCGGGTCCGCAGTTCCCACTCTTGCTTTTCGACAAGCTCTGATCGCGCTTTTCGACAGCCCGTGGCCGAACATCGCAAACTCGCGCAGGAAAGAGAGACATGACCACCACACGCAAAGTGTGGGGGTCCCTTGTTGTCGTCAAAACTGTCGTCAAACAGGCTTCTGCAAGCCCGCAACATCGCCATCATTCCTGGTGGAGCTAAGGGGACTCG
>JAGQTS010000107.1 GCA_020438895.1 Mycobacterium sp.
CTGTCGGCGAACACCGCAGCCCAGTGGTCGCGGTCGCGGGAGGCGAACGCCTCGGTGAGGATGGCTCGCAGTTCCGGCCAACGGGTGACGTCGTTCTGCCCCGGCAATGTCGCGGGATCCAGGCCGAGTTTGTCGATCAGCTCGGCGTAGAACTGCGGTTCGATGGAACCGACCGCCACATGTCTCCCGTCAGCGCACTCGTAGGTGTCGTAGTAGGGGGCGCCGGTGTCGAGCATGTTGGTGCCACGGACATCGCTCCACAGTCCGGTTGCCCGGAACGCGAACATCATCTGGGCCAGCACCGACGAACCGTCCACCATCGCGGCGTCGATCACCTGCCCCTCTCCGGATCGTTCCCGCTCGTGCAGCGCTGACAGCACGCCGACGAGCAGGAACATCGATCCGCCGCCGAAGTCGCCGACCAGGTTCAGCGGCGGGACGGGCCGTTCGTTGACCCGGCCGATCGCGTGCAGGACGCCGTTGAGCGAGATGTAGTTGATGTCGTGGCCGGACTGCTGGCTGCGCGGACCGGTCTGTCCCCAGCCCGTCATCCGGGCGTAGATCAGCCGCTCGTTGACCTTCGCGCAGTCCGCCGGCCCCAGCCCCAGCCGTTCGGTGACCCCCGGACGGAATCCCTCGATCAGCACGTCGGCCTTGGCGATGAGAGCCAGCACCCGGTCGCGGTCGGCCTCGTTCTTCAGGTCCGCGGTCACCGACCGGCGGTTGCGCAACAGGTAGTCACCGCTGGGCCCCGGGTTGGGGATCCTGCTGGGGCGCTCGACACGCACCACGTCGGCGCCGAGGTCGCCGAGGATCATCGCGGCATGCGGCCCGGGTCCGATCCCGGCCAGTTCGATGACCCGCAGGCCCTGCAGTGGTCCAGCCATGACGCGTACCGCCCTTCGTCCGGGTGAGGTGATCTGCTCGGGTGGACTCTTTGTACCGTGTCCTAGCGTGACCTCCTACACCGGCATCGATGACCTCACCGTCGACCTCGATGGGCATGTGCTGACCGTGACCCTCAATCGTCCGGGCGGCTTGAACTCGCTGACCGAGCCGATGTTGACGGCGCTGGCCGATACCGTCGACCGGGCCGCACTCGATCCTCGGGTGAAGGTGGTGAGACTCGGCGGCGCCGGCCGCGGATTCTGCGCGGGTGCGGGTATCAGCGCCGAAGACCAAGCGGCACAGGCCGACAGCCCGACCGTCGACGGTGTGCTGTTGGCAGCCAACCGGGCGATACGGTCGATCACGGCGCTGCCCAAGCCGGTGGTGGCGGTGGTTCACGGGCCGGCTGCCGGGGTCGGGGTGTCGTTGGCCCTGGCCTGTGATGTCATCGTCGCCTCGGAGACGGCGTTCTTTCTGCTGGCCTTCACCAAGATCGGCCTGATGCCCGACGGCGGGGCTTCGGCGTTGGTTGCGGCAGCCATCGGACGGATCCGCGCGATGCGAATGGCACTGCTGGCCGAACGCATTTCGGCGACCGACGCGCTCGAGTTCGGGCTGGTGTCATCGGTCCACCCCGCCGATGAGGTGCCGGCCGCCGCCGCTGCGGTGATCGACTCGCTGGTGGCGGGCCCGGCGGTGGCGCTGCGCCGAACCAAGCAGGCGGTTAACGCCGCAACCCTCACCGAGCTGGAGGCGGCATTGGAGCGGGAGACGGACGGGCAGCGACATCTGCTGCGGTCCGCGGATTTCATCGAGGGCACCCGGGCGTTTCAGGAGCGTCGGGCGGCGTCGTTCACCGACCAGTGAACCGGCCGGCGCTACAACCCGAAGATCGGCGGCAGCGCCAGCACCATGATCAAACCCCAGATCAGGTGGGTGAGTGTGGGTGCCAACACTCCCCCGGTCGCCCGGCGCTCCAGTGCACACACCGTTCCCAGGATCACCGCGGCGAAGCCGAGCATCGGGTTGCCGCTGGCTGCCGTGGTGATGACGTAGAGCAACGTCGAGATCGCCACCGGATGCCAACGGTCCAACGCGGTGTAGAGGGCCCCGCGGAAGAACAACTCCTCGGCCACCCCGTTGATGAGCGTGATGGCCACGATGATCCACAACGGACCGAAATTCGTGTACTCCAGAACGCGGGTGATTCGATCCGCTATCGGCGGAATCTCGCGGACGACCAATCCTCCGGCCAAGAACAGACCGCCGAGCACCAGACCGATCGTCGTGCCGGTGATCACGGGTCGTTGGTTTCGGCCGTACCACCGCACTGAACCCAGGTGCAACGGACCCGACAGAAAAGCCCCGGCCGCCCAGGTTGCCGCCAGGGCCAGTGTCAGCCAGTAGAAGGAGGGATCGCCGGGCTTGCTGCGCAGGGAGAATCCGAGCAGCACGGCTCCGGCCACCAGCACCACGCACACGATGACCTGGCGCCGCCGGACCACCGACGGCCACTCCTGATGCGCGACGGCCTTACGGGTGGCTGCCCCGCGGATTTCCTCAAACACCGCTTGTCACCGTACGGAACGCCGGCCCCTGAAAGGGTGACGCATCGCTGACATCGCGTCGCCGGGGTGGTCTGGCTAGGCGGTTGTCTCGCGGTGGAGGTCCATCAACTGCTCATAGACAGCGGCATTGCCGCGGTTGGCGGCCAGTTCGGCAGCGCTGAGTTCGCGACGCACCCGCCCGGGCACACCGGCGATGAGTGATCGGGGCGGTACCACCACCCCCTGAGGAATCAGCGCCCCGGCGGCGACCAGGGATCCGGCCCCGACCACCGCACCGTTCAGCACGATGGCACCCATCCCGATCAATGCTCCGTCTTCGATGGTGCAGCCGTGCA
>JAGQTS010000108.1 GCA_020438895.1 Mycobacterium sp.
GCTTCCCAACTGGTTTCCATCAGCATCCGATGCTGCGGATCCATCGCGGTGGCCTCGCGCTCGTTGATGCCGAAGAACTCGGGATCGAAACCGGTCACATCGTCGATGAACGCGCCCCACTTCGAGATCGACCGACCGGGCGTGCCCTTGTCCGGGTCGTAGTACTCATCGGAGTCCCATCGCTCTCGTGGGATCTCCGTGACCATGTCCCGGCCCTCGAGCAGCGCCTCCCACAGGGCGTGCGGCGAATCGATTCCGCCAGGCAATCGGCATGCCATTCCGACCACGGCAATGGGGGTCAGGGGTCCGCGCACGATATTCACACCTCGTTCTTCGTCCACTGCGGGGAACTGCGTTTCTCGCCGCCGGGCATGCCGCGAGTCTGCCGATGCGCGGCGCGTCAGTGCGTCAGCATCGACGGATAACCATCGACCCGAAGTTGCCAGTACTCGGCACATCGTAACCGTCAACAACAGAAAACGCGAGATTTCTTTTTCGGCGAGACTTCGGTGAGACAGAGCCCGGAATTTGTTTATCGGACCTGACACCCGTCAGGCTCGTTCAACCGTTAGCTGGTATGCCGGGCGGGATCGCTCGTGGTCCATGGCCGGATCCGGCGAACGCCATGCCCGGGACAGCTCGACCTTGCCCAGCATAGGCGCTCTACCAGGCATTTCTTCTCGATGTGGGATCGCCATGAGGCTCCGCGACGATTGCCGGAACTCCCCCCGAGAGGCTTGGTGCGATGTTGCGAAGGGGTACCGGAGAATGACTGGACAGGTTTTTGGCTTCCTATTCATCCAGCAAATTTTCACCGAACAGTCTCACCGGAATTGTTCGCCGGTGATGGCAAATTCTTCGGACCACGCCCGAACTGGCCCATTTTTCGGTTCCAGGTCAGCCCGCCCAAGACGCCGCTCAGAGGGCAATACTGAGAGTATCCGCAACCAGACTTAGGTGACTTTCCAGCCTTTGAACAGTCACTATGTGTATTTACTCAGCTTCTGGGCAACATAACTGAGAGTGGCCTGAGAGCCATCCTGTCGTGCTGAAGAAGGCGCCAGAAGGAAAGCGCGCCAACTCGCGTGCCGGCCTCGGCATGTGCGAACAGTGATCGAGACAGCGATCAACGGCAAAAACACTCGTAACCACGTCGTAGTTATCACCAATCCGCGCCTATATTTCATCCAAGACGCACCTGAAAAGCGGCTGAGATGCATCTGCTATTTCCCCACCGTGACATATCACGCATGCATCACTGATCAATACTGGAGTTAGCTGTGTTACCGCCCGGGGACGGTGGGGTACCCCCACCCCACAGTCGGATGGTGCAGGACACGCGCCGTGAACGACCTGTGTGCGCGAACGACGCAGACCCAGACCTAGCCGGTCGCGGTGCTCGCCGCCAGGCCCCGGTAACCGGAGCCGAACTCTGTGACCGGTTCGAAGCCACGCCGCCGAGCCTCGGCCGCGCAGGCCCGAACCACGGCGGTGATTCCCACAAAGCCGGCCTGATCGGAAGCCACCAGCGGAGTGAGCAGTCTGTTGTGAACCATCGCGATAGCCAGTCCGGCGTCGGGAATGGCCCAGCCGAACGATCCGCCGAGTCCGACGTGTCCGAACCCAGGAAGCACACCCGGTACGGGAAGCCCGTGGTATCCGAGGTGAAAGGACAACGGCACCACAAGGTTCCGGTCAGGGCGCAGATCCCGGCGACCGGCGAGGAGCGCAACCCGAGCCGGGGACAGGTAACGCAGACCGTCGATCTCGCCGCCGTTGGCGATCGCACCGTACATTCGCGCCAGCGCCCTGGCGGTGATCACCCCGTTCGCCGATGGCAGTTCGGTATCCAGGAGGGGGATATCGCGCTGTACCGCGGCCCGCATCCCCGGGAAGTACATCGAGCCGAAGCCTGCGGACACCTCGAGCGCGGCTACAGCAGGTGCCAAGGCGTTGAACACCGGGTTGGGAATGTTCAGTTGCGGACCGATGATCCGGGCCACGTTGGTCGGCGCCCCGACCGGAGGACGGCCGAGGTGAACCCCATCGGTGCCCAGCGGCTCGGCGACCTCGGTGCGGAACAGGTCACGCATCCCACTACCCGTGACCGACCTGGCCAAGCCGGACAGCAGCCAGCCGTAGGTCAGGGCATGGTAGGCCGACTTACCGAAGTGCCGGCCTACCGGCGCCTCGGCGATGCGCTGTTCCATGTGCCGGTGGTCAAGCAGTTCTCGCCGACGTACGCCGCGCAGATGCGACAAACCCGCACGGTGGCGCATCACGTCACGGACGGTGATCGACCCCTTCCCGTTCGCCCCGAAATCCGGCCAGTACTGCGCGACGGGAACGTCGTAGTCGATGAGTCCGCGGTCCGCCAACCGGTGGATGACGGTGGAAGCGACACCCTTGGTGGCGGAGAACACCATCGGTGCAGTGTCGGCTTCCCAGTGTCGCCGTCCCCGACGGTCAGACCATCCGGTCCACACATCGACGACCGGCTTGCCGTCGAGATAGACCGCGAGCGCGCCGCCTCCGAGCCGGGGATGCGGGAACGACGTGGCAAAAGTTCGGACCGCCCAGGCGAAATGGGGATTGGCCGCGCCCTGCACACCGTGCGGCAGTTCCCCTGCCGCACTCCCGGCTGACGCCCACGTCACACTCGCGAATGTACAAGCCCGACACGCCCACCAGTCGAATCGTTGCCGATCCGTTAGGTTCCCCGGTCGGCCGCGTCCAGAATCCGCTGCGCGGCCAGGGCCGGGGTGATCTCCCCCGCACGGACCGCCTTCTCCATGTCGGTGCGCAGGTGCCGAACCTCCGGATTATTGAGCACTCGGTCCAGTACCGCGTCGCGAACCATTGACCAGGTCCAGTCAACCAGCTGCGTTCGGCGCCGAGCGTCGAACTCTCCCGCCTCGGTCAGCACATCGCGATGCCTGAGCACGGTGTCCCACAACTCCGTCAGGCCGGTCCCGTCACGAGCACTCATGGTGAGGACCGGTGGTCGCCAGAGAGTCTCCCGCGGGTAGATCAGTCGAATGGCGGCGGAGAGCTCACGTGCGGCAGCCCGGGCTTCGACTGCATGGTCGCCATCGGCTTTGTTGACCACCACGATGTCGGCAAGTTCCAGCACACCCTTCTTGATGCCCTGCAACTGATCGCCGGTGCGGGCGAGGGTCAGGAACACGAAGGTGTCCACCATGTTGGCCACCGTCACTTCGGACTGTCCGACTCCGACGGTCTCGACCAGGATGACATCGAAACCGGCGGCCTCCAGAACCACGATTGCCTCTCTGGTGGCCTTGGCGACTCCACCAAGCGTCCCCGACGTGGGTGATGGCCGAATGTAGGCATCCGGATGTACGGCCAAGCGCGCCATCCGCGTCTTGTCGCCCAGAATGGATCCGCCGGTACGAGTAGACGACGGATCCACGGCGAGCACCGCCACCCGATGACCGAGCCCGATCAGATACATGCCGAGGGCTTCGATGGCGGTGGATTTGCCCACCCCGGGTACCCCGGTGATGCCGACATGCAGGGCTCGGCCCGCCTCCGGCATCAGTTCCATCAGCAGGCGCTGCGCCTGCGCGCGGTGATCGGCGCGGGTCGACTCAAGCAGGGTGATCGCCCGCGCCACATCGGCGCGACTGCCACCACGGATCGCCACCGCCAGAGCGGCCGCGTCGGCCCCGGCCGTGTTCACCCGGTCATCCGGTCAGCTGGTAGCCGAGTCGATCGGCCAGCTTGCGCAACAGGCCGGTGGCCGCCTCAGCGATCACAGTTCCGGGCGGGTAGATCGCCGTGGCGCCCGCGGCGTAGAGCTCCTCGAAGTCACCCGGTGGAATCACCCCGCCGACGACGATCATGATGTCCGGCCGTCCCACCTCGGCGAGCGCATCACGCAGGGCGGGCACCAGGGTCAGGTGACCGGCGGCCAACGAGGACACCCCGACCACATGGACGTCGTTGTCGGCGGCCTGTCGGGCAACCTCCTCGGGGGTGGAGAACAGCGAGCCGACGTCGACGTCGAACCCGATATCGGCGAAAGCGGTGGCGATCACCTTCTGGCCCCGGTCGTGACCGTCCTGTCCCATCT
>JAGQTS010000109.1:0-1598 GCA_020438895.1 Mycobacterium sp.
AGTTCCAGTGCCACAACGGGGTTCATCGCCGTCTGCCAGACCACGGCCTGCGCCTTGTACTCCTGCATGGTCCACGCGTTGTCGGCGACATGGTAGAGGTAGACGTCGCGGGGCTTGCCGTCCTTACCGGTGCCGGTCACCCACAGGCCGGCGCAGGTCTTGCCGGTCATGTGCGGCCCCAGCGCGAGTGGATCAGGCAGGCAGGCGGCGACGACGTCGCGTGGGCTGACCGAGACGTCGCGCACCTTGACCGGTTCGGTCTTGTCCAGGCCGAGCTTGTTGAGCACCTGGAGGACCTCGATGAACTCGTCGCCGAGACCGAACTTGAAGGTGACCCGCTTGGCGTCCACCCAGCGTGGCATCAGCAGCACTTCTTCGTGCTCGACGTTGACGCATTCGACGGGCCCGATGCCCTCCGGGAAGTCGAAGACCTCGGGCTCACTGAACGGTTCGGTGGTGAACCAACCGCGGTCCTTCTCCCAGATCACCGGCGGGTTGAGGCACTCCTCGATCACGGTCCAGATGGAGAAGGAGGGAGCGAAGTCGTAGCCCTCGACCACCAGGTTGGACGCATCCCGCACGCCCATCTCGTCGATCTCGGAGAAGAGGTGGTCGGCCGCGTAACGGGCGAACACGTCGGCCAAGCCCGGCTCAACCCCGATCCCGACCAGCGCCAGTTGCCCCGCGGCCTCCCACTTGTCGGCCTGCGCGAACTGGTCGTCGCCCAGCTTGATGTGGGCCAACTCGTAGGGCTTGTCCGGATGGCGATGCGACAGGCTCATCGCGGTATCGAGGTAACCCGCCCCAGCGGCGAAGGCACCGTTGAAGATCGGCATCACGAAACGCGGGTCGACGACGTTGAGCACGTGGGTGATGCCGTTGGCGCGGCAGGCCTCGGTGACCGCGTCAGCGTCGGAGGCATCCAGCCCGATGCCGCTGAACCTGGAATCCCCGATTCGGGCGACCAGATCCGAGGCGCGGGCGCCGTCGTAGTCGGCAATCAGGTAGTGCTCGAAGAAGTCTCGGCGGGCGGCGATCAGGGCGGCTGAGGATCCAACGCCGCCGGCGCCGATCTGGAGGATGCGCATGCCGGGAATGGTAGGACAAAATCGGGGATGCGGATGGCCTTCATACGAGAAACCAGCGGCAACGCCTGACGCGTGACACAATCCGCCAATGGCGGATGACGACGTTCTCGATCCTCCGATGCACGACCTCAAATCCAAGGGCCTGAAGAAGGGCTCGGTGTCCCTGATCGGGGCGGTGTCGATCGGGTTGGCGGCGACCGCTCCGGCCTACTCCCTGACCGGGGCCTTGGGCCACGGCGCCGCCGAAGCGGGCTACCAGCTGCCGGTGGTCTTCATCATCGCGGTCGTGCCGATGTATTTCGTCGCGCTGGCCTACAAGCACCTGACCGATGCGGCGCCGGACGCGGGCACCGTGTTCACCTGGGGCTCCAAAGCCATCGCTCCCCACATCGGCTGGATCGGCGGGTACGCGCTGCTGCTCTCCAGCGTGCTCGCCGGGGTGGGCGCCGCCGGGATCACCGTGAACGCCGTCACCGTGGCACTGGGTATCGAGGACACCTCGAAGTGGCT
>JAGQTS010000109.1:1726-10041 GCA_020438895.1 Mycobacterium sp.
GCCATTCTGCTGATCAACGTGATCCGGCGGGATAAGAACCCGACCGCTGAGCCGTTCTCCTGGGACTGGTTCAACCCGTTCGCGATCGACAGCTTCGCGGCCCTGCTGGGCGGGTTCCTCGTCGCGATCTTCATATTTTGGGGATTCGACGCCTCGTTGTCGATGTCGGAGGAGACCTCCGGCACCCCCGGCCAGTCCGGCAAGAGCGGCGTCACCGCGATCGTCATCACCGTCATCACCTATGTGGTGATCGGCGTCGCGGCCCTGGCGTTCGCGGGAACCGATCCCGACAACGAGATGAGCCTGACCCATGCCGGCAATATCGATGATGTCTTCGCCTCGCTGGCAAGGGAGGCCGTGGGCCCCCAAGGGGCCGTTGCCGCCGCGCTGATCATCGGCCTGTCGGCCTTCTCGGCGACCCTGTCGACGGTGATGGCCACCGTTCGAGGGGTCCTTGCGATGGCCACCTACAAGGCGCTGCCGGACCGGTTCGCCTCCGTGGATCAGGTGGTACAGACCCCGAAGTTCGGCACGTGGTTCATCGGCCTGACCACGTTGGCCATCTACGGCGGCCTGAGCCTGGTCAGCGAGAGCATCGTCGAGGACTGCGTCTACAGCGTCGGCATCGCGATCATCACCTACTACAGCGTCGTTGCGGTGTCCTCGGTGCTGTACTTCTGGGACACCGCCTTCAGATCGTGGCGCACGGCCTTCGGGCAGGTGATCCTGCCGGGAATCGCTGCGCTGATCCTGATCCCGGTCGGAATCATCGAGGCGTATCAGATGGCGCAGCCGGACAACAACGCCACGAGTGCATCCCTGGCCGGAATCGGGGTGGTGTTCATCATCGGCGTGGCCAGCCTGGGGTTCGGTGTTCTGCTGATGATCCTCTGGAACATGAAGGCACCGCAGTTCTTCCGCGGGGAGACGCTCCGGCGCGAACGCACTCAACGCGAAAAGAAATCCGCCCCGCCGGGCTGAGCCGCCGCGACCGATCGCCGCGGTCGACGGCGATGGGAGACTGTCAGCCATGTCCCCGGCGTCCTATCACCACGGCAACCTGCGACAAGCGCTGCTGGAGCAGGCCGTCACCCTGGCGCGCGCCGGCGGCCCGGAAGCGGTCGTGCTGCGCGATGTGCAGCGAGCGGCGGGGGTCAGCAATTCGGCGGCCTACCGGCACTACGCCGATCGGCAAGCGCTGCTGACGGCGGTGCAGGTCTACGCGATGACCCTGCTGGGCGAGTCCATGGCCGAATCGTTGGCCGCGCTCGCCAACCGCGGTCCACAGAACCGTCGGGCGCTGGCCCGACTGCGGGCAACCGGCGAGGCGTACGTCGACTTCGCCATGGCCGAACCAGGGCTGTTCCGAACGGCCTTCACCCCCGGCGGCATGCGTGACGCCGACGCCGCCGTACCCCCGCAGCGGCACCCCTTCCGCATCCTCAGCGCATGCATCGACGACCTCGTCGACGCCGGGGTACTGAGCCCCGGCCGGCGGGACGGACTCGACGAGGCGGCCTGGGCCGCCGTCCACGGTCTGGCCGTGCTCTTCCTCGACGGACCGCTGGCCGACGCCGACGCCGACCGCAAACAGCTGATCACCGACCGCCTCCTCACCGTGATCAACGCCGGCATCAGCTAGCGGAGGCGGAACTACGCTCGGTCGAGTTGCTGGGCTTGCCGCTCCGCATCGTCGACGGCGTGCTGAAGATTCTTCCCCACCGCTTCCAGGGCCAGCCGGGCGTAGACCATCTGGCTGGTCGTGGCCAACTGGCCGCGGCCGTGGGAGTTGAAGGTGATGATCCAACTCAGCAGCGTCGACACCCGGTTCTTGAATCCGACCAGGTACACCAAGTGGAGTACCAGCCAGGCCATCCAGGCCAGGTAGCCGCCGAACTCCAGCTTGCCGACCTTTGCCACCGCATGATGCCGCGAGATGGTCGCCATGCTGCCCTTGTCCCAGTACTTGAAGGGTTCCCGGGCGGCCGGATCGTCGACCCCTTTCACCATGCGCTTGATGACCTTGGCCGCGTACTGTGCGCCCTGAATCGCGCCCTGGGCGACGCCGGGAACTCCGGGCACCGCCGCCATGTCCCCGACCACGAACACCTCGGGATGACCCTTGATGGTCAGGTCGGGCTCAACCATGACGCGGCCGGAGCGATCCACCTCGACGCCTTCGCATTGTTGGGCGATCATCTCCCCCAACGGGCTGGCCTGCACACCGGCCGACCAGACCTTGCAGGCGCATTCGATCCTGCGGGAGGCCCCGGTGGTCTTGTCCCTCACCGTGATTCCCATGTAGTCCACATCGGTGACAACGGAATTGGGGTGCACCTCCACACCCATCTTCTCCAGGCGCTTCTGCGCCTTGCGCCCGAGGTTCTCCCCCATCGGCGACAGCACGAACGGCCCGCCGTCGAACAACATCACCCGGCACTCGGCCGGGTCGATGGTGCGAAACGCCCCGGGCAGGGTGCGACGCGCGAGTTCGGCGATCTGACCCGCCAACTCCACCCCGGTCGGGCCACCCCCGACGACGACGAAGGTCAACCGCCGGGCCCGCTCGGCCTGGTCGGTCGTCACCTCGGCCGCCTCGAAGGCGCCCAGAATCCGCCCACGCAGTTCCAGGGCGTCGTCGATGGTCTTCATCCCGGGCGCGAATGTGGCGAACCGGTCATTTCCGAAGTAGTTCTGCTGGGCTCCGGCAGCGACGACCAGGCTGTCGTATTCCAATACGGTCCGCATCGTCATGAGGCGGGAGGTGACCGTACGGGCCTGCAGGTCGATGTCGTCGACCTCGCCGAGCAGCACCTGACAGTTCTTGTTCTTCTTCAGGATGAGTCGTGTGGTGGGAGCGATGTCGCCGGCGGACAGGATCCCGGTGGCCAACTGGTAGAGCAGCGGCTGGAAGAGGTGGCTGGTGGTCTTGGCCACCAGGGTGACGTCGACGTCCGCTCGTCTGAGCGCCTTGGCGGCGGTGAGGCCACCGAACCCCGAACCGATGACGACGACGTGGTGCCGGCGGGCACCCGCGCTGGGACTGGCCATGGTGAATCCTTCCCCGCTGATGTGCTGGTTCGCCGAAGCGCCGGAGTGGGTGGGGTCTCGAAGGTGGACATTAGCCGCGGGCCGCGGGAAACGCCCATCGAATGGTCGACGAGTTCCGCCCGAACCGGACCCGCCGACGGGCGTTCACGCTGAACCGGCCATGCCGGCGCGTCGGGTGAGACAGTATTCGCAGTCATGCAGATCACTGAACTCAGCCGCGAACTGGCCGGCCGGGAGGCCGCCGGCGACTACCTGGCCGTCATCGCCGGGGTGCGGGAGCACCTATCGGCTGACCCCGCGACGTTCACGGATCCCTGGATCAAGGGCTGGGTCGGGCGACGCTGGCGTGATCTGTTCCTGCAGGAGGCCGTCAGGGACCCGGACGCCGTCGACTATGCATCCAAGCCGGCACTGTTGGCCCCGGTGCCACTGCCGCCGTTCCTGAAGAACTCCAACCCGCGTAGGGCCATCGCCGAGCGCTTCCTCAAGGACGCGTCGGCCAGCGAGTGGCAGGCCGAACTGCCGGCGGCGCAGTACGACTCGATCCGCAACACCACCCTCATCCTGTGCGGCGGTCTGCTCACCGGTCTGCTGCATGCCGACGCACATTCGTTCCCGGTCGAAGCCGACAGGCTCTATCAGGAGCGGGGTTGGCGGACGCTTCGTGCCGACGTTCACCCGATGCGTTCCTGTGCGGCCAACGAGGCCGACATCGTTGCGGCGTTCCGGGGCGAGGGCCTCGACGCCCGGATGCAGCCGATCGAGGATCCGGTCGCGCCGGACAAGGTCTTCATGCTGGGCTACAGCAAAGGCGCCCCGGACATTCTTTCGTTCCTGCTGCACCACCCCGAGTACCGGGAGCGGATCAAGGGCGTCTTCACCTGGGGTGGCGCCCTGGGCGGCTCATACACCGCCGACGGCGTCTACGAGCAGATCAAGAATCTGCCCACCGAGGGATCCTTCGAGTACATCAGCACACTGCTGGCCGTGATCACCGGAACCGTGCTGAGCAAGGCCGGTCTGCGTCGATTCGACGAGTACGACATCAAGGGCGCGATGAACGACCTCCGCACCCAGGTCCGGGAACGTTTCAACGCCGAGCACGGCGAGTTCTTCGATGGTCTGGGCATTCCCTTCTTCGCCCTCACCGGTGCCACCACTCCGCTGGAAGTACCCAGCATCCAGTTCATGGACGCCGTGCGCTTGAGCGCCTTCGACGCCAACAACGACATGCAGCTGACGCAGAAGCAGGCCATCCTGCCGATCGGGATGAACGCTCACGTCGCGATGGCCCACGCCCACCACTGGGATATCGCCTACGCGCCGTTCCCGGTCGCCATGCGGGTCGCCATCCCCAACCTCGAACACCGGTGGCCGCGTTACGCCGCACTCGTGGCCAGCTGGGAACTGCTCGCCGAACTCGGTCTGATCGACTGATCGCCCGCGTCGCAGGGATTAGCATTGCCCGCCATGACGGGAAACCCGATGATTCGCGCAACCCTGACGGCTGGCTGCGGGGTGCTGGCCCTGCTGACCGCACCGGTGGCCGCCGCCGACCCGACACCGACTCCCACCCCCTCGACAGAACCGATCGCCGGCCCGATCGCTTACGTCATCGGCAGGTGCTACACCCCCGCGCAGCCGGTCGTCGAGGAGCCCACCCGGGTGGTCTACAACTGCGATTCGACGTCGATCATGCAGGACATGCAATGGTCGTCGTGGGGACCTGACGGCGCCAACGGCACCGGCACCGACAACTCGGTGGAATGTCAGCCGAACTGTGCCGAAGGCCCGCACCTGATCAACCCGATCATCGTGCGCGCGTGGAACCCCAAGCCGCCGACCACCCCCGGCTGCCCGGAGGGCGTCGAGTTCTACACCGATCTGACCGTGGCCTACCCGCAGGGCGTTCCGCCGTGGATCGTTCCCGGAACCCGGTGGACCGACGGCGTGGAGTACACCTACGTCGACGGAATGCCGGCCGTGCACTTCACCGACCAGGGCCCCTATAGCTGCACCCCCCTTCCCACTCCGTGAGTTCGCATCTGGCCGCGGTGGCCACCCTGGCGCTGGCCATCTTCTTCAGTCCGGAAACGCTGGTACTCGGACTGATCGTCGTCGGGAACCAGCAGCACCCCCGGCTTGCTGCGTTCACCTACGCACTCGGCGGCATCACCGGCATCGCCTTCGCCACCGGCATCGGGTTGATGATCGCCCACATCTCCGGGTCGGACGCCGCAGCGCTGCGCCACGACTCCTGGGCGGGGTTCGCCGTGCGGGTGGCGATCGCCGGCGTCCTGCTGATCATCGGTCTCACCCGGGCGGCGAATGCCATCCGGCACGAGCCGATCCCCGACATCACCAAGACCCAGCAGAAGCCCGGACGGTTGCGCACCGAGCTCAATCGGCGATTCCCGGGGATGATGAAGCAGTTCCAGCCCGGTGCCGAACTGAGCGTTCGCCAGCGGCTTGTCCGCGCCCTGCTCGCCGGCTTCGCCATGTGCGGACTGCACCCGAAGGTCTTCCCGATCGCGATTGCGGCCGGGCACCAGATCAGTCAGATCACCGACCCCGATCAGCGCACATTGGCCGTCGTGCTGTTCGCCGTGATCGCCGTGGTTCCCGCGGTGCTGCCGGCCCTGATCGAGATCGCCCGTCCCGGCTCGTCGGTCCGGGTCAAGGACGGCTACGAGCGGGTGATGAACGTGCACGGCCGCTGGATCACCGCCGCGCTGTTGCTCTCCGCCGCGGCCATCGTCGGGCACAGCGCGTGGGAGCGGTACCCGGGGTAAGCCTTTTAAGGGCCTTCGGGTGCGAGTTCGCTCATCGGCCCGAACAACGCGCGCACCGGACTGACCCACTCCGCGATCCGATCGGCGGCCTCGGTGTTCGTTCCGCCGCACTTCGATCCGTGCAGCCGGAAGCTCGTCGCC
Source organism: Mycobacterium sp. (assembly GCA_020438895.1). Lineage (GTDB taxonomy): Bacteria > Actinomycetota > Actinomycetes > Mycobacteriales > Mycobacteriaceae > Mycobacterium. The sequence goes on from JAGQTS010000109.1 coordinate 7,711, forward strand.
TCACCGTCGGCAACACTGACCACGAAGGACGTCCCTCCGGTGCAGCCCTGCTCGGGCTCCACAACGGAGATGCCGCTGATCGCCGGGAACGCCCGCACCACCTGGCTCCAGGCTTCCGGCGGCACCGCCGCGGTGCGATCCGCCAGGACGTCGCCGTAGCTGTCCACCACCATGTGCGCGCTGGTGTGGTCGAAGGTCAGCACGTAGCTGCGGTGATACGGCGGCGGGACCGGAGAGTCGTGGAACTCGTAGGTGACGGTTGCCGCCGGAGACAACTCGGCCGGCGGCAGGTCGGCGGGCGGCAGATCAACCATCGCGGCCATTCTTCCAAACAACCGCGACAAACAATCGATCGGCGCCGGTAACGCGCCGAGACCGGTCTGCGACAGACCAGACGACGTGAACCCAGCCACCGGAGCCGAGCACAATGCGCATAACTCGGCGTAATGCGCACTGCGCGAGTAGCGAGCACAAGCACGACAGGCGAAGGTAGCTGCCCCTAACTTCATCGCTGTCAGCAGTGCTGTCGTCAGTGACTGCACCGTAAATTGAGGAGACCTCCAGCATGGTGGCCATTGGTTCCATCAAGTCCTGGCAGCCAGGGCGCGGGCCGGTGACCACGTGGACCGCGTCGACGGCAAGCCGCCACGAGATGGCGCGTGCCGACGTCGACCCGCTTCCGCCAAGCTTTCAGCAGGCCCAGCATCTGCGCACGGCGCATCTCGCCCGGACCGTGGGCCGCGACGTTCCCCGACTGATCATGGTGTCCTGGGATGTCGACGGCTGGTGCGACGTGGCCGCGATGACCGAGGCGATCAACACCCATATCCGCCGTCACGACACCTACCACAGCCGCTTCGAGGTCTCGGGCGAAGACGCCGAGACGATGATCCGCCGTACTGTCGCAGACCCCGGCCTCATCGAGTTCATCCCGGCCCCGATGGGCTTGATGGACGCCGACGAGATCCGTGCCCACGTCGTCGACACGACGCCGGACACCCTGGACTGGGATTGCTTCACCTTCGGCGTGGTGCAGAAGCGAGACCACTTCACCGTGTACGCGATCATCGACCATCTGCACACCGACGGATCATCGGCGGCGCTGGTCTACAGCGACATCCACCTGACCTACCAAGCGTTGATGTGCGACGTTCCCAACCCCCTGCCGGAGCCCGCCGGCTACCGGGACTTCGCCGCCCGGCAGCGCCTGCAGGTGGACGCCATGACAGCGGACTCCCGCCCGGTCCGCGACTGGGTGGAATTCGCCCGCACCGCCAGCGGCGCCTGGCCGAGTTTCCCGCTGGAACTCGGCGACACCTCATCGCACACCGCCGGCCGGGCGATCACCGTCGAACTTCTCGACGGCGCGGAGACCGAGGCGTTCGACATCGCCTGCCGCAACGCGGCGGCGCGGTTCAGTGGCGGGGTGATGGCCTGCGCCGCGTTGGCCGATCACCGGCTGACCGGCGCCGGAGCTTTCCACACCTTCACTCCGTCGGACTGCCGTGCCGGCGAGACGGAGTCACTGACCGCCGGGTGGTATGCCAGCCTGTTCCCGGTCTCGGTCCCCATCGGTAACGGCGACTTCGCCGAGTTGGCGCGCGCAGCGCAGCGCTCGTTCGACAACAACCGGCACCTGTCCGGCATACCCTTTGAACGAGTGCTGGATCTCGCTCACCAGGATGTCGGCGAATCGGTACCCAGTCGACCCTCGATGATGGTGTCCCTGATGGACTTCCGCAGGGTCGCCGACGCCGAGGCCAACCGCCTGGGCATCTATATCGACGAACTCTCCCACGGCGGGATCAACATGTGGGTCAGCCGCAACCCGGACCAGACCATCGTCACCGTGTCGCTGCCGGACACCCCTGAAGCCCGTCACTCGGTGCACCACTATGTCGGTGTCCTGCGCAGCGTCTTCCTCGACGCCGCAGCCCGGGCAAACCGCGCTTTTGCTCATTCTGCTTAGCCAGCCCGCTAAGCTGCCCCGGTGGCAGGCAAGCGCCGCATCGACGTGCGGCTGGCAACTCAGGTTCTGCTGTTGCAGCTTGCGGTGGTGGCGCTGACGCTGGGCATCGCGTTCGCCCTACTCGCGGTGATCTATCACGGCCGCCTGATCAACGAATACGGCAACCGATGCCGGGACATCGCGCACGTGTTGGCCACTGCGCCGGCCGTGCGCGCCGACGTCGCCGACTACGCAGGCCAAGTCCCGCCCGCCGACGAGTTGGCCCGGGGAGCACTTCAGCGGCTGGCCACCCAGGTCAAGGAGGGCACCGGAGTCCTGTTCGTGGTGATCACCAATGACCGCGGCATCCGGCTCACCCACCC
>JAGQTS010000110.1 GCA_020438895.1 Mycobacterium sp.
CGACGACAAGCTGATCTACACCTACGTGCCGACGATCATCGACTATTACCTCGGTGAGAAGCCGTTGCTGGCCAACGTCGACACGCTGCGGTGCTGGCTGGACGAGGAACGCGAAGAGGTGCTCGACCGGATCGAGGAACTGGTGATCAAGCCGGTTGAGGGATCCGGCGGATACGGCATCGTGTTCGGGCCGAGCGCGTCGGAGAAGGAACTGGCTACCGTGCGGAAAAAGGTCCTGGCCGATCCGCGCGGCTGGATCGCCCAGCCGGTCGTCCAGTTGTCGACGGTACCCACCAAGGTCGGAGACAGCCTGGTTCCCCGGCATGTCGATCTGCGGCCCTTCGTGGTCAATGACGGTGAGAAGGTCTGGGTGCTGCCGGGCGGGCTGACGAGGGTGGCCCTTCGTGAGGGTTCGTTGGTGGTGAACTCCAGTCAGGGTGGCGGATCCAAGGACACCTGGGTCCTGGCGTCACGGTCCTCGGCAGCGACCCGTGAACTTGGCGCCGCCGAGGTCGTGCGCACCCTCCCGGAGCCGGCCAAGTCCGGTGCCGGCGGTGTCGACATGCGTCCGTTGCAGCAACAGTCACCGGGCGGCAGCCAGCAACAACAGCAACAGCAACAGCAACAGCAACAGCAGAGCGGAGTCCGTTGATGCTGGCACGCAACGCCGAGGCGCTGTACTGGATCGGCCGCTACGTTGAACGTGCCGACGACACCGCCCGGATTCTCGACGTGGCCGTCCACCAGTTGTTGGAGGACTCCACCGTCGATCCCGATCAGGCGTCCCGAATCCTGTTGTTTGTCTTGGGAATCGAACCGCCACACGATCGGCTTGACATGTGGTCGCTGACCGACATGGTCGCGTTCAGCCGCGGACTGGAGTCGGGTTGCTCCATCGTCGATGCGATCAGCGCCGCCCGGGAGAACGCGCGCTCGGCGCGTGAGGTCATCTCCAGTGACATGTGGGAGTGCCTCAACACCACCTATAACGGCTTGGGGGAGCGCGAGCGTGCGGCGCGACGGCTGGGCCCGCACGAGTTCTTCAGCTTCGTCGAAGGCCGGGCGGCCATGTTCGCCGGCCTCTCGGACTCGACGCTGTCACGCGACGATGGGTACCGGTTCCTGATACTGGGCCGGGCCATCGAGCGGGTCGACATGACTGTTCGGTTGCTGCTGTCCCGGGTCGGCGACAGCGCGTCCTCGCCGACGTGGGTGAGCGTGCTGCGTGCCGCGGGCGCCCACGACACCTACCTTCGTACTCACCGCGGCGTGCTCGATGCCAATCGCGTGGTCGAATTCCTGTTACTCGATCGGCTGTTCCCGCGCTCGGCGTTCTATTCGCTCAGGCTCGCCGAACAGGCGCTCGACGAACTGATGAAGATCCCCGCCGACCGGGCTGGCGCCGGGGCAGAGGCGCGCCGATTGCTGGGTCGCGCACGCAGCGAGTTGGAGTTCGTCCGACCGGGTGCTGTGTTGCAGTCCCTGGAGCGGCGGCTTGCCGGGTTGCAACGAACCTGCCGCGAAGTGGGCGAAGCGCTGCGCGCGCAGTATTTCCGGCCCACGCTATGGGTGGCGTGGTCTGACGCCGGACGTGCCGGTGCACTGACTGTTGGAGAGGTCGACAACTGATGTGGCGGATGCGGGTAGTTCACGAGACCGGATACGCCTACAAGGGGCCGGTCACGGCGTCTTACAACGAGGCTCGGTTGACTCCGAGGTCGGATTCGCGTCAGAACGTCATCATCAATCGCGTTGAGACCGCGCCTGCCACCCGGTCCTACCGCTATGTCGACTATTGGGGTACCGCGGTGACGGCATTCGATCTGCACGCGCCGCACTCCGAACTTGAGGTCACGTCCTCGTCGGTTGTCGAGACGGAGAAGCCGGAGCGTCCTGCCGCCGAGATCGGGTGGGCCGAGCTCACCTCTGCCGCCATCGCGGACCGGTTCGATGAGGTGCTGGCCCCGACGGAATACACCCCGTTGAGCAAACGTATCGACAGGGTGGGCCGCCACCTGGCGAAGGGCTGCGATCCGCGCGAGGCCGTGATCGCCGCAGTGCAGTGGGTGCGAGGCGAATTGCGCTATGTACCGGGTACCACGGGAGTGCACTCCTCGGGTCTGGACGCGTTGCGGGAGGGGCAGGGCGTCTGTCAGGACTTTGCGCACCTGTCGCTGATTCTGTTGCGGTCGATGGGAATTCCGGCACGCTACATCTCCGGCTACCTGCACCCCAATCCCGACGCGCAGATCGGAGACACGGTGGAGGGGCAGAGTCATGCCTGGGTGCAGGTCTGGACCGGTAGTTGGTGGGACTACGACCCGACCAACGACACCGCCATCAATGAGCAGTACATCAGCGTGGGACGAGGACGCTGCTACTCCGACGTCACACCGCTCAAGGGAATCTACCTCGGCAGGGGATCGAGCGACCTTGATGTCGTGGTCGAGATGACGCGACTCGCCTGAGGCGGCGGGCCGCCAGCGATCACCCCGCTCCGACGGACACTCGGAGCAGATCGTCGCCGAGTTCCACCCGGCCACCGAATTCCTTGGCGGCCAACGCCCGCCACTGGTCCTCCTGCCCCGGTGTCAGCGGGGGGACGTAATGGGTGAGCACCAGAGTTGCCACCCCAGCCCGGGAAGCTGTCGCAGCAGCCTGTTCCACCGACGAGTGGTAGTCGAGGATGTCCCGAATCCGTTGGGCCGGCATCAGTTCGACCAAGTCTTTGCGAATCGCCGTGTGTACCAACGCATCCGCGCCGCTGGCAAGCCGATCGAGAGTCTCGCACGGCACGCTGTCGCCGGCCAGGACCACCGATGCGCCTTCATGCTCGAAGCGGAAGCCGATGGTCGGCTCCACCGGACGGTGATCGGTGGCCGCGACGGTGATTCGGACCCCACCGACGTTCCAGACCTCGCCGTCGGTGAACTCCTGCACGATCACCTCCGGGGGAGCGGTGATGTCCGCATGATGACCGATTCGGTACGAGATGTCGGGCGCCAGTGCCTCCAATGTCGCCTGTACCACCGCTTTTGTGCCGGGCGGTCCGATGACCGGGAGCGGATTGGGCCCCAGGCTACTGACCCACCGGGTGGTGATCACATCGGAGAGGTCGGTGATGTGATCGCTGTGCAGGTGGGTCAGCAGGACTGCGCTCAGCCCGGCGGCCTGAGCGCCCGCCGCCGCCGCACGCATCAGCACCCCGCGTCCGCAATCCACCAGAAACGTCTGTCCGGCGGCGTCATCGGTCGCGATGCTGATCAGGGTGGCTGGTCCGGCCCGATTCGGGTCGACGATCGGGCTTCCGGTTCCCAGCAGGGTCACATCAATCATGGGTTCATTACTACCGTGGCCGGGCTTGCCCTCCAAGCTCGAATGGTTCACCGCGCAAATGCTTACGGCACGCCGGAATGAGGCATATCCTGGTGTGAGGTCGGTCACACACCGTCGCGAAGGGGGCGGCCATGCGGATTTCGGACATCCTGCGCGGTAAGGGAACGGAGGTGGCCACCGTCACCGCGACCACCACGGTGACCGGGTTGCTGGCCGAACTTGCGGTGCACAACATCGGCGCCATGGTGGTGGTCGGTGCCGACGGGGTGCCCATCGGAATCGTTTCCGAACGCGATGTCGTGCGGTGGCTGCATCAGCAAGGGGCCGACGTACTGCGCCGGCCGGTGGCCGAGATCATGAGCGATGTCGCGGTGACCTGTGCGCCTGACGATCCCGTTGACGATCTCGCGGCGCTGATGACCGACAATCGCGTCCGGCACGTGCCGGTACTCGACGACGGCCAGTTGGCCGGCATCGTCAGCATCGGGGACGTGGTCAAACGCCGCATGGATGAACTGGCGGCCGAACGGCAGCAATTGCAGGCCTACATCACCCAGGGCGGGTGAGGAGCGCCGCCGACAGGCGAGGTCAACTCCAGTAGTAGTCGACGCGAAGTCGGGTAGCGATCATGTCGAACGCCTCGCGGTCCAGGATCGCACCCTCGCGGCGGATGCCCTCCTCTGGGACGTCGAGCACCCGATCCAGTCGCACCCAGCTGGGCCTGCCCTCTCCGTCCCACGCGCCGGCACCGATGGCGACCCAACTCGGGTCACCGGCGTGGTGCGCCTGGCTGGACAACATCAGACCGAGCAGATGCTGCCGCTCTCGGCCAACGACCAGCACCGGGCGGTCCTTGCCACGGGTCGGGTCATCTTCGTAGACGACCCACGTCCACACGACCTCACCGGGATCGGCGCGGCCGTCCAGATCAGGGGAGTAGACGATTCTGCGGGCCCGGCGCGCTGTCGGAACGCTGTCCCGGGTGACCGGCCGCCCTGCGGTGATCGCCTTCTGCGGTTCCGGTGGTAGGGCAGCCGAGACGAGCAGGTCAAATCCTATCCGGAGACCCTGCTGAAGGGTTCGTCCCACCGCGTCCGGGTCCTGCAACTGCCGAAAGAACTTCGGCGCCTCGGTGAACACGAGGTGCTCGGTGTCTTTCAGGATCTGTTGGAACGTCCTCCACTGCGACGCCATTCTCGACAGCATAGGCGAGCGCGCCGCGTCGATTGTGTGCCGACGAGGCCACCTCGATACCCTGATCCCATCCCCACCGGGTCCACCAGCACGGTTCACCAGGAGATTCCCATCAGTAGTTTCGCCGACAAAACCTTCACCGCGCCGGCGCAGATCAGGAATTTCTGCATCATCGCCCACATCGATCACGGGAAGTCGACCCTCGCTGACCGGATGCTGCAATTGACCGGCGTCGTCGATGAACGTTCCATGCGCGCGCAATACCTCGACCGGATGGACATCGAGCGGGAACGCGGTATCACCATCAAAGCGCAGAACGTGCGGCTGCCCTGGCGGGTGTCCGATGGCGCCGAGGGCGGCGATGAGTATGTCCTTCATCTGATTGATACCCCTGGCCACGTGGACTTCACCTACGAGGTGTCCCGTGCGCTGGAGGCGTGTGAGGGCGCGGTGCTGTTGGTCGACGCCGCGCAGGGTATCGAGGCGCA
>JAGQTS010000111.1 GCA_020438895.1 Mycobacterium sp.
TTCGCCTTCTGGGGCTGGGACACCTGCCTGACGGTCAACGAGGAGTCCAAGGGCTCAGACAAGACCCCCGGGCGCGCGGCGCTGCTGACGGTGCTGTCCATCCTGCTGACCTACCTCATCGTGTCGACCGCAGCGGTCCTCTACGCCGGAACCGGCACCGAGGGCGTCGGGTTGGGCAATGAAAAGATCGCCCACAATGTTTTCGGTGCGCTTGCCGAACCGGTGCTGGGTGACCCGTGGCACGTCCTGCTGTTCTTGGGCGTACTGGCCTCCAGCATCGCCAGCCTCATCACCACCTTCCTGCCCGCCTCCCGAACCATGCTCGGGATGGCGACCTACAAGGCGCTGCCGCCCCGATTCGGCGCGATTCACCCGCGGTATCTGACCCCGTCCTATGCGACAGTGGTCGCCGGGGTATTCGCCGGCGGCTTCTACGCGGTGATGATGTTCCTCAGCGAGAATGCCCTGACCGACACCATCTACTCGCTGGGCATCATGATCTGCTTCTACTACGGGCTGACTGCGTTCGGCTGCATCTGGTTCTTCCGCCGCGAACTGTTCATCAACCTCAACAGTGTTGTCTTCAAGTTGGTTTTCCCCCTGCTTGGCGGCATCGGGTTGTTCGGGGTTCTCATCGTCACCCTGCGGGACAGCGCCTCACCCGAGTACGGCAGCGGAGCAAGCATTTTCGGCGTCGGACTGGTACTGATCCTCGGCATGGGGCTGATCGTGGCGGGACTGGTGCTGATGCTGATCTGGCGCGCGGCGCAGCCCGCGTTCTTCCGTGGTGAGACGCTTCGGCACGACACTCCCGTCCTGATCCTCGACTGACAGGACGGGGCGTCGTCGCGCCGTCGTCAGCTGTGGCAGGAACCGCCCTTCCCTGTGTCGGTAGGCGGGGCGTTCAGCGATGGATTGCGGTCGAAGAACCCGGAAGGCTTGAGCCAGAACGACACCACATCGACCGACATGATGGGCCATTCCTCCACCCGCGTTATGTGGTGGATGCCGAAGACGTACCACAACACGACGTCGGTATCCACCAGGGGCGCATCATCTTTGATCCACTCGGTCATCCCTGAGTCACTCGTCGACTGGGTCGGGTACGACCCCGCCGGCCATCGCTCGTCCGGGCTGTTCTTGGTGACCCACAAGGTGTGACCAATAACCGGGGCCCGCAGATATTGAACCGTCGCAGGATCCATCATCGCCGGGAAGCAGGCACCCGGGACCAACTTGTAGGCCACCGGGGTCCCGAACGCATTGGTCTTGTTGGGGTTCACCACCTTCCAGGAACGCTGCGTCGACCAGTCGAAGTCGCGCGCGGCTTCGGCCTCGGAGGCTATCGGGGTCGATTTGTTGACGACCGCCAATCCGTGGGGGTTGTCCGGCGAGACGGGCAACCCCATCGAGTCGACCTCCATGACAGTGTTGCCCTCGCCATCGACGTCCAAGTCCAGCCGGGCCACCAAGAAGTGCTGATGGAACGGCGCGTAGGTGTTGGTATCGACCACCGTCCCGTACGCGGGTGGTTGCTGTCCGTCCGGGAACGGCGTCGTGACCATGATCCCGGTGGCGCGGATCTCACACTCGATGTTGCCATCCTGGTAGAGCCGCCAGTAGACGAGGTACTCGTAGTTGGCGACGGTCGCATGGCAGGAGATCACCATCCGCCGCTGCCGCCGGACTTCGGCCCCGGTCTGATGGTCGACGTGTTTCCACATCACCGCGTTGTCTTCTTCATGCAGGCAGATCGCGTTACGGACGGTGTAGGGCTCCCCCTTGGAATCGGGCAGCGTGGCATCGACGTAGACGATCTCTCCGAGACAGTCGCAACCCAACTCCAGCGAGGTGGTCATGTAACCCAACCCCCACTCACCGATGTCGTAGGCGGTGCGCCGGTAGTGATCGAAGCTCGGGTCACGATAGGGCACCACCATCTCGGCGAGCGAAAGGCGATAGGCGACTTCCCGTTTGGTGCCGCCGTCATCGAAGGCCAACTGATAGAGAACGGGACCTTCCCGGTAGTTGAAACCCAGTCGCAGGGTCCAGTCCTGCCATTTCAGTTCGGTACCGTCCAGCGTGAACGACGGCCCGTCGGGCTGGGTGATGTGCAGCGCCTTGAGATCTGTGCGGGGCTCACCGCCGCGTACCGACGGCACGTACTCGCAGTCCACCTCGGGATGACCGTGGTCGTGGTCCTGCTCTATCTCCAAGAGCTCGAGGGTATTCATGTCCACGACCAGCTTCAGTCCGGAAACCGGATGTCCGTACGGGTTTCCTTCCGGTGTCGCCCTGGCCCACAGGTCGCACCAGCCCAGTCGGCGGTCCCGGTACTTCGTCGGCATCAGCGCCTTGGCGTAGGTCCAGGTGTCGATGAGGATCAGATCCATGTCGGTGAAACCACGCTCGGCGAGAGCAGCGATGACGTCGGGGTGCTTGCGCATCGCCGCGTCGACCTCGTGGAACTCATCGAGGGTGAAGTTCGGCTGCACTCCGGGAATGTGCTCGAAGGACACCACTTTGTCCGCACGGAGATCGACGGTCGCCTCAAAGGTCTCGTTCTCGGAGCGGTCGAGCAGGACCGTGAGGGCTGACCGGGCAATCGGATCACCGGGCGTCCAGGCCTTCACATAGGCCTTTGCCGGCTCCTTGAGCTCGATCGAGGTGAATCGGAAGCGGTCGGTGACGCCCGCATCGCGACGGAGGATCGCCGCTACCCGGCGAAACTCATCGGCGGACAGCGGATCCAGGGGGTGCGGGGTCATCGACTCTCCTCGTGTATGGGCCTCCATTACACCGTTTCGGCGCGGCTTTGTCCCTGCCATGCCACAATTTGCGGCGAGGTGAAGGCGAGGCGGACATGAGCGAGCGACAGGGTTTGTTTTCGAAGGTGTTCGGGTCCAGAGGGCTCAACGGCATCTCCGAAATGCGCACCTTTTTCCGGACCAACGAACAGCCGATCTTCTTCGTCAGCCCGACGGCGTTCAACCTCCTGGGCATTGATCGCTGGGTGCGCGGTTTCGAGTACATCGTCTACCACGACTCCTGGGACGGAGCGCATCCGCGGGTGTTCGTGCCCTCCAGTCGGCCCTATGTCGAGTTCCAAAGCAGCGAAGAGATCGTCAACTACCTGCTGCGCGACCCCGAGGTTCAGCGATTCATCGAATCACGCTGTGCGGCAACTGGATTACGGCCCATGGTCGCGATGGTCTTCTTCGACGCCGAAACCGAGCAGATCTGCGAGGAACTCGACTACAACCTCATCCTGCCGAAGGACGAACTGCGCCGGCACCTGGACTCCAAGATCGTCACGACCAAACTCGGCGAGCAGGCCGGGGCGCCGTCGGTTCCCAACGTCCTGGGTCGCGCCGACAGCTACGAGAAGCTGATCGACCTAGCCGGGCGGCATGGCCTCGGTACCGATCTCGTGGTGCAGACCCCGTACGGCGACTCGGGAAAGACGACCTTCTTCATCGCATCTGAATCCGACTGGGACCGGTGCAGCGAAGATGTCGTCGACGAAGAACTGAAGATCATGAAGCGGATCAACAACCGGGCGGTGGCCGTCGAAGCGGTGAACACCCGCCACGGCACCGTGGTGGGCCCGTTCATGACCGACCTGACCGGCTACCCCGAGTTGACCCCCTACCGCGGCGGCTGGTGTGGAAACGACCTCTTCCCCGAAGCGCTCTCAGAGGCCCACCGGGCCACAGCCATCGGGCATGTCCGCAGGCTCGGGGACCGCCTTCGTGATGAGGGCTACCGCGGGTTCTTCGAGGTCGACGTCCTCGTCGATCTGGACTCCGATGAGGTTTACCTGGGTGAACTCAATCCCCGGATCTCCGGTGCATCGTCGATGACGAACGTCACCGCGGGCGCATACTCCGACATCCCGCTGTTCCTGTTCCACCTGCTGGAATTCATGGGGGTCGATTACACCCTGGATGTCGACGAGATCAACGACCGGTGGCGGGAACTTGCCGCGGTCGACGTCTGGGCACAGCTGATCATGAAGGAACCCAACGACTCTGTCGAGCGGATCTTGGCGGCACCGACGACCGGCCGCTACCGCCTCAGCGAGGACGGCACCCTGAACTTTGTGGGGGTAACGAACGACTGGCACGACGTCACTCATGAGGACGAGTGCTTCTACATGCGGGTGTACGGACCCGGCGACTACCGGTTCAAGGGTGCCGATCTGGGCATCCTGGTCACCAAGGGCCGCATGCAGACGGACGAGGGACTCACGACTCGCAGTCGCAACTACATCAACGGCATCCGTTCGATGTACGTCAGCGAGCCGCTTCCCAAGGCACCCACAGTGGTTCCGATCAGCTTCGTGAAGTAACCGGCCATCACTCGGGCGGTCCGGCTTAGCTCTGCCCCCGCTCGCGTCCCTCCACGACGCCGATCGGTCCGGTACCCACCATTCGGTCGCTTGCACGGCCATCAAGTCCGGCCAAGTGCCGACCTGTCGCCGCGAACGCCCGAATCGTGTCAATGAGGTACGCGGCTGCTTGTGCACTGGGCCATGTCGACAACTTCACGGAAACCGTTCGGGTGGCGCGGTCGACCAGCACCATCTGGCCATGGATTCCCAGGCAAAGCTGCAGGTCCCCGACCGCCCCCGGAACGAACCAGAACTGATTGCGGTACCACCCGCCGGTCAGCACCGGTTCGGAATCCGATGCCGCGAATGCGCCACGGATATCAGGATCCAGCGCGCGGGCCGCGGACAGCCAGTGACTCGGAACCACCGGCATGGCGTCGCGGAAGCCATCGTCAAGCAACAGCTGGCCGAATCGGGCCATATCCCGCGCCGTCGCCGACATGCCGCCGTCGTGAATCGCCGAACCAACTCCGTCGCAAGTGATCTCGGCATTGAACTCGGCTCCGAGCGGATGCCACAACAGGGAGGAGATCAGATCTGCCATCCGGGTGCCCGCGGCACGTTCACAGACCCAGCCGAGCATGTCGGTGTCCGCTGAGCGGTAGACGAAGGTACCGCCGTGCGGACCCGCTGATCCCAGGGTCGCGAGGTAGGCGTACATGCCGCCGTTCTCGCCGGGGCTCAGGCCGGGCCGCCAGCCCATGTAACGCTCCATCACCCGTACCTCGGCATCGGGATTGGTGTACTCCTCGCTGAACGCGGCCCCGGTTCTCATGTCGAGTAGGTCGCGAACGCGCGCATCGCCGTACCCCGAGCCGGCCACCTCCGGTACGTAGGACTCGGCCGCCCGCTCCGGGTCCAGATCGCCACGCTCGACGAGGATGCCCGCGATACAACCGACCACTGACTTCGTCACCGACATCAGCAGGTGCGGAGTATCGGGGGCCATCCCGTTGCCGTAGCCCTCCAGGACGATCCGGCCATCGTGCAGGATCACCACGGCGTCGGTCCATGTCTCCGCCAGTACGTCGGACAAGGTTCCCATACCCTCGAGCCGCTGTACTTCCACGTCGTTGGGATTCAACGGGGCCGGATGCAGCGGCAGTGGCATGGGCTTGCCGTAACCGCGCGAGATTCTCTGCGTGGGGATCAGCTCCCGCAGGTGCTGAAATGACCAGCGGTTGAACGGTGGTTCCTGCCAGTTCAGAAGGGTCACACGCGCTTCCTGCGCAGGTGGGAAACCTGACATCAATGGCAGATCCGACATGGGGATGACCCTACCGGTGAGGCTCCTGGCCGATGACGAAGACTCGACAGCCGCCTTCCTCCTACGGGCTCGTTCCTCGCCCGGCATCCCCCAATGTCTCGCTCCTCACCCGCCTCGTCC
>JAGQTS010000112.1 GCA_020438895.1 Mycobacterium sp.
CCAGCCAGGTCGGGCCCTCGTACCACCAGTGTCCGAAGAGTTCGGTGTCGAACGCTGCGACGACGTGGGCAGGCCGGCCGATGCGGTCTGACTCGCTGATGAGCCGGGTGCGAACCAGATCGACGAAGTCGGCGACATGGCCGTCGACAGCGTGGTCGGCGCGAACCGGGTCGTAGGGCGCCTTGGCCTCGGCGGGCACCGCCCGGCCGGTGACCCGGGCCGGCTTCAATCCGGTCAGATGGTCATGGGTGTGGAAATCGCGGTAGGCGGCGTGCCCGGGGTACCCCGACTTGGGTGACCACACCCGGTAACTGACCTGCAGGTCGCGACCGAACGCGACGACGCCGCTGTCGCCGACCGGACGGCCCAGGGCGGTGTCGCCGTGCAGCGACGGACCGTCGACCATGAAGTGGTGGACGCCGGCGTCGCGGTATCCGTACTCCATCCCGGGTGCGTAGGCGCATTCCGGCGCCCAGATCCCGGCCGGGGTGTGACCGAAGCGCTGGCCCGCGTCGGCAAGGCCCTCCCGCAGCGCGAACTCCCGCAGTCGCGATGCCAGTAACGGCTGGAAGGGATGCGCCAGCGGCCCGCCCAGCAGTTCCACCGTGCCGGATTCGATGAGCTCGCGCAGTAGTGGGCTGGCCCCGTGCCGCCACAGCGCGGTGAACTCCTCCAACGCGGAGCTGGCTTCAGCGTGCTCGCGAACCCCGAACTGCCGCAACGCCTCCGGCGTCGTCGCCGATCCGGCTGCGGCGCCGGTCGGGGTGTGCACGGTGGCGGCCTCCTGTGCGCGCAGCTGCCAGTTCGCCAGCCAGCGGTGCATCCCGTCGAGGCAGTAGGGGTCGTCGAGTTGGGCGGTGACGACCGGGGTCATCCCCAGCGTCACAACCCCGCGGCGGCCCTCGACAGCCAGTTCCCGCAACACCCGGACCAGCGGCAGGTAGGACGCCGCCCAGGATTGATAGAGCCACTCCTCGCCGACCGGCCAGCGTCCGTGGTGCGCCAGCCACGGCAGATGGGTGTGCAGCACCAAAGAGAACTGGCCGGGTACCTCAGACAAGGTCGGCCCCCGTCACGGACGCACCGCGATCGCCAGCAGGTCCAGGCTGTCGTCGATGTTCCGCTCGGCGGAATCGATGATCTCGAAGTCCGCACAGCGGACGGCGGCGACGTCGGCCAGCAAGTCCGGCGGCCACGGTGCGTCGGCCAGCGCGCGGGTGATCTGGGCGTCGATGATCGAACCGCCGTGGCGGGAGTCGAGTTCGGCCAGACCCGGACCGTGGAAGACGCCCGACACCGAGCGCAGGGCGAAACCCCCGGCGGTGAGCAGTTCGGCCAGTTCGGCGGCGTTGAGTTCGCGGGTGTGGAACGGATTGACCGGGGTCTCGCTCCCGGGGGTGAAGGTGATCCGATTCGGAGTCGACATCAGCAGCGCGCCGCCCGGGCGCAACACCCGTAAGCATTCGGTAATGAACTGTGGCTGATCCCACAAATGCTCGATGACCTGGAAGTTCACCACAACATCGACCGACGCGTCGGGAACCGGCAACGCCGCCAGGTTTCCCTCCACCACCTCCACGGACGGGTACCGGGAGCGCACGTGCGCGACGGTTGCCGCGTCGTAGTCGACGGCCACCACACGGCGTGCCGCCGAAGCCAGTAGGGCGGCGCCGTAGCCTTCCCCACACCCTGCTTCGAGAACCTCTTGACCTGCGCATATACCAACACAATGCTGGTATGCCACTTCGTGGCGGCGAAACCAGTAGTTCTCCTCCGCCAGTCCGGGGACGGTCCGCTCGCCGGTCAGCGGGAGGCCCGGTTCAACGGGGCCGGTCGGGTGCGCGCTCATCGCCACGCAGGCTAACGTCGAAACCTCCAGATACCCAACCTGCCGGGTGTCGTCGGGCCTGCGGGAACACCCGTTCCGGCCCGCTATCGTTAGGGTGCGAACCACCACAAGTTACCCGCTAGTAACATGATGTGGTCAGCGGTGAACAGACCAGACCCTGCGGCCGGCCGGCCGCCGGACGCCTGCCAGGAGGACCGAGAGAGCGATGACGAACATCGTGGTGCTGATCAAACAGGTTCCAGACACGTGGTCGGAGCGCAAGCTCTCCACCGGTGATTGGACGTTGGATCGCGATGCGGCCGATGCCGTACTGGACGAGATCAATGAGCGCGCCGTCGAGGAAGCGCTGCTGATCAAGGAGAGGGAGATCGCTGCCGGCGGTGACCCGGCTGCGAGCACGGTAACCGTGCTGACCGCGGGACCGGCGCGTGCCGCCGAAGCGATCCGCAAGGCGCTGTCGATGGGCGCCGACAAGGGTGTGCACTTGCTCGACGATCAGATGCACGGTTCGGACATGGTGCAGACCGGGTGGGCGCTCGCCCGCGCGATGGGTGCGGTCGAGGGCGTCGAACTGGTCATAGCCGGCAACGAGGCCACCGACGGTACCGGGGGTGCTGTTCCGGCGATCCTCGCCGAGTACCTGGGACTGCCGCAGCTGACGCATATGCGCAAGGTCACCGTCGAGGGCGACAAGATCACCGGAGAGCGGGAGACCGACGAGGGCGTCTTCAGCGTCGAGGCGACGCTGCCGGCGATCGTCAGCGTCACCGAGAAGATCAACGAGCCGCGTTTTCCGTCCTTCAAGGGGATCATGGCCGCCAAGAAGAAGGAAGTGACCACCCTGACGCTGGCCGACATCGGAGTCGAGGCCGACGAGGTCGGTCGCGACAACGCCGGATCTACCGTCCTGAACTCCACGCCCAAGCCGCCGAAGACGGCAGGTGAGAAGGTGGCCGACGAAGGTGACGGCGGCACCAGGATCGCCGAGTATCTGGTCGCCCAGAAGATCATCTAACTCAACGACTTCCGAGAAAGAGAACTGCAATGGCTGAAGTACTTGTCCTCGTCGAGCACTCCGACGGAACGGTCAAGAAGGTCACCACCGAGCTCCTCACCGCTGCTCGTGTCCTGGGTGAGCCGTCGGCGGTGGTGATCGGCGCTCCCGGCACTGCCGCTCCGTTGATCGACGACCTCAAAGCCGCGGGTGCGGCCAAGATCTACGTCGCCGAGTCCGCCGACGCAGAGAACTATCTGATCACTCCGTTCGTCGATGTGCTCGCCAACCTGACCGAGTCGGCCGCTCCGGCGGCGGTGCTGATCCCGGCGACTGCAGACGGTAAGGAGATCGCGGGACGCCTGGCGGCGCGAATGGGCTCCGGTGTGCTCTCCGATGTCGTCGACGTCAGGGCAGACGGTACCGGGGTGCATTCGATCTTCGGCGGCGCGTTCACCGTCGAGGCGAAGGTGACCGGAGACGTGCCGGTGATCACCGTGCGCCCCGGCGCGGTCGAGCCCGCTCCGGCCGCCGGTGCGGGCGAACAGGTCAGTGTCGAGGTTCCGGCTCCGGCCGCCAACGCCACTCGGATCACCGCCCGGCAGCCCGCGGTCGCCGGTGACCGGCCGGAGCTCACCGAGGCCAGCATCGTGGTCGCCGGCGGGCGCGGCGTGGGCAGCGCGGAGAAGTTCAGCGTGGTGGAGCAGCTCGCCGATTCGATGGGAGGGGCCGTCGGTGCCTCCCGTGCCGCGGTGGACTCCGGCTACTATCCGGGCCAGTTCCAGATCGGCCAGACCGGCAAGACCGTCGCTCCGCAGCTGTACATCGCCCTGGGCATCTCGGGAGCGATCCAGCACCGGGCAGGTATGCAGACCTCAAAGACGATAGTTGCGGTCAACAAGGATGAGGAAGCGCCGATCTTCGAGATCGCCGACTATGGCATCGTCGGTGACCTGTTCAACGTCGCCCCCCAGTTGACGGAGGCCGTCAAGGCGCGTAAGGGCTGACGACGATGCGTCCGCGCTAGCGGGCGCTGAGGAGTCGGCCAGTTGGGCGGGGCTGACGACGATGCGTCCGCGCTAGCGGGCGCTGAGGAGTCGGCGCAAAGTCCCCCGCACGCTCGGCGCGTCGGGGGACTTTGCGTCTGTTCGGCTGCGCTGGGCGCGCCGGTATCCTAAGCAGGTCATGAGCCACAGCCGCTCGGTCTATCTCGACCACGCCGCCACCACCCCGATGCGCCCGGAAGCCATCGAGGCGATGGTCGCTGCGATGGCGGACGTCGGAAACGCCTCATCGCTGCACACTGCTGGACGCACGGCCCGGCGCCGGCTGGAGGAGTCCCGGGAGAGTCTGGCGGCACGACTTGGCGCACGGCCCTCGGAGGTGATCTTCACCGCCGGTGGCACCGACAGCGACAATCTCGCCGTCAAAGGCATCTTCTGGGCCCGACGCGATGCTGATCCGCGGCGGCGGCGCATTGTCACCACTGCGGTGGAACACCATGCCGTGCTGGATGCAGTCGGCTGGCTGGTCGACCATGAGGGTGCTGTGGCCAGCATCATGCCCACCGCCGCCGACGGTTCCGTTGCGCCGGCGGCGTTGCGGGACATTCTCGTCCGCCACGACGACGTCGCACTTGTCACGGTGATGACGGCAAACAATGAGGTCGGCACGATCATGCCGATCCCGGAGATCACGGCCGTGGCGGCGGAGTTCGGTGTGCCCGTGCACAGCGACGCAGTCCAGGCCGTCGGCCAGATCCCGGTGGACTTCTCCGGTTCCGGACTGGCGGCGATGAGCATCACTGCCCACAAGTTCGGCGGCCCCACCGGGACGGGTGCCCTACTCCTTCGTCGCGACACCGCGTGCGTGCCACTGCTGCACGGGGGCGGACAGGAGCGCGACGTACGGTCCGGCACGCCGGACGTACCGGGTGCGGTCGCGACGGCCGTGGCGGCGGAGGCCGCGGTCGGTGCACTGCAGGAGACGTGTGTGCACCTGGCGGCGCTTCGGGATCGCATCGTCGACGGTGTGCTGGGCACCGTCGATGACGTCGTTCTCAACGGTGCCGCCCCCAGGGGCGGCCATCGACTGCCCGGCAACGTCAATCTGACCTTCCGCGGTTGCGAAGGTGATTCGCTGCTGATGCTGCTCGACGCGAACGGGATCGAATGCTCGACCGGGTCCGCCTGCACGGCCGGGGTCGCGCAGGCCTCGCACGTCCTGCTCGCGATGGGCAAGGATGCCGGTGAGGCACGCGGGTCTCTGCGAATATCCTTGGGCCACAACAGTACTGCTACCGACGTCGATGCGCTGCTGGCGATTCTGCCGGCAGTGGTCGAGCGGGCACGGCAGGCCGCGCTCGCTGGGTCCGGGACCGCCGTGCCGGGCAGCGTGCGATGAGGGTCCTTGCCGCGATGAGCGGCGGGGTGGACTCCTCGGTCGCCGCAGCCAGGATGGTCGACGCCGGGCATGATGTCGTGGGCGTGCACCTTGCGTTGTCCAGCGCTCCCGGGGCGTTGCGCACCGGCTCCCGTGGCTGCTGCTCCAAGGAAGACGCCGGCGATGCCCGCAGAGTCGCCGACGTCCTCGGAATCCCTTTCTACGTCTGGGATTTCGCCGATGCGTTCAAGGCCGCGGTGGTCGACGACTTCGTTTCCTCCTACGCTCGCGGCGAGACGCCCAACCCGTGCGTCCGATGCAACGAGGCGATCAAGTTCTCCGCGCTGGCCGCCCGGGCGGTCGCGCTGGGATTCGATGCCGTTGCCACCGGCCATTACGCACGGCTCGCGCAGGGGAGACTGCGGAGGGCGGTGGATCGCGACAAGGACCAGTCCTACGTTCTCGGGGTTCTCAGTGCCGAGCAACTTCGCCGGGCGGTTTTTCCGGTTGGCGACACCAGCAAGCCCGCCATCCGGCGCGAGGCTGCTGAACGCGGCTTGGCGGTAGCCGAGAAGCCGGACAGCCACGACATCTGCTTCATCCCCTCCGGTGACACCCGGGCGTTCCTCGGTGAGCGAATCGGGGTTCGTCCCGGTTCGGTGATCGACGAGTCTGGACGGATACTCGCCCGCCATGACGGGGTCCACGGGTTCACCATCGGCCAGCGTAAGGGTCTGGGGATCGCCGGTCCCGGTCCGGACGGCAGGCCCCGCTACGTCACCGCGATCGATCCCGCCGCGGCAACGGTGCGGGTCGGTCCGGTGGAAGACCTCGAGGTGTGGACCGTGACCGGGCGCCGGCCGGTGTTCACCTCCGGCCGGGTGCCGGTCGGCCACATCGACTGTGAAGTCCAGATCCGAGCTCATGGTGGGATCGCGGCCGGGGTAGCCGAAGTGGTCGACGGCTCGCTGCGGGTCAGCTTGCGGGATCCACTGCGCGGAGTGGCGCCGGGCCAGATGATGGTGCTGTACCGGCCGGACCCGGACGGTGATGAAGTGCTCGGCAGCGCAACACTGTCGGTATCGGAGGAGGGAAACCCCGAATGAGAGCGTGGGCTCCGGCAGCGGCGCTGACTGCCGCGCTGATCATGGCGGGGGGAGCGGCGGCCTCCACCGCGGCCGCGGCCACCGCCTACACCGTCGAACCGCTGAACCTCAACGTCGTCGAGTCGACCGCCGCCCTGTTCGGCGGTGCCCTGTGCGAAGTGTACGACTGCGAGCGGGTTCCGACGGCGGCGTCGCTGGACCTGTCCCATCGTTATGGGGTCTTCGGAGAGGACGGGCCGATATCCGCGGGAGCGGCCACCCTCAATGACCGCCTCGTCGCCGATAACGGCGAGAAATTGGTCTTCGGGTTCTCCCAAGGCGCCCAGATCGCCGGCTTCTGGCTGCGTAACTATGCCGCGACCTCCGCAGTCGACCCGCAAGAGACGTCCTTCCTTCTCGTCGGCGACCCGGAGAACACCTATGGGGTTCCCTGGGCCCCGAGGGTCCCGACCGATTCCGGTTTCGCCGTGACCGAACTGTGGAGCCAGTACGACGGCTGGGCCGATTGGCCGGCTCGATTCAGCCTGCTGGCGGCCGCTAACGCCGTCGCCGGGATGTTCCTCGTCCATCCGACCGTCTACGACGAGCTGGACCTCGAGGCGGAGAGATCGGCAGGGAACCTGGTGACCTGGCAGAACGGCACGATGACCTACACGATGGTGGGCAACGACCGGCTGCCACTACTGACCCCTCTGCGCTGGGTCGGGTTGGGCGCGGTGGCCGACGCACTCGATGCTCCGTTGCGGGACCAGATCGAGGCGAGCTACGACCGCCCCACCCCCCAGCAACAGGTCGAGGATCAGCAGTCCGCCGCCGTCACCCCTGAGCCCGCTGCCTCCTTGGCCGCCGAGCCCGGGGTCGTGCGGGCTCGCCCCTCGGTGCGCGGCGCTGACCAGACCACATCGCGGAGCCGGAGCCAATCCGCGTCGAGCAGACCGACGGGATCCCAGCGTCGCGCTGTGTCGAGCTCGCGAGCCGGTGAGGGTCGCGTGCAGCCCGCGAGGACGTCGCGTCCGCACCCCACAGCGTAGGTTCGGGCGGTGACAGTCTTCGCCGCCGCAACCGGTATCGGCTCCTGGCCGGGACGTTCGGTGCGCGCCGCCGCGGAGATCATCGTCGGCGAACTTCACCGGCTGCCGTATCTCCCGGAACTGCCCGATCGGGGGATCGGAGCCGACATGATCGGCCGCGCCGGTGCGCTGCTGGTCGACATCGCCATCGACACCGTGCCGCGCGGCTATCGGCTGGTTGCCCGACCCGGCGCGGTCAACCGGCGATCGGTCAGCCTGCTGGGTGAAGATCTCGACGCTCTAGAGGAGGCTTGGGTCACAGCCGGCGGGACGCAATCCGGCCGGTCGGTGAAGGTGCAGTGCCCAGGACCCGTCACCCTGGCCGCGATGCTGGAGTTGGCCAACGGGCATCGCGCCATCACCGACCGTGGTGCGGTCCGGGATCTCACCACCTCGCTGGCCGAGGGGGTGGCGCTCCACCGCACTGATCTTGAGCGCCGACTCTCGACGACGGTCGTCATCCAGTTGGACGAACCGCTGTTGCCCGCCGCGTTGGCCGGCCGGCTGGCGGGGACGAGTTTCTTGACTCCGGTGCACCCGGTCGATGAGTCCAGCGCCGTCGCGTTGCTCGACGAGTGCGTGACGACTGTGGGCGGTGAGGTACTCGTGCATTGCGGCTCCGGCGACATCCCGTGGGAGGTGCTGCATCGCAGCGCCGTGAGGGCGGTCAGCGTCGACCCCGCGGCGCTCGACGATCGTGGCCGCGACGGCCTCGGTGGCTTTATCGACTCCGGTCGCACTGCGGTACTCGGTGTGGTGCCCGCCGCATCCGTCGAGCCCGTGCCCAGCTACGAACAGGCGGCAGCTGCCGCGGCAGCAGTGACCGACCGATTGGGCTTTCCGCGTTCGGTGCTCGCCGAACGGGTTGGTCTGAGTCCAGTAGGTGGGCTGGTCGGGGCCACCGCGGCGTGGGCGCGGACGGCGACCGTCTTAACCCAGCGAGCCGGAGACGCGCTGATCCAGGACCCCGCCGCGGTCTAGCCGACGTCAGTCCGCGGGGCAGTCCGAGACCCGCGGTGGAGCGACCCCGTCCAGCAGGTAGGTGTCGACGATGGCGGTGACGCAGCGGTTGTAGGCCGGATAGACCGAGTGCACGTCGGT
This sequence comes from Mycobacterium sp., assembly GCA_020438895.1. Lineage (GTDB taxonomy): Bacteria > Actinomycetota > Actinomycetes > Mycobacteriales > Mycobacteriaceae > Mycobacterium. The sequence goes on from JAGQTS010000112.1 coordinate 8,503, forward strand.
ATCGGCGACCACCAACCGGGCCGATACCAGTTGCTCGGCCAGGGCCCTGGACCAGGCGATCGGGGTCGCTCCGTCATCCAGTGCTCCGACGACGATGACCGGTGGCGCGCCCGCACCACGCACCGGCTTGGGCCCGATCGGGTCGTGGGCAGGAAAGTTGTTGCAGCGCAGACCACCCCACGCGTTGACGGACCCGAAAATGGGGGTGTCGGAGTTCCATTGGGCGGCCAGGTTCGCTGTCTCGGTGACATCGGGGGTGGGGCCTGAGTCGTAGCAGTTGATGGCATACAGCGCTTGGAGCTTGTTGGACGTGGAGTCCCGCAATCCGCCGAGTTCGATGAGCCCGGCGCCGTCTCCGGCCAGGCCGTCACGCAACGCCTGGAGGAGAACGGGGAAGGAGTCCGGCGGCACATACATGGCATCGCCGAGTGCGGCCATCGCATCGGCCCGGGTGGCGGTCTTCGGGTCGGTGCCCTCGGCGGGCAGGGACAGCAGGTAGGTCTTGAGCGCGGCGGTGGCGGCGGCATGGTCGGGCGGCAACGGGCAGTCGCCGGATTCGGTGCAATAGTCCACGAATCGCATCAGCTGGGCTTCCAGGGCCTGAGACTGTCCCCGGTTGTACTCGTAGATCGACAGCGACGGATCGATCGCACTGTCCAGCACCATGCGACCGACACGCTGGGGATAGGCGTCGATGTACAACGCCGCCAGCTTCGTGCCGTGCGACCAGCCGACGTAGTTCATTGCTGGCTCGCCTAGCGCCACCCGGATCGACTCCATGTCGCGGGCCGAATCACGGGTTCCGATGTGGCCCACCAGATCGGGATTTCTGGTCTCGCACCCAGCTGAGAAGGCGCGGGCCTGCGCAGTCCAGCGCTCGATGTCGGGTGAGTCGGCCGACGTCGACCATTGTGCGCTCGCCAGGTCACGTGCGTAGGCGCCCATCTCCTCCGGCGTGCGGCACCACAGCGGACTGCTCTTGCCCACCGCGCGTCGGTCCCAGCCCACGATGTCATACCGCGCCTCCACCTCATCGCTGAGTTGGCTGGGCAGCGTCAGAATCTCGTCCACCCCGGAGATGCCGGGACCTCCCGGGTCGACCAGGATCGAGCCCAACTTCTCGCCGGGCCCGCGGGCCGGGATCCTCGCCAGCGCCAAGTCGATCGTCGGGCCGTCGGGATCTGCGTAGTCGAGTGGCACTGCCAGGGTTGAGCATTCGCGAACCTCACCCGGAAGCTCGCCGCACCGTGTCCACGTCAGTGGCGCGGGCGTCACCGCGGCCTCCCCGTCCGGGGGTGCAGGAGGAGAAGCGCACGCGGCGAGCAGCAGGCCGGTGCCGGCGACCGCTCGCATGCTCAACCACCGTGGGGACGTTCGTGAAGCCACCGTCATTCGCCAATGAAACAACAGCCGATGTCCCCGATCAGCCCCATTGGCGAAACCCGGTTGCGCTGGCCCCGGATCGGGCCGCCGCCGGGGGATGCGGTTAGCCTGCGAGGGTGGTTCCCGACGACTCGGACACCGATCCGATCGACCCGGATGTGCGCCGGCGCTGGCAGCAACTGGCCGACGAGGTTCGCGGTCATCAGTTCCGCTACTACATCAAGGACGCCCCGGTCGTCTCCGACGCCGACTTCGACGCCCTTTTCAACGAGCTGGCTGCTCTGGAAGAACGGTATCCCGGGCTGCGGGTGCCCGACTCGCCGACGCAGCTTGTCGGCGGCGCCGGCTTTGCGACCGATTTCAGCGCCGCTGAACACCTTGAGCGGATGCTGAGCCTCGATGACGTGTTCAATGCCGATGAACTGGCGGCATGGGCCGGCCGGGTGGAAGGCGAGATCGGCCCTGAGCCCAAATATCTGTGTGAGCTGAAGGTCGACGGGGTGGCCATCGCCCTGGTGTACCGGGACGGCCGCCTCGAGCGAGCCGCCACCCGCGGCGACGGCCGGGTCGGGGAAGATGTCACGCTCAACGCCCGCACCATCGACGACATCCCCGAAACACTCACCCCGGCAGCCGATTTCCCCGTTCCGGCCATCCTTGAGGTCCGTGGCGAGGTGTTCTTCATGGTCGCCGACTTCCAGAACCTCAACGCCAGTCTGGTCGCCGAAGGAAAGGCGCCGTTCGCCAATCCCCGCAACAGCGCCGCCGGCTCGCTGCGGCAGAAGAACCCGGCGGTGACCGCGCGCCGGCCGCTGCGGATGATCTGTCACGGAATCGGATTCACTGACGGTTTCGGTCCGGGGACCCTGCAGGACGCCTACGTCGCACTCAAGGCCTGGGGGCTGCCGGTCTCCGCCAACACCAGCCTGGTACGCGGCCTGGACGCGGTCCGGGAGCGCATCGAGTACTGGGGAGAGCGCCGGCACGCCATCGAACACGAAATCGACGGCGTGGTGGTAAAACTCAACGAGTTCGCTCAGCAGCGCCGACTGGGAGCCACCTCCCGCGCACCGCGGTGGGCGGTGGCCTACAAGTACCCGCCGGAAGAGGCGCAGACCAGACTTCGGGACATTCGGGTCAACGTCGGGAGAACCGGCCGGGTGACCCCGTTCGCGTTCATGGACCCGGTGCGGGTCGCCGGATCGACGGTGAGCCTGGCCACCTTGCACAACGCCTCGGAGGTCAAGCGGAAAGGCGTGTTGATCGGCGACACCGTGGTGATCCGTAAGGCCGGCGACGTCATCCCTGAGGTGCTCGGTCCCGTCGTCGACCTGCGCGACGGAACCGAACGCGCGTTCGTCATGCCCACCCACTGCCCGGAGTGCGGCACCGCGCTGGCCCCGGCCAAGGAGGGTGACGTCGACATCCGCTGCCCGAATGCCCGAACCTGTCCGGCTCAGCTGCGTGAACGGGTCTTCCATATCGCAGGGCGTGGAGCCCTCGACATCGAGGGTCTGGGTTACGAGGCGGCGGTCGCGCTGCTGGCGGCCGGCGTCATCAGCGACGAGGGTGATCTGTTCGACCTGACCAGCGACGACCTGGCCAAGGCCGAATTCTTCCGGACCACGAAAGGCGAATTGTCGGCAAACGCGAATCGTCTGCTGGCCAACCTCGAGAAGGCCAAGAACCGCCCCCTGTGGCGGATTCTGGTGGCGCTGTCGATCCGGCACGTCGGGCCCACAGCGGCCCGTGCGTTGGCTACGGCCTTCGGGAGTCTGGCGGCGATCATGGAGGCCACCGAGGAGCAACTGGCCGACGTCGAGGGTGTCGGACCAACGATCGCCGCCGCGTTGCAGGAGTGGTTCGAGGTGGACTGGCACCGGGCGATAATCGAAAAGTGGCGGGCGGCCGGGGTACGGATGGCCGATGAACGCGATACCGATATCGAACCGACCCTGGCAGGCCTGACTATCGTGGTGACCGGGTCGCTGGCCGGCTTTTCTCGCGATCAGGCCAGGGAAGCGATCCTCGTCCGGGGCGGTAAGGCGGCGGGTTCGGTCTCGAAGAAGACATCGTTCGTGGTGGCTGGGGACGCACCCGGCACCAAATACGACAAGGCCGTCGAACTCGGGGTGCCTGTCTTGGACGAGGACGGCTTCCGCGCGCTACTGGCCGGCGGCACGACCGGCGAGCCCGGGGCGCCGGGCTAGACCGGTTCCAACTCGGCCTTAGCCCAAGAGGCCGGCCACGATGCCGGCAAGGTAGCCCAACCGGGCCACCTCTGAGGGCCGGAATTCCGGTCCGCCCATCCTCCCCAGCACGATGGCGGTACCGGGATCGCCGAGCGGAGCCGCCGCCAGCGTCGTGTGCATATCGCGCCACAGCGGCGGAACCCAGCTCGCCGCACCGTCCAGCGCGGCGGGCTTGTCCAGCGGCAGCCACGGCGTGGCCGCCGCCCGGGTTTCAGGTGCGCCGGGACTGCCCACCACCCGTTCCGGGCCGGTGGCTGTGAGATGCAACACGGTGCACCAGCTCACCCGCAGCACCCGGGGTGCCTCATCCACGAGCACTTGGAGCTTCGCCGTGCGAACGCCCGCGGCGGCGACGTGGTCGATGAGTTCGAGTTCGCGATGCGCTTCCAGCAGTCCGGTGTGGGGGCGGATGGCGTCGACCCGCACTCCACGCAGGGCCTCGGCGGCGCTGATGAGCATGTCGGGCATCGCGCCATTGGGAAGATCGACCACCAGGTCGTCAACGGCGTATCCGGTTCCGCGCTCCACAACGTCCAGCGACAGGATGTCGGCCCCCACCGACCCCAGCGCGACGGCAAGCGAACCCAGGCTGCCGGGGCGGTCTTCAAGTTCGACACGCAGCAGATATGACGGCACGTGGCCACCTTTTCACAACTGCGGTCCTGGTTCGAGCCGTGCGGCGTGGCCCTGTGCGTTAGCCGGGCACCCGCCGAGGCGCCGCGTCATGTTCCGCCCGCGCGGCCGGACGCTAGGCTCAGACACCGTGTCCACCATCTCCCGGCAGGATGTGGCCAAGTTGGCCAAGCTGGCCCGCCTGGCCCTGACCGATGACGAACTCGACTCGTTCGCGGGCCAACTCGACGCGATACTCGGTTACGTCGGCCAGATTCAAGCCGTCGACGTCACGGGGGTCGCACCAACCGGAAACCCGCTGCGAGAGGTCAATATCACTCGACGGGATGTGGTGCAGCAGAGCCTGACCCGACAGCAGGCGCTGGCCGAAGCTCCCGCCGTCGACGAGGGCCGTTTCGCCGTCCCGCAGATCTTGGGGGAGGAGGCGTGAGCGACGTGATCCGCCTCGATGCCGCCACGCTCAGCGTCAAGATCGCCGCCAAGGAGCTCAGTTCGGTCGAGGTCACCCGGGCCTGCTTGGACCAGATCGCCGCCACCGACGACCGATACCACGCCTTCCTGCATGTGGCAGCCGAGCAGGCGCTGGCCACCGCCGCCGAGATCGACGCGACGGTGGCGGCCGGGGATGACCTGCCCTCGCCACTGGCCGGGGTTCCGCTGGCGCTCAAGGACGTCTTCACCACCATCGACATGCCGACGACCTGCGGGTCGAAGATCCTCGAAGGCTGGATGTCGCCGTACGACGCGACGGTGACGGCCAACATTCGCGCCGCGGGCATCCCGATCCTCGGCAAGACCAACATGGACGAGTTCGCGATGGGCTCCTCCACCGAGAACTCCGCCTACGGCCCCACCCGCAACCCCTGGGACGTCGAACGCGTGCCGGGCGGCTCCGGCGGCGGCAGCGCGGCCGCGCTGGCGGCCTTCCAGGCGCCTCTGGCTATCGGCTCCGACACCGGCGGATCGATCAGACAGCCCGCCGCGCTGACCGCCACCGTCGGGGTGAAACCCACCTACGGCACGGTGTCGCGCTACGGCCTGGTGGCGTGCGCCTCCTCGCTGGACCAGGGCGGACCGTGCGCGCGCACCGTGCTGGACACCGCCCTGCTGCATGCGGTGATCGCCGGCCACGATCCGCGGGACGCGACATCGCTGCCCACCCCGACCCCCGATGTCGTCGGCGCGGCACTGGCGGGTGCTTCCGGAGATCTCAGCGGGGTGCGGATCGGCGTCGTCACGCAGTTGGCCTCAGGCGCGGGCTATCAGCCCGGCGTGCTGTCCTCGTTCGAGGCGGCCGTCGACCAACTGCGGGCGCTGGGTGCCGAGGTCCGCGAGGTGGACTGCCCGAACCTGAACCACTCGCTGTCGGCCTACTACCTGATCCTGCCGTCGGAGGTTTCCAGCAACCTGGCCCGCTTCGACGCCATGCGCTACGGGCTGCGGGTCGGCGACGACGGCAGCCACAGCGCCGAGGAGGTGATGGCACTGACCCGTGCGGCCGGTTTCGGCCCGGAGGTCAAGCGCCGCATCATGATCGGCACCTACGCGCTGTCGGCCGGATATTACGACGCTTACTACAACCAGGCCCAGAAGGTGCGCACGTTGATCGCCGCGGACCTCGACCGAGCCTATGAGAGCGTCGACGTGCTGGTGTCGCCCGCGACGCCCACCACCGCCTTCCGGCTGGGCGAGAAGGTCGACGACCCGTTGGCGATGTATCTGTTCGACCTGTGCACGCTGCCCCTGAACCTGGCCGGGCACTGCGGAATGTCGGTGCCCTCCGGACTGTCGCCCGACGACAATATGCCGGTCGGGTTGCAGATCATGGCGCCGGCGCTGGCTGACGACCGGCTCTACCGCGTCGGTGCGGCCTACGAGGCGGCACGGGGGCCGTTGCCGACGGCGGTGTAAGCGCCCCGCACCCGGCATCGAGCAGGTTAGATAGAGCCCATGCGCATCGGAGTCCTTACCGGCGGTGGCGATTGCCCCGGCCTCAATGCCGTGATCCGTGCCGTGGTGCGGACCTGCGACGCCCGCTACGGGTCGTCGGTAGTCGGCTTTCTCGACGGGTGGAACGGGCTGTTGGAGAACCGGCGCGTCCAGCTGCACAACGACGGCCGTAATGAGCGTTTGTTGGCCAAGGGCGGCACCATGCTCGGCACGGCCCGGACGAACCCCGAGCGGTTGCGCGCCGGTCTCGACGAGATCAAACAAACCCTGGAGGACAACGGGATCGACGTACTGATCCCGATCGGCGGCGAAGGCACCCTGACCGCGGCGCACTGGCTCAGTCAGGAGGGCGTACCCGTGGTCGGGGTGCCCAAGACGATCGACAACGACATCGACTGCACCGACGTGACGTTCGGGCACGACACCGCACTGCAGATCGCCACCGAGGCCATCGACCGGCTGCACAGCACCGCGGAGTCACACCAGCGGGTGATGCTGGTCGAGGTGATGGGCAGACATGCCGGCTGGATCGCGCTGAACGCCGGGCTGGCCTCCGGTGCCCACATGACGCTGATCCCGGAACAGCCCTACGACGTCGAGGAGGTGTGCCGCTTGGTTCGCCACCGGTTCCAGCGCGGAGCCTCCCATTTCATCTGTGTGGTGGCCGAGGGCGCCAAACCCGTCGAAGGATCGATGGAACTGCGGCAGGGCGGAATCGACGAGTTCGGACATGAACGCTTCACCGGTGTCGCCCAGCAATTGGGCTATGAGTTGGAGAAGCGGATCCGCAAGGAGGTCCGGGTCACCGTGCTCGGCCACATCCAGCGCGGTGGGACGCCGACCTCGTTCGACCGGGTGCTGGCGACCAGGTTCGGAGTGAATGCGGCCGACGCGGCCCACGCCGGCGAGTACGGGATGATGGTGTCGTTGCGGGGCGAGGAGATCGGCCGCGTGGCCTTGGTGGACGCGGTTCGCCAACTCAAACTGGTGCCGCAGTCCCGGTATGACGATGCGGCGGCGTTCTTTGGCTGAACGATTCCTGGCCGCCGCGGTGTCGGTGGCTTCTCTACTGACCACCATGACGGTCGCCGGTGCGGTGCCGCGGGTGTTGGCGGCCGACTGCCCCGACGTGGAACTGGTCTTCGCCCGCGGAACCGGCGAGCCCCCCGGTGTGGGCCGGGTGGGCCAGGCGCTCGCTGACGCGATGGCGCCTCTGCTGGGTGGCCGTAGTCTGGCCGTTTACCCCGTGAACTATCCGGCGAGCATCAACTTCCTGTCCACCGGGAGCGGAGCCGGCGACGTCGAGAACCACCTCGCCGGAGCCGCCGCGGCCTGCCCGTCGACGAAGTTCGTCCTCGGTGGCTTCTCGCAGGGAGCCGCCGTGATGTCGATGCTGGCGGGTGTGCCGCCACTGGGGAACCTCGTCGGGAACTTCGGGTCCGCCCCACCGCTGCCCCCGGAAGCGGCCGACCAGGTCGCTGCCGTCGCAGTGTTCGGCAACCCGGCGACTCGATTCGGGACCCCGCTGTCGAGTACCGGGCGATTCGCCGGCCAGGCCATCGACCTGTGCAGCGCCGGCGACCCGATCTGCTTCCCGGGTGGGCGCGACCGCGCCGCCCACAACGGTTACGAATTCCCGCCGTTCGTCACCGACGCGGCAGCCTTTGTCGCCGGGCGGGTCTGAGTACCCGCGGATTCGTGGCGCGAGCAGACGTCAAGTCGCGTTTCTGGACGTCCGATTGTGCGAGTTTGCGTCTGCTCGGCACGCGGCGGGCCCGACGAGTGCGCCCACTAGGATTCCTGGCATGACGACCACGACCGGCGACATGCTCGATTACGGCGACGTGGTGGCCCGGTTCGACCCGGTGCTCGGGCTTGAGGTGCACGTCGAACTGTCGACCGCGACGAAGATGTTCTGTGGCTGCGCAACCGCCTTCGGCGCCGAGCCCAACACCCAGGTGTGCCCGGTCTGCCTTGGCCTGCCCGGCGCACTGCCCACCCTCAACGAGGCTGCCGTGGAGTCGGCCATCCGCATCGGCCTGGCGTTGAACTGCGAGATCGCCTCCTGGTGCCGGTTTGCCCGCAAGAATTACTTCTACCCCGACCAGCCGAAGAATTACCAGATCTCCCAGTACGACGAGCCGATCGCATTCAACGGCCACCTCGACGTTCCCTTGGAGGACGGCACCACCTTCGCCGTCGGAATCGAACGCGCACACATGGAGGAGGACACCGGGAAGCTGACCCACGTTGGCAGCGACACCGGCCGCATCCACGGCGCGACCACGTCGCTGCTGGATGTGAACCGCGCCGGTGTCCCGCTGATCGAAATCGTGACCAAGCCGATCGAGGGCGCCGGCGAACGCGCCCCGGAGATCGCTCGCGCCTACGTCACTGCGCTGCGAGACCTGTTGCGAGCCTTGGATGTGTCCGATGTCCGGATGGATCAGGGGTCGCTGCGCTGCGACGCCAACGTCTCGCTGCGACCACGCGGTCAGCGGGAATTCGGCACCCGAACCGAGACCAAGAACGTCAACTCGCTCAAGAGCGTCGAGGTCGCGGTACGCTACGAAATGCGCCGCCAGGCAGCAGTTCTCGTCTCAGGCGGAGTTGTCCACCAGGAGACCCGGCACTTCCACGAGGACGGCCACACATCGCCCGGTCGCGACAAGGAGACCGCTGAGGATTACCGTTACTTTCCCGAGCCGGATCTGGAGCCGGTAGCCCCCGGCCGGGATGTGGTGGAGCGGCTACGGGCCACAATCCCCGAGCTCCCATGGTTGTCACGTAAGCGGATTCAGCAGGAGTGGGGTGTCTCCGACGAGGTGATGCGGGACCTGGTGAACGCCGGCGCGGTGGAACTGGTCGCCGCCACCGTCGGACATGGCGCCCCCAGCGAGGCCGCTCGGGCGTGGTGGGGCAACTTCCTGGTCCAGAAGGCCAACGAATCCGGCGTCGAACTCGATGCGCTCGCCATCACTCCCAAGCAGGTTGCCGAGGTCGTGGCGCTGGTCGACGCCGGCAAGCTTTCCAACAAACTTGCCCGGCAGGTTATCGAGGGGGTGCTGGCCGGCGAGGGAGAACCGGAGCACGTCATGGCCGATCGCGGTCTGGCATTGGTCCGTGACGACACCCTTATCCAGGCGGCCGTCGACACGGCACTGGCGGCCCACCCCGACATCGCCGAGAAAATCCGCGGGGGCAAGGTCCAGGCCGCCGGAGCGGTCGTTGGTGCGGTGATGAAGGCCACCAAGGGCCAAGCCGACGCCGCCCGGGTGCGCGAACTGGTCCTCGCTGCTTGCGGCCAGACCGGCTAGAAGCCCGGATCAGGCGCTCAACCGCTGGGCACCGAGCACCAGGCCCCGACAGCGAGTTTCCGACAGATGTCGGTAGCCGGGAAGTACTGCCGCCGCCCCGGCGAAGTCGTTGCCGGCGGTGCGCGTGGTCGTGACGACGACCGTTGTCAGACCGGCACCGACAGCCGCGCGCAGGCCCGGTGCGGTATCCTCGACCGCGATGGCGTCGGCCGCACGAACCCCGAGTTGCCACAGCGCCTGCCGGTACACCTCGGGGTCTGGCTTCGGCCGGTTCACCTCGTCGCCGGTGATGAGTACTTCCACTGCGCCGTCACCGAGCAAGTCGCGCACCGGCCGCTGCACCGACTGCCAATGGCCGCCGGTCACCACAGCGACCCGGATACCGCTGCAGTGCAAGTCCCAGACGGCCTCCGCGAGGGGACGCTCGTCAGCACGTGGGTCGGCCAGGACCGCATCGAGGGAGAAGATCACCGCCTCCAGGTGCGGCGCGCGATCCGCCCGATCCCACCAGAACGAATTCCGTAGTGCGCTCATGTTATCGAGTATCGACCGGTGGGCGCCGGCGGCCATCCCCCGTTCAGGGGAGTGGCCGGGGGGAGTAGCCGTCGTCGGCATCCCCCGCCCGGTGCTGTCGGGCGCCCTCTACGGTTGAACCATGTCCTCACCGGTCCGGGTGGTGCTTGTCGACGACCACCAAATGGTCATCGAGGGCCTTAAGGCGATGTTGGCCCCGTTCGCTGATCGGATCGCCGTGGTGGCGGAAGCAGTCGGGGCCGAACAGGCTATGGCCGTCATCGAGGAGCTACGGCCCGATATCGTGCTGTGCGACGTCCGGATGCAGGGGGTCAGCGGACTGGATCTGTGTCGCGAGATCCGGCAGCGGGACCCGGACCGCAAAGTCATCCTGCTGTCGGTGTACGACGACGAGCAGTACCTGTTCCAGGCGATGAGGGTCGGCGCTTCGGGTTATCTGCTCAAAGGCATCGGCAGCGACGAACTGGTCCGCCAGCTTGAAGGTGTACATGCCGGGTCCACCGCCATCGACGCCGGAATGGCTGCGCGGGCCGCCGAAACCGCGGCCCGGCTGCAAAGCGACCAGTTCTGGCCCGGCGCCCGGCACGGGCTTACCCAGCGGGAGAGCGAGATTCTGTCCTTGGTGGTCACCGGGCTGTCCAACCGAGGCATCGCTGCGAAGTTGGTGATCGGGGAAGAGACGGTCAAGACCCATCTGAGCTCGATCTATCGCAAGCTCGGTGTGGGGGACCGCACCAGTGCGGCAGCACTGGCGCTGCGTGAAGGGATATTCCAATGAGCCGCGTACGAGACCAGCGGGAGCGCCGATGAGCGGCGGCGTCAGCCCGCATGCGGTGCGCGGTCTGGTCGATGCCGACCGCGAGGTGGCGCTCCTGCTCGACATCATCGCCGCCACATCGAGCGGGCCGGGCGTGGAGCCGATGGCGGCGGCGGTGGCCAGGATGATCACCGCAGCAACGGCCTCCGACGTGTGTTTCGTTCATGTGCTCGATGACAGCAACCGGGCGCTGACCCTCGCGGGCGCCACCCCGCCGTTCGATGAACAGGTCGGTCGCATCCGCCTGCCGTTGGGGTCGGGGGTCTCCGGTTGGGTTGCCGCGCATCGGGAACCGGTGGTGATCGCCTGCAACAAGGAGGGCGATCCGCGCTACCTGCCGATCGCGGCGCTGCGTGGCAACGACTTCACGTCGATGGCGTCGGTGCCGATGCAGACCGAACTCGGCGGGCTGGTGGGGGTGCTCAATGTGCACACCATCGAGCGGCGCGACTTCACCGCCCGAGACATCCAACTGCTGGGGGTCATCGGTCAGCTGATTGCCGGGGCGCTGCATCAGGCCCGCCTGCACCGTCAGCTGACGGCACGGGAGAGGGCGCACGAGAACTTCGCCGAGCAGGTCATCGCCGCTCAGGAGAGCGAGCGTCGGCGATTGGCCGGTGACATCCACGACGGCATTTCTCAGCGGCTGGTCAGCCTCACCTACCGGCTCGATGCCGCGGCGCGGGCCGTCGACGAGGGCGAACAGGACTCGGCCGCAGAACAATTGGAGAAGGCTCGCGATCTGGTAGATCTCACCCTCGCCGAGGCTCGCTCGGCGATCAGTGGTCTGCGCCCGCCTGTCCTCGATGACCTCGGGCTGGCCGGTGGGCTGGCGAGTCTGGCCGCCTCGACGCCCGAAGTCGATCTGGAACTGGCGTTGGAGGACCGCCGGCTGCCTGAACATATCGAGGTGGCGCTGTACCGCATCGCGCAGGAAGGTGTGCAGAACGTCGTCAAGCACTCCCGTGCACTGGTCGCCGCCGTCACCTTCGCCGTTCGGAACGGGGTGGCCCGACTTGAGGTGGCCGACGCCGGTGTCGGGTTCGATCCCGCGGCCTCCGGTGACGGGTACGGGATGTTGTCGATGGCAGAGCGCGCCGAACTCGTCGGAGGCGTCTTGGTACTGCAGTCGGCACCTGGCTCCGGCACGACCATCACGGTCACGGTGCCACTCGAGGACGGTTGAGTCGCCCCGGGATTCTCGGTGGTGGCTAGGTCACGTCGGCATTGGCGCGCGGGAATCCGCCACCCTGGGGGAACAGCGGAAACACGACGTCATCGAGTTTCTCGGCATCGCCGGCAGTCCGGTTGACCGTTGCGCCCCAGATGTTGCCGTCCGGCGAAACCGCCAGCGCCCAGGCGTGGCCGTGTTTGTCCTGGCGGACTACCTCCGGGTCTCCGGTTACCGCGCCGGTTGCCTGGGCCAGACGTACCGCGACCGTCTGCTTGGTGTTGACCAGGTTCA
>JAGQTS010000113.1 GCA_020438895.1 Mycobacterium sp.
GGGGCATGCAGGACCTGATCCGGCGTCAGCCCGGCGTGGTGGCCACCCGGGTGGGCTACACCGGCGGGCACAACGATCACCCCACCTACCGCAACCATCCCGGTCACGCCGAGGCGGTGGAGATCGTCTACGACCCGGCGCTCACCGACTACCGCGCACTGCTGGAGTTCTTCTTCCAGATCCACGACCCGAGCACCACGAACCGCCAGGGCAACGACGTCGGAACCAGCTACCGCTCGGCCATCTTCTACCTCGATGACGAGCAACGCCGGGTCGCGCAGGACACCATCGCCGACGTCGACGCCTCCGGGCTGTGGCCGGGCAGGGTCGTCACCGAGGTGACTCCGGCTGTCGCGTTCTGGGAGGCCGAACCCGAACACCAGGACTATCTGCAGCGCTTCCCCAACGGCTACACCTGCCACTACCCGCGTCCCGGCTGGAAGCTGCCGCATCGCGAAACGGTCTGACGGCCGTCGTGGCAGCGGAAAGTAGTTGCGGGCGTCACATCCCTTAAGGTGACGTCCAACGTTGATGAGGGAGAGACACATGCGTGTGGTTGCGTTTGCGCCGGCATTGAGCGCCGCCGAGGAGGACGGGGGCGGGGTCAACGCCAAGGGCTTCCCGATGACCAGCTGCTATGTGAACAACTTCCCAGCCCAGATCACCGTTCCGATGGTCATTGCGATGTGCGCCCTGGGCGGGGCCGACTACGACCCGGTGAAGTACATCGTGGCCACCTCACCCGAGGGGGAACGGGTTGGCAGCCTGGAGTTCAGCTGGCACTGGCATGACAACCCCCCGACACCGGTCAAGTTCAGGGTGTTCACCCAGTACCTGCCGATGCGGGTGGTGGCGGCCGGGGTTTACAGCATCGGCCTCTACGACAGCCTCGACCAGACCGAGAGTGAGAACCTCTACCCGCTGCCGGTGTTGAAGACCAATCCGCTGCTCACCAATCGCTGAGCAGTAGCCCCGTACCCGAAAATCATTGTCCAGGAGTTACTTTCACCATGCCTGAGAGCCCACGCGCCGATATTGTCGCTCAGCAGTACGAGAAGTGGCAGTACCCCGAGCCGATCCAGAACCTCGAGTTCTGGCTGCGGGACAACTGGCAGTGGTACGACCCCAGCCACGCTCATCGCATCCTCTGGCCGGATCGGCCCTATCAGCCCGATATGGACATCCTCATCGCGGGTTGCGGCACCAACCAGGCCGCGGTATTCGCCTACACCAACCGCGCGGCGAAGGTGGTCGCCGTCGACGTCAGCCAGCCGTCGCTGGACCACACCCGCTACCTCAAGGACAAGTACTCGCTGAAAAACCTTGAGACACATCTCCTTCCGATCGAGGACCTGCCCAGCCTGGGCAGAGACTTCGATCTCATTGTGTCCACCGGGGTGCTGCACCACATGGCCGATCCACCGACCGGCATGAAGGCCCTGGCGGACTGCCTGCGCCCGGACGGCGTGGCCGCGCTGATGCTCTACGCCCGCTACGGCCGCACCGGCGTGGAACTCATGCAATCCATCTTCCGGGACCTCGAACTGCGCCAGGACGAGGAATCCCTGCAGATGGTCAAGTATGCAATCACCACGCTGGCCGCGGATCACCCGCTGCGGAGTTATCTGTCCATCGCACCGGATCTGCAGTTCGATGCCGGCCTGGTCGACACCTTCCTTCACGGACGCGACCGCAGTTACACCGTGGACGGCTGCATCGAGCTCGTCGAGTCAGCCGGCCTGGTCTTCGGTGAGTGGTTCCTCAAGACCTCCTACTACCCGCCGATGCTGCTGGAACCGGACAACGAATTCTTCGCAGCGGTCAACGCACTGCCGGATCGGAAGCTGTGGGCCGTGATGGAGCGGCTACGCACCACCAACGCGTGCCACTTCTTCACCGCGTCCCGTCAGGAGCGCCCCGCGGCCAGTTATCGCATCAACTTCTCCTCCGCGGCCGCGCTGGACTACATCCCGGTGATGCGCCTGCGGGTGGGCGTACGCGGCCAGGAGATCAACCGCCCGGGCTGGTCACTGCGGCTGAGTCCCGCCCACCTGGCCTTCGCCCAGCATGTCGACGGGGAGCGCAGCATCCGCGACATCGCCGAACGGGTCGCCCTCAGCGGCGTGCTGGCCACCACCGACCGAGGGGAACTGGAGGCCATCGGACGGGAGTTGTTCGAGGGCCTGTGGCGCACCGATTTCATCGCGGTCGACTTGAGCCGGGCGGCGCAGGGCTAGCCGAGGCCCACCGGCGGCGGAGTCCGTTCTCCGCCGCCAGGCCTCACTGCCCTGACCCCGCCGCGTTAGCCGGGCAATCCGTCTTGGCCGTCGACGGCCACGCCGCCGGTGGAGGTTGCTGTACCACCCCGACCGAAGTTACCGCCGGGCGTCCCGCCGTCGCCGCCGTTGCCGCCCAGTGCCTGGCTCATAGCGCCGTCGCTCGAGGCCGTGCCGCCGTCACCGCCGTTGCCACCGGTTGACGCTCCACCGCCACCGGTACCGCCGCGACCGGCCTGCGCCGTCTGGCCGCCTCCGGTCGAGGTCGCCCAGCCGCCCGAGCCCGCGTTGCCGCCGTCACCGCCGGCAGAGTCGCCGCCGCTGCCACCATTTCCGGCTACGGCGCTCGCCTCGATCGCCGAGGCCGGCGCCCCGGTACCGCCGTCACCACCATTACCAGTGCCCAGCGCGTCACCGCCCCGGCCGCCACTACCGCTGGAGGCAAAGTTCGCAACGTCGCTGTAGCCGCGAGCGCCATCACCGCCGTCGCCACCATTTCCGGATCCTGTTGCGTCGCCGCCGTCGCCACCGTTTCCGCCCCTGGCGTCGCCATCAGTCCCAAAGGTCATAGCCGTACCGCCGTGACCCCCTCGGCCGCCGTTGCCGTTGCCGCCACCGATACCGCCGTCACCACCGCGCCCCCCTTCGACGCTGGAGTCGTCACCCTCGGCTTGACCCAGTCCGCCATCGCCGCCACGACCGCCGTCGCCATTGGTTGAGTTGCCGCCGTCGCCGCCGCGACCGGCGTATCCGTAGTAGTCCCACGCGATCGCCGTGCCGCCCATGCCGCCGGTCCCGCCGGTGCCGTCGACCGAGTCGCCGCCGTCACCACCGGAACCACCGTAGGAGTATTCACCACCGCTCAGCTGGGTTCCGATGCCGCCGTTACCCCCAGCGCCACCCCACCCGGCGCCGAAGGCCTCGCCGCCATCGCCACCGGTACCGCCATAGCCGTATTCCTCGTCGCTGGTGCCGTTACCGCCATCACCACCGGCGCCGCCATCTCCATCGACGGAACTGCCGCCGTCACCGCCCCTCCCACCTTCGGTGTCCGAGACGGCGCCGTGCGCGTCGCCACCGCGGCCGCCGGCACCGCCCGTCCCGGTGCCCAGGGCGTTGCCGCCATCGCCACCGCTGCCGCCGATGGCCTCACCCATGGTGGTCGCGGTACCACCGAGCCCGCCTCGAGCACCGTCGCTGGCGCCGGAGCTGTTTCCGCCGGTGCCTCCGTTTCCGGCGATGGCGTCGCTGTTCGGGTCGCCGACCGTCGTTGCGTTCCCGCCGTTGCCACCGACACCACCGACGCCTTGCACAGAGCCGCCGTTGCCGCCCGCGCCACCGTTGCCGCCGACGGTCTCCGCTGCCCCGTACCGGAACAACTCGACGATTCCGCTCTCACCGCCGAAGGATTCGCCCACCCAGAGATCGAGCGGGCCGAGCTGGTCGGAGACCACTGAGACGAGGGGACTGCCCGCCGTGTCCAGCGTGCCGATCACTGTCGGGGCGTCCGGATCCGACGTGTCGAGGACGGTGACCGTGCCGTTGCCGCTGTTGGTGACGAAGGCCCGCGTTCCACTTGTGTTGAAGGCGATATTCCTCGGTTCGTCCAGCCCGGTGAGGGTTGCCACCGTAACGAACGTGTCAGCGTTGTAGACCACCAGCGAGTTTCCGTCCAATGACGTCGCATAGACGCGGGGATTGCCCGGATGGAAGGCCACCCCGGTGGGGGTGACCAACGGCAAGTCGATGATCGCCGCCAGATTGTTCGGGTCGGAGGAGTCGATCACCGAGATGGTGTCACCGCCCAGGTTCGCTACCCACACCCGGTCCCCAGCCGGATTGAGCGCCGCCGCAATCGGATAGGAACCCGCAGCCAGGTTGAAGGCCGATCCCAGTAGGGACTCACTGCCCACGTCGACAACTTGGACGGTGTCGTTGCCGGCGTTGGTCACATACGCCAGGCTCTGGAAGAAGTTCTGCGCCATGTAGGTCGGGACATTGAACCCCGGAATTGTGTTCTGCAGGCTACCGCCTAGGTCGTACACCAATATATTGCCGAGCGCACTGCCGACCAGGACTTTCTGACTAAATACGACCTGCATGAACACAGCTGCGGTCGGCAGGAAGACGACGTCTTGGAAAAGGACGTTGCTCGGCGCACTGAGGCCTTGGAAGGAGTCATCTGCTCCACCCCCGGGAGCGAAAACGTTCCCGAAGTACTGCGTCATCTGAGTGGCGATGCCAACACCGGCAAAGGTATTCAGCAGCCGCCATCCGATCTCGCTGTAGCTGGATCCACCGTTGCCGCCGTTACCGCCGTTGCCATGGGATCCGGCGTTGCCGCCGTTGCCGCCGTTACCGCCGTTACCGTCGAGACCGGCTGCGGCAGGGTCGAATCCGGCGCCGCCGGTGCCGCCGTTGCCGCCGTAGAACACCGTGCCGGTGCCGCCGCTACCGCCAGCCGCTCCGCCGGCCCCGCCACTGCCCGCCGCACCGCCGCTGCCGCCAACCCCGGCAACCAGACCAGGGTTACCCCCAGTACCGCCGTCTCCACCGTTGGGGAAGTCCGCGCTGCCGTTGCCGCCCGCTCCGCCGTTACCGGCCGTCCCGGAGTCGCCACCGCGACCACCGATACCGCCGCTGCCGTTGGTGCCACCGTTGGCATTGCCGCCGGCTCCACCGGTTCCGCCGTTTCCGCCTGCGGCACCGTTTCCACCCCCACCGCCCGTCCCGGCGACCGGACTGATACCGGAGTCGACCCCTCGCCCGCCGACTCCACCGCTACCGCCGTGTCCACCGGCACCACCGGCTCCACCGGCGCCACCGGCACCACTCCCCGACAGCGCCGCGCCACCGGTGCCGCCCGCGCCGCCGGTCCCACCGGGACTACCGGATTCGCCGTCACCGCCGTTGGGGTCGCCGTCCGTGCCGGCCGACCCTCCTGAGCCTGAGAGACCTGTTCCGCCGCGTCCGCCGGCGCCGCCGGTGCCGCCGTTACCGGCCAGTGCCCCGCTATTACCGCCGGCGCCGCCGTTACCGCCGTTACTGCCGGGTTCACCGACGATCGTGGAGGCCCATCCCGCCCCGCCGGCACCACCGGCGCCACCGTTGCCGTAGCTGCCGCCATTGCCGCCGTTGCCGCCGTTACCGCCGGGGGTTCCGGCGATGGTGGAATTCCAACCCTGCCCACCGGCACCGCCGTTACCGCCTCCTACCGAGGATCCCCCGCCCGTTCCAGCTTGCCCGGACGCCCCTCCGATCCCGCCCGTCCCGGCGGCGCCACCCTGGCCACCCGTCCCGCCGTCGCCGCCGGCGCCGTTGCCGCCGTTGCCTCCATTGCCTCCGGTGGGGAAGGCTGCGCTGCCTTTGCCGCCCTTGCCGCCGTCGCCGGGTCCGCCGCCCGCCCCGCCGGTGCCGCCGTTGCCGCCGTCACCGTTGAACCCACCGATCCCGGCATCACCTCCGGCGCCACCGTTGCCGCCGCGGCCGCCGGTACCGCCACCGGAACTGCCGTCTTCGCCGTTGCCGGCCGGGGTGCTGGCGGTGGCATCGGCACCGTCAGCGCCGTTGGCCCCACCTACTCCCGAGCCACCGGCGCCGCCGTGCCCGCCATGACCGCCATCCCCGCCCAGAGCGCCGCCGGTGCCACCGGCACCACCGTTGCCGCCGTTACCACCGACCGCGCCGGTCCCGCCGTGCCCACCGGCACCGCCGTCACCGACCCGCCCACCGGCACCACCATTGCCGCCGTTACCGCCGTCAACCCCGACGGCCAGCACACTCACCTCATCGGCGTCCAGCTCGTGGCCGTACCCGTCACCACCACGCCCGCCGTCACCACCGGAGGTCGGCATCGTTCCCGCCGCTCCACTGGCACCGGCGCTGGCGTTACTGCCGAACCCGGCCGCCCCACCGACCCCGCCGGAGCCCACCGAACGCCCCGGATCACCACCGGTACCGCCGTTACCGCCATTCGGGTTGAGCACATCACCCGCGGCACCGTCACCACCATCACCGGGGGTACCCGCACCCCCACCGGAGCCGCCGGCACCGCCGGTACCAGCCTGGGCGCGTCCACCCCAGAACAACAGGAACCGGCCATACCCGGCATCACCCCCGGCACCACCGCTACCACCGGTACCGGCCGCGCCGCCATCCCCACCGGCGCCGCCGGACGCCCCGGCCAACACCGCATCCACCCCGTCAGCGCCCGCGCCTCCGCTACCGCCCGCACCACCGGTACCACCGGCGCCGCCGGAACCGCCGAACCCGAAGATCCACGACCCGTCACCACCGTTGCCGCCGAGCCCACCCGCACCGCCGACACCGCCGTCACCGCCATCGACACCGGGCAGGATCGCATCATCGCCATCGACACCGGCCGCCCCGGCACCGCCGTTGCCGCCATTGCCGCCCTCACCGATCACCGACAACCAACCGGTGTTGCCACCGTCACCACCGCGGCCACCGACGCCCTCGACACTGCTGGCCGCCCCTCCGGTGCCCCCGGCGCCGCCACCACCACCCCACAACGCCCCATCCCCGCCGTTGCCGCCGGCACCGCCGTCGGCACCGATACCGCCGTCACCACCGTTACCGCCGCGGCCCCACTGCGCCAGCAACCCGGTCTGACCCCCGTCACCACCGGCCCCACCGGTACCGGCGGCTAGCCCCGCTCCGCCGGCCCCGCCGTTACCGGCATCACCCCACAACGACAAAAAGCCGGTATCCCCACCACGACCGCCGCTACCGGCCGCGGCAAAGCCTGACCACTCAGCACCCGAACCACCGTTGCCGCCCCACCCGAACAACAACCCACCGGCACCACCATCACCACCATCACGGCCCGGCACATAGGCATCCCCGCCATCACCGCCGTTACCGATCCACCCCGCATTACCGCCGGCCCCGCCGTTCCAGCCATTACCCCCCGACCCGATCAACCCGGCGTTACCACCAGTGCACGCCTGCACGCCCGTGCACGACTCCGCCGTCCAGGAATACCCATTACCGATCAACAACCCCCCATTGGGGTTATCAGCAGTCCCATCCCCAAAGAAAATCCGCAAGAAATCCCCGATCGGACCCCCCACCGCCGACGCCGACCCCACCGACGCCGACGCCGAGGCCGCACCACCAATCAACCCAGCCGGCACCACCCCCGGACCAACCGGCTCACCAGTACCCACCGTCGCCGCCGCCCGCGGCACAACCCCACCACCCACGGTCTCCCGACGCGACACCGCCGCCGCCGACCACACCAACACCGAGGCCCCCGAACCACCCGAACCACCGCCACCGGCCAGCCACGACACCAACGGCCGCGACACCCCCGCCACCGAACGACCCTCAACGGCCACCGGCACCGCCGAGGTCACCACCTCCGCACCGACAACCGAGTCCCCAGCCACACCGGTCACCCCGCCGGCGGCAACCTCAGCGGCGTCGACCGCCCCCACCGACGCCGGTGTTTCCGCGATCTCCGAGACCGCCGCCGAAGCCCGAGGCACCGCCTGGCCCGCACCGCCACCAGGCGCAGAGGGCATGAAACCCGCCGCCGCCACACCCGGACCGACCTCCGGCCCATCCGGGGCAGAGGAGTCGGCCCCTGCGATGACCCCAGAAACCATCCCCACCACCGACGCCCGCGAACCCCCACCACGCGCCGACGTTCCCCCCGCAGCACCGTCGACACCATCACCGTCCGACGCCGCGGATTCATCACCCCGACCCGCCCGCGAAACCTCCGCCACCGACCGCTCCGAGCGCGCCCCGGACACCGACCCCGACGAGGCTGAACCCCGCCCGGCCGAGCCCTCGGACCCCGACGAGTCCGCCCCCGCCAACGGCACCGCCACCACGGCAGCACCCACACCCAACGCCACCGCCAACGCACCCACCCGACCGACACACCGGGCCGCCGAGGACACCCCGGAATCCATCACACCACTCAAGGCAGGCGCACCAGTTTTGACGGTTTTTTCGTGACGACCCATGAGAACCTCCGCAAGATGTGGGCGAGGACTCACCCAGCAATAACAGCGAGATTCAATAACAAAAAAAGACACCGGCGGAGCACATTCGGCAAACTAACGCTCAGCAGAAAAAAATAATTTTATTAGGTTTGTCGACGCCCGTTTCAGCCCTGGCTGGGAGGCCGACCCAACGCGACGGCGCGCCGATGCACGACCACCCGCCCACCCCGCTTCGGGGTGTGCGCCACACCGCGGTTATGCCATTTCTCCGGCGGCGCGTCGGTAGTCCGGATCGCGACGTGCCGCAGCACCGTCCGCAGGACCACGTCCATCTCCATGTTCGCGAACGCGGCACCCACACAGCGACGGGTGCCACCGCCGAACGGCACCCACGACACGGTGCTCGGCTTCTCGTCGAGGAATCGCTGCGGATCGAACCGCTCCGGGTCCGGGTACACCTCCGGATCCTGATGCATCTGGATGAGGCTGACCAGGATCGAATACCCCTGCGGGATGACCCAATCACCGAGTTCGTAGCTCGCCGCCGCGACATGTCGTCCGGCGAAGTCGATCACCGTCCGGTTCCGTTGCACCTCGAAAATGGTGGCCTGACGGTAGGTGTTGGCGTCGGTACCCGCTTCGCCGACGAGGTTCCGCAGCACCTGAGGATGGCGGGATATCCGCTCGAAAGCCCATGCCAGCGTCGATGCTGTGGTCTCGTGACCCGCGGCCAGAATGGCCAGCAGTTCATCACCGATCTCCCCCCGGGTCATCGCCGATCCGTCCTCGTAGGTGCTACGCAGGAACAGCGACAACACGTCGGGCCGTTCCCCGAGGTTCGGATCGTGCCGAGCCCGTGCGATGAGGTCGTCGATGATCCGCTCGTATTCGCGGCGGTAGGCGGCCAGACGCGCCCAGGGAGTCCAACGGTCGAGACCGCGGGTCGGGGTCGGCAGCACTGCCAACCGGGAACCCAGCGTCACCCACTTGGGCATCAGTGTGCGCAGCTTCTCGAGCTCCTCACCGCCGGCACCGAAGACCGCCCTCAGGATGACGTTGAGGGTGATGCGCATCATCGGCTCGAGGGTCGCGAACTCGCGGCCCTCCGGCCAGCCGGCCAGCTCACGCAGCGTCTCCTCCTCGACGATGCGTTCGTAGGCGCTGATGCTCTTGCCGTGAAATGGCGGGGTGAGCAGCTTGCGGCGGCGACGGTGCGCGACACCCTCCAGACCGAACACCGATCCGGGCCCGAGTAGACGACTGAGGTTGGGCTGGATGTTGTGCAGCACCTCCGGGCTCGTCGTGAACACCCGTTTCGCCAGCACCGGATCGGAGATCAGCACCGAATCTCCGAAAACCGGGATGCGCACGGTGACCGCACGCCCGCATGTGCGGGTCAGCCACTCGACCGTCCGGCGCCGACCGGCGATGAACGCCAACGACTCCAGGGGCTTCGGGACCCTCGGCGACGGCGGCAGCACCGGCACGCGGGAAGCAGGCACAGCCACGCTGGGCCCGAGGGTGGACGTTTCGCTCATCTGTGAACCTCCGGCTTGTGACCAGCGTCGTGGTAACGGCGTGTACCACCATGTACTCGCTACGGTACCCTTCAGTACCGGAGCTGACAAGCAGGAGGAAACCGTGGGCGCACCACGTTCCCAACCCGACGTCCAGGGCACTGATTTCCGCCGCCGGTTACTCGATGGCCTGGCCACATCTATCGAGCAGCGCGGCTACCGGGAGACCACCGTCGCCGACATCGTGCGGGCAGCCCGCACCTCCAAACGCACCTTCTATGACCACTTCTCCAGCAAGGAGGAGTGCCTCGTCGAGTTGCTGTCGGCTAACAACGACGACTTGGTGGCGGCGGTGCGTGGGGCCGTCGACCCGGAGGCCGAATGGACCGAACAGGTCCGCCAGGCGATGACGGCATTCGTCACCACCATCGACGCCACGCCGGAGATCGCGCTGAGCTGGATCCGGGAGCTGCCCGCGCTGGGCCAGGGTGCCCGGCCGATGCTGCGCCGCGGCTTGACCGCGCTGACGGAGATGATCGTCGCGCTCAGCGACAGTCCGGGGTTCCGACGGGCCGGTGTGCGCCCGCTGTCACCGACGGCGGCGGTGATCCTCGTCGGGGGGCTGCGGGAGTTGACGGCGCAGACCGTGGAGGACGGCACCGATATGGGCGCCATCCTCGAGCCGGCCGTAGCGGTCTCGACCGCCCTGCTGCGCGCGGGCACGTGACCAACCTTTGCCAGGTACAGCAGCTATGGCGGCTCCGCGTGCGAGTATCCTCCCTGGAATGGCCCAGGGCCGCGCCGAGGCGACACGCCAGCGCATCATCGACGCCGCAGTAGATCTGTTTGCCACACGGGGTTACGCGGATACCGGCTTGAACGACATCACCGCACAGGCGAAGGTCACGACCGGGGCGTTCTACTACCACTTCGCATCCAAGGAAGCAGTGGCGGTGGCCATCATCAGGGAGGGCTGGCCCCGAGCCGTCGCGGTCCTCGAACAATGGCTCGACCCGACGAGGGCAAGTCTGGAGAACACGATCGTGATGACGTTCGCACTGAGCGAACTGCTCAAGCGAGAGAGGTTCGTATGGGTTTCCAACCACCTCAACCAGGCCTTCGGGCTACTCAGCGAGTCGGGGCGGGCAGAATTCAGGCACAAGGCGAACACGTTCGTCACCCGGGTCGCCGCGGCGATCCAGCCGTCCGACATCCGCGATGATGTCACTACCGAGCAGGTCGGGAACAGCGTGTGGATGATGGTGCACGGCTGCCATCTGCTCTCCGACGCTCTGGAAGACAGCGTCTATCAGCGCCTGGGTGCGAGTTGGCTGCTGCTGCTGCGCGCTATCGTTCCGCCGGAATCCCTACCGTATTTCGAGCAGTTCGTCACGCGGACCGCGGCGGCATCGCTTTCTCCCGCCTCCGAGCGACTCCGTAGCCAGCATCACAGCGACTCCGAGCGACTCTTCGCGCGACTTTGGGCCACTTCGGGCCACTTCGGGCGACGTCGAGCGGAATCGCGTCGTCACTCCGTCGCGAGTCGCTCCGAGGCGGGAAATTCCTGTGTGGTCGTCCCCGCGACGCGACACCCCACGATGATGGAAATCGCGTTACGGCATCCTCGTCACGGCCTGGCCCTCGTGCACCATCGTCGCGACCCGCACACCGGCGGTGTCATACAGTCCCGCCATCATGATCCCGCGTCCTCGCGCGGCCGCCGGCGATCGGCACTCCAGCAGGTTCCACCGGTCGGCGCGGCAATCGGTGTGGAACCAAGTCGAGGAGTCGGTGGTCGCGGCGTGGTGGCTGCGGTCGGTCATCGAATGTCCGTGCACGGCCAGAACCGGATCGATCCCGTAGACGTCGGTGACATAGACCGCCAGACAGGCATGCAGCACCGGGTCGTCGGGTACGTCGACGGTGACCCGCCACCACAGTCGTCGGACGAAATCGGCTGTCCCCCAGCCTTCGTCATGAGTCCGGATGTCGACCTCATCGGCCGGCAGCGCCGGCGCCGGTCCGATCGGACCCGTCCGCGGCAGGGTGTCCGGATCGTCGATCGCCGTGGGGTGGGAATGCACGGGACCCGTTGCGGGGACAGCGAACAGTGCGGTGGCGTTGACGATGAGCCGGTCGCCCTGATGGCACAAGACCCCGCGCGAGGATGTCGTCCGGCCGTCATGGACCCGGGTTACCTGGTAGCGCGCCGGCACCCCGGCATCGCCGCCGCGGACATACTGAACATGCACCGCGGTGGGCACCCGATCCGAAGCGGTGCTGCGGCACGCCGCTGCCAGCGCCTGAGCGGCCAAGAGCCCGCCGTAGGCCCGCTTACCGGCCGGCCCGTTCGGTGCCCCGATGAACGAATCCCCGCCTGCTTCAGTGGGTTCGATCAGCCGGACCAGACTTCCGGGAGTCATTCGCCCAGCCATTCGGACAGCACAGCCGACCCGTCCTGGCCCAGTCTCGGTGCGGCGGAAGCCCGCGGATGGATGCCGCCCACCGAGATCGGCAGGCCGGGAGCCAGATAGGTGCCGATCCGTGGCTGCTCCAGGGGGGCGAACAGCGGATTGTCCTGCACCCGATCGCTGGCAGCCACCTCCGCGAAATCCTGGTATCGCTCCCAGAGCACCGAGCTG
The DNA here is from genome assembly GCA_020438895.1 of Mycobacterium sp. Lineage (GTDB taxonomy): Bacteria > Actinomycetota > Actinomycetes > Mycobacteriales > Mycobacteriaceae > Mycobacterium. The sequence continues at coordinate 12,411 of JAGQTS010000113.1, forward strand.
CCCTGCAACGCGGTGCTGATCTCCTCAGCAGTGCGGCCGCGGAACCAGGCCGAGAACAATGCGGTGAGAACGTCTCGGTGCTCATAGCGGGTGCCCTCGTCGGCGAAGTCCGCGCCCAGCGCCTCGGCTACCGCCGCGACGGCACGGCCGGTTCCGGTCAGCGCGGTGAGATCGGCGAAGTGCCGGGGTGTCAGCGCCACGACCATGAACCAGTGACCGTCGCTGCTGACGAAGTCCTGCCCATATTGGCCGTATACCGCGTTACCCAGCCGGGACCGTTGCCGGCCATTGACCAGAACCTCGGTGAGAAAACCGAGGTTGGCAGCGGTCGCAAGAGCCACATCGTCGAGAGGCAGTCGCAGGGCGCCACCCCGTCCACTTTCGTCGCGCCGGCGCAGGGCCGCGAGCACCGCGACGGCCGCGTACAGCCCGCAACTGACGTCCCAGGCCGGCATGACGTGATTGACCGGACCGTGATGATCGGCCGGTCCGGTGATGAGGGGGAAGCCGGTCGCGGAGTTGATGGTGTAGTCCACGGCGGTGGTGCCATCGCTGCGGCCACACACCTCCAGATGAATCAGATCTGGGCGGTGTTCGGCCAGTGCCTCATAGGAATGCCATTGCCGCCCAGAGGCGTTGGTGATGAAGGTTCCGGCCGCGGCGATCAGCCGGACCACCAGGTCACGATCATCGGCACTACGCATGTCGACGGCCAACGACCGCTTGCCGCGATTGAGACCCGCCCAGTAGATGCTCTCTCCGGTCTCGGTGAGCGGCCAGCGCCCGGCATCGGCCGCACCGCCGATCGGGTCGACGCGGACCACGTCCGCTCCCAGTGCGGCCAGGGTCATTCCGGCGAGTGGCACTGCGACGAAACTGGAGATCTCGACGATCCGCACCCCGGCCAGTGGGCGAAATCCGCCGGTCACCCGATGAGCCCGCAGAACATCACCGGGCGACGGCGAACGGGACGCCGAGGCAGAACAATCCGAACAGCAGCAAGAACCACGACGCTGCCTGCCAGATCGGCCACACCCCCTCCGCCCGCCACACCCGATAGGTGCGGATCAGCCCGCCGATCCCGCCGGCGAACAGGATTCCCGGAACCAGGATCCCGGCCAGCAGAGAACGCCAGATCGCCGTCGCCGCGAATGCCGCGCCGGCCAGGGCGATCACCACGACCACGTAGGTCACCGCGGCACGGAACTGCACCGGATCGTTCCAGCGCTTCTCGACGTCGTTGGTGCTGCCGTCGCGTCGGTTGTCGTCATTCATGGGAATCTCCCTCCAGAGTAGGCGCTACCCCACTCAGCGGATACCCACCGACGACGGCTCACTCACCGGGAGCCGTGCGGGACGCCTGAGATTACCGGGCGGCCCGCTTGCCGTGCGCGCCCCGCGCCGAGTGGCCGTTTTTCGGCGCGCCATCGGGCGTGCTCCCCGGCTTCCCGGCCGACGGAGTCCCGGCCGAGACCGATGATGCGGCCCGCACCGCCGCCGACTCGGCGAGTCCCTTCCCGACGCTGATGTTGATCCCGGGTCCGTCCTGGCTCACCGTCTGGCTGGTACTGCCGAGGGTTCCGGCGATCGCGACGACGCCGCGGGTGCTCACCACATTGTCTTGACCGATGAAGTTGAAGCCGAGGTTGCCGATACCGCCGTCGCCTTCGTCATTGGAGATGCTGATCGAATCACCGCTGACGTTGGCGATGATGTTCAGCAGGCCCCGGTTTCTGAGGTCGGCATTGAGCCCCACCAGATTCACCGTCGTCAGGCCGACCCCTTCACCGGAGATGTTCCCCGCCCCGGCGATGTTGACCGAGGTATTGCCAATGCCGGTGGCCGAGGTTTCGGTGGCTTCCGGGCTCGCAATCGACGCGGCGAAGTTGCCGACATTGCCGCTGGTGAGGTCACCGATGCCGGCGACGACGGTCTGATTGATCGTGCTTCTGCCGGCGAACGCCACGGATCCGATACCACCGGCGCTGGTGAAGTTGTTGTCGCCGAAAGTTACCGCGAGGTTGGCGAGGGCCCCGGCAACGGTTGCGGCCGAAGAGTTCGCACCGAGGGTGAGCGCGGCACCCAGGAACCCCTCGGCATGCGCTTCGGCGTTCTCCCCGATGGCGACGGCGATGCTGGTCAGGGTGCTGGAGCAGCCCCCACCGTTACCGATGCCGAAGAACGAGGCGCAGGTCGCGTTCGCGCCGCCCGCCGATCCCACAGCCGCCGCGGCAAGAGCACCGGCGGTCAACACACCGAGTGCCACCGCTCCGGTCTTGTTCATCCCTGCTGTTCCTGATGCGTTGCGGATCATGGTGGTGTCCTTTTGACGTGAAGTAACCCGGCGGGCGGGGAGTGTTCCCCTGGGCGACGTTAGGTTGATGGCGCCGAACAGGATTAGAGCCTA
>JAGQTS010000114.1 GCA_020438895.1 Mycobacterium sp.
AGGGGGATCGCGGCGACGTTGTAGGCGAAGGCCCAGAACAGATTCACCTTGATCGTGCCGAGCGTTCGCCGGGACAGGCGGATCGCGTCAGCGGAGCTCCTGAGGTCGCCCCGGACGAGAGTGATGTCAGCCGTCTCGATCGCCACGTCCGTTCCGGTCCCCATCGCGAGTCCGAGGTCGGCCTGTGCCAGAGCGGGTGCGTCGTTCACACCATCCCCGACCATGGCCACCGTCCTTCCCTCCGACTGGAGTTCCTTGATGACATCGACCTTCTCGTCGGGCAGAACCTCGGCGACTACCCTGTCAATCCCGACCAAGGATGCGACCTTGTTCGCGGCCGCCCTGTTGTCTCCGGTCAGAAGTACCGGCTCCAGACCAAGGCCGCGAAGCTGGGCGATTGCTTCGGGACTCGTGGGCTTCACCGTGTCGGAAACCACCAGCAGGCCTCTGACTCTCCCGTCCCAGCTCACAACGACCACGGTCGCCCCCTCAGACTCTGAGCGCACCCTGAGCGCCTCGAGTTCTGTCGGGACGTCCTGCGACCACTCTTCGACCAGCGAGGCCCTGCCAACCAGCAGCGCATGTCCGTTGACGATTCCCTGGATTCCTTTGCCCTCGATCGACTGGAAGTCCTCCGGTACCGGCAACTCGCCGAATTCTTCGGATGCGGCATCGGCTACCGCCCTGGCGATCGGGTGCTCGGAGAAGCTTTCAAGAGAGCCCGCCAGCTTCAGCAGCTCGTCACGGTCCGTCCCGTCTGCCGAGTGAACGGCTGTCAGATCCATTTCGCCGGCAGTAACCGTTCCCGTCTTGTCGAGGACGATTGTGTCGACGCGACGGGTCGACTCGAGAATCTCGGGGCCCTTGATCAGAACCCCGATCCGGGCGCCGCGACCGGTTCCGACAAGTAGCGCGGTCGGCGTCGCCAGGCCCAGCGCACAGGGGCAGGCGATGATGAGTACGGCAACAGCAGCAGTGAACGCCGCCTCGGCCGGAAAGCCCGCTCCGAGCCAGGCACCCAGAGTCGCGACGGCAATACCGATGACGATCGGTACGAACACACCAGAGATACGGTCAGCCAACCTCTGTACGGGAGCCTTGCCGGACTGGGCGTCCTCGACCAGCTTGGCCATCTGCGCCAGCTGGGTGTCGGAGCCGACGCGCGTGGCCTGCACGACGAGACGTCCTCCGGCGTTGACGGTGGCTCCGACGACGCTGTCACCGGGCGCCACCTCGACAGGCACGGACTCGCCGGTGAGCATGGCGGCGTCGATGGCGGAGGTGCCGCTGATCACCGTGCCGTCGGTGGCGACCTTCTCGCCCGGGCGGACGACGAACCGGTCGCCGACGGCCAGCTGCGAGACCGGCATCCGGACCTCGGACTGTCCCTGGGGGCCGTCGCGCAGCACGGCGACGTCCTTCGCGCCCATGTCGAGCAGGGCGCGCAGCGCCGCGCCGGAGGTGCGCTTGGCCTTGGCCTCGAAGTACCGGCCGGCGATGATGAAGGTCGTCACCGCGGCGGCGACCTCGAGGTACAGGTGTGCCTCCGCGGACTCGTTGCGGCCCGGGAAGAGGTCGAACGGCATCCGCATGCCGGTCATGCCCGCGTCGGTGAAGAACAGGGCCCACAGCGACCAGAGGTAGGCCGCGCTCACCCCGACCGAGATGAGCGTGTCCATCGTGGCCGCGCCGTGGCGCAGGTTGGTCCAGGCCGCGCGGTGAAACGGCAGCGCCCCCCACACCACCACCGGCGAGGCCAGGGTCAGCGCGAGCCACTGCCAGTTGGTGAACTGCAGCGCCGGGATCATCGACAGCACCACGACCGGCACGGTCAGCACCGCGCACACCACCAGCCGCTGCCGCCAAGCGGCGGCGTCGTCGGGTTCGGTGGGCTCCTGCTCGGGCGGGGTGTCGTGCGCGGCGGGAGGCAGTGCGGCGGTGTAGCCGGTGGCCTCGACGGCGGCGACGAGGTCGTCGGGGGTGACGGTGTCGGGGAAGGCGACTTTGGCTTTCTCGGTGGCGAAGTTCACCGTGGCGCTCACCCCGTCGATCCGGTTCAGCTTCTTTTCGATCCGGGCCGCGCACGACGCGCACGTCATGCCGCCGATGCTGAGTTCGATCGCGCTCAACGGCTTTTCCGAGGAGCTCACCTGGGTCGTCATCGTGGACACTTCCCTCTCAGTCAGACATCGGCCGGGACGACCGGCGCACCGGGTTGACCTCCACTGCGGTGCGGTTCACCCGCAGCCGCACCCGCAGCCGCCACCCGAGGTGTTCAGCGGCAGCGCCGTCGTGCCGCCCGCCGCGTCGACTTCGTAGCCCGATTCCGAGATCGCCTGCGCCACAGACTGTTCAGACGCTGACCCGGACACGGTGACCGTACCGGCGGCCAGATCGACCTCCACATCGCTCACTTCTGGGACGGCACCCACCGCCGATGTCACCGTGGACACGCAGTGCCCGCAGGTCATGCCCTTGACGTTGTAGATGGTCACAGTCATTTCTCTCCCTTTCTCCTGTGCGCCCCGCGGGGGCCACCCCCACAGTGTATACCCCCATGGGGTATATGTCCCGTGCTGTCTTCCGCCGCACTGTGCGTGCGCGCGCCTCACCGGTCAGGTTGTCCCGGGTCGGCCCGGGTAGTTTCGGTGGGGAGACATCCCCGAACCGGGAGGGTGGGTGATGAGCGCGGAGTCCGACGCAGCTGGGCAGGGATACATCCGGTCCCGGCAGGACTATCTCGCGCGGTTGCGCCGCATCGAGGGGCAGGCGCGCGGCCTGCAGCGGATGGTCGAAGAAGAGCAGTACTGCATCGACATCATCACGCAGGTGTCGGCGATGACCAAGGCTCTGCAGGCTGTTGCGCTGGGCCTGCTGTCCGATCACATCGGCCACTGTGTCGTCGACGCCGCTGCTGCCGGCGACAGCGCCCACGCGCAGGCCAAGCTCGCCGAGGCCACCGCCGCCATTGCCCGGCTGCTTCGTTCGTAGTCGTCGCACACCACTGCGGCGTAGTGCGGCGGCCGCGTTGGTCATCGTGGGCCGCCCGGATCCTGGCCGGGGATATCGGTGATCGGGAGGTTGGGTGCCGGTTTGGGGGACGGGGTGGCCGGCAGCGGCGGAATCTCGGAGGCCGGTATGGAGGTGATGTCATTGGCGGGCGGTCCGTTTTCCCGGCCGCCGTAGCTGGTGCCCGGGCTGCGTGGGCCGAGCAGGTGACTGACGGTGACCATGTGGTAGCCGTTGGCCTTCAGCACGGGCAGGAACTGGTAGACGATGTCGACGGTGCTGGAGTAGGTGTCGTGCATCAGCACCACGGAGCCGGGCTTGATCTGCGTGGTGAGCATGTAGACGGTGGCTGCGGTGTTGGAGTCGTTGATCCAGTCGAACGGGATGACGTCCCAGAGGATTTCGGACAATCCCTGCCGGCCCTCCTCGGCGCGGACCGCGTCGTTGGACAGCCCTCCAGCGGGGCGGAATAACCGCGGCTGACGGCCGGTCACGGCGCTGATCGCCGCACTCGCCCTGCTGAGCTGGGCGGGGATCTCCCCTTCGGAGATGGTGGTCATGTTGGGGTGTTCCCAGCTGTGGTTGCCGATCTCCATGCCGGCCTCAGCGATACGCCGGGTGATGCCCGGATCGCGGGTGACCTTGTTGCCGATCAGAAAAAAGGTGGCTTTGGCGTCGTTGTCGGCCAGGACGCGCAGAAGTCGGTCGGTGAAGGGGGTGGGGCCGTCGTCGAAGGTCAGGGCGACGCACTTGGCGTGGCTGCAGTCGACGTCATCGGGGTCGGCCTCACCCCTGCTGGTTGCCACGAGCAGGGCCGCGGCCGCGACGACGACGCCAACCAGCCCGGCAACAGCCCCCCGTCCCCCGATCCGCGGTCGACGGGGGTCGCTGTGCGCCGTCACCGGGTCATCCGACAATGCCCGCCCAGCCCAGCGCGGGCGGTGGGCGGCGGCGCGGTTCTCAGAGTTCCACGGGGCGGTCGTGCGGCCGGTGACCGTCTGATGTCACCGAGTCGCTGCCCGCCGCCCGCGGTTCATCGACGCCGTGCTGCGCCGGGCCGGTGTTGCCCGACCCGTGGCCATGGCCGCCCATTCCCATCATCATGAACATCATCGCCGGGCAGGCCAGCAGCAGAACAGCGATGATGACCGTGGAGGCCGTGGCTCCGAAGAGGACCGCCCCGATCACCGCCACCGCCGCGACGATCCCGTATATCGGTAGGTATTTCGCCATCGTTGATCACTCCGTGTCGATGCAAAACTGCGGTTCTGACCGCGAGCCGGCGGTAGGCATTCCAACGAATGCGCCATCGGCGCGGCCAATTTCACGCTACACCCCGCAGGCCGCCATGACTACTATCGTTCTTAGTAGTTGTTGCCGTGTACCGCTGTGGCCGGCGACGGGCGCAGCGGTGTTGGCCGGTCCGGGTGTTTTCTTCATCGAATGTTTGTCAAAACCTGACGGAGGCCATACCCGCGGAGGCAAAGCTGATGAGTGAGGCGTGAGGCAGTACATCAGCTCCGCGCCGTCGCAGTGAACGCCGTCGCAGTGAGGGAGGACAGATGCCGCCGGGAAACAGGGGTGCAAAGCCGGTTGGGCCGGGGTCGCCGAGTCGGGCTCGGGCGATGACGTCGACCGCGATTTTGGACGTCGGCGGCCTGCACTGGGCCACCTCCGGGGCCGTGGTCGAGTCGGCGCTGGCCCGGCGGCCGGGGGTCACCTCGGTGCAGGCCAATGCGGTCAACCAGACCGCGACGGTCGTCTACGACCCGCAGGTCACCTCGGTCGCGGAGTTGTCGGGATGGGTGCGTGACTGCGGGTTTCACTGTGCCGGCCGCTCGGTACCCGATCACGTCTGTGAGCCGATGAGCGAGCCGGTCCACGCCGGGGGGCATCCGGCGGGCCAGGCACACGGCGGTCACGATGGGCACCCCTCCGGGGGCGCCGGCGGCCACCCGCACGGGCAGGCCGGGCAGCCCTCGCCGCACGACGTGATGGGTCATGGCGGTCATGGCGGGATGTCGATGCAGGCCATGGTCGCTGACATGCGCAACCGGTTCCTGGTGGCGCTGGTGTTGTCGATCCCGATCATGTTGTTCTCCCCGATGGGCCGCGACATGCTCGGCTTCCGGCTCCCGGCCCCGTTCGGCCTGCGCGACGATGTCTTCTCGCTGCTGTTGAGCCTGCCGGTGATCTTCTACTCGTCGTGGATCTTCTTCGACGGCGCATGGCGGGCGCTGCGGGCCCGCACGCTGGACATGATGGTGCTCGTCGCCGTCGCGATCGGGGCCGGATGGCTCTACAGCGTGGTGGTGACGCTGACCGGCGGCGGCGAGGTGTTCTACGAAGCCGCCTCGGTTCTGGCCACCTTTGTGCTGCTGGGCCATTGGTTTGAGATGCGGGCCCGCGGCGGGGCGAACGAGGCGATCCGCACCCTGCTGGAATTGGCACCCCCGATGGCGGTCGTGGTGCGCGACGGAGAACCCGTGGAAGTGCCCACCGCCGAGGTGGTGGCCGGGGATCTGCTGTTGATCCGGCCGGGGGCCAAGATCCCCGTCGACGGCACCGTCGAGGACGGCGCCTCCGAAGTCGATGAGTCGATGGTCACCGGGGAGAGCCTGCCGGTGTCCAAAGCCCCCGGCGACGCCGTCATCGGAGCCTCGGTCAACACCACCGGAACGTTGCGGGTGCGCGCGACCAAGGTCGGTTCGGACACTGTGCTGGCCCAGATCGTGGAGATGGTGCAGGAGGCGCAGAACTCCAAGGCGCCCGGGCAGCGGTTGGCCGACCGCGCAGCCTTCTGGCTGGTACACGTCGCGCTCATCGGTGGTGCTACGACGTTCCTGGTCTGGTGGGCTGTCGGGGCTGGTGTCCAGGCCGCGTTGCTGTTTGCCATCACCGTGGTGGTCATCACTTGCCCGGATGCGCTCGGTCTGGCGACGCCGACGGCGATCATGGTCGGCACCGGTTTGGGCGCCAAACGCGGTGTGTTGTTCAAAAGTGCTACGGCTCTGGAGGTTTCAGCGCGGATCGAGACCGTGGTGATGGACAAGACCGGAACCCTGACCAGAGGTGAGCCGGCCGTCACCGACTTGGTCGCCGACGGCATCGGTGAAGCGGAGTTGCTGGGCATGATCACGGCGGTGGAGAAGGAGTCCGAGCACCCTTTGGCTGCTGCGATCGTGCGCTATGCCGAGGACCGGGGCGTGTCTCCAGCGTCATCGACGGGCTTCCACAGTGTTCCCGGCCGCGGGGCGGCCGCCACGGTCGCCGGCCGACGCGTCGTCGTCGGCACCCGCGAACTGATGGCCGAAGACGGCGTCGATGTCCCGGCCGCGCTGATGGCCCAACGGGATGAACTGGCTTCCAGCGGGCGAACCGCGGTGCTCGTCGCGGTGGACGGCACGGGCGTCGGGCTGATAGCGCTGGCCGACGCTGCACGGGAGACCTCCGGCGAGGCGGTCCGTGACCTTCATGACCTGGGTGTGCAGGTGGTCATGCTCAGTGGCGACAATCAGGCCACCGCGACACGGATCGCCGAGCAGATCGGCATCGACACCGTGGTCGCCGAGGTACTGCCGGCAGGCAAGGCCGCCACGATCGCCGAATTGCAGGACCGCGGCCGCGTGACCGCGATGGTCGGCGACGGGGTCAACGATGCTCCGGCATTGGCCCAAGCCGATCTCGGGGTTGCCATCGGCGCCGGTACTGATGTCGCCATCGAGACCGCCGATCTGGTCTTGATGCGCTCGGATCCTCTGGACGTCCCGATCGCCCTGCGGATCGGGCGGGGCACCGTACGAAAGATGCGCCAGAACCTGGGGTGGGCCGTCGGCTACAACATCATCGCGCTGCCCATCGCGGCCGGGGCGTTCCAGCCCTTGTTCGGCCTGGTGTTGCGCCCCGAGATCGCGGCGCTGTCGATGTCGGGCTCGAGCCTGATCGTCGCGGTCAACG
>JAGQTS010000115.1 GCA_020438895.1 Mycobacterium sp.
AGTAGTCCACATCGTGGATCACCTCGCCTGGGCGCCGGTAGCTGCCCTCGTGCACGGTGGAGAAGTACCCGGTCTGCAGTGGATGCGGTGCGATGCCCTGCAGTTCGGCGGCGAGTTCACCGAGCAAGGGGTCCATCTGAGTGGTGTGGCTGGCGCCCTTGGTCTGGAACTTGCGGGCGAACTTGCCCTCCTGCTCGCAGCGCTCGATGATCGCGTCCACTTGAGCCGGCGGCCCGCCGATCACCGTCTGGCTGGGGGCGGCGTACACGCACACTTCCAAGTCGGGGAAGTCGGAGAACACCGTGGCGATCTCCTCGGCCGAATACTCCACCAGCGCCATCAGCCGGATGTACTCGCCGAACAGCATCGCCTCGCCTTCGCCCATCAGGTGCGAGCGGGCGCAGATGGTACGAGTGGCATCCGCGAGCGACAGCCCGCCGGCGAAGTATGCTGCGGCGGCCTCCCCGAGGGACTGCCCGACCACCGCTGCGGGGTGGGCGCCGTGGTGTTTGAGCAATTCGCCCAGCGCGATCTGAATGGCGAAAATGACCAGTTGCACCACTTCGATCGGGTACTCGCAGGTCTCCTCGGTGTAGTCCACCGAATCGTCGAGGATCAATTCGAGAATGGAATAGCCGCGCTCATCCTGAATGAGGCTGTCCACCCTGTTGATCCACTCCGCGAATACCTCATCGCGCAGGTACAGGCTCTTGCCCATCTTTCGGTGTTGGGCCCCGAAGCCGGCCAGGACCCAGACCGGCCCATTGGTTACCGGTCCGTCGGCGCTGTACACCAGTGGGCTCTGTTTGCCTTCGGCGAGCGCTCGCAGGCCCTTGACCGCCTCATCGTGGTCGTGGGCCATCACAACGGCACGGGAGCGGCCGTGATTGCGGCGCGAAAGCGACCGGCCGATGGACTCCAACGATGCCGCCCGGCCGTCCGGGCTGTCCATCCAGTCGGCCAACTCCGCCGCGGCGGCGCGTTTGCGGGAGGTCAGGAAGCCGGACACCGCCAGTGGGACGACCGGGATATGCGGCGGCTCGGCCGAGGAATCGAGTTGTGAGGCCTCGACTTCCGCGCGGGCGACCTCCAGCAGCCGCAACGCCTCGTCGGTGAGGCCGGGGAGTTCGGGGTCGTTCGAGGAGTATCCGTAATCGGAGTCGCCGGCGAATTCCCGATCGTCATCGAGGTCCTCATCGAAGTCCTCGGCGATGATGTCGCCATCCTCGTCGACCCGGACCCCGCCGACGTAGACCGCCGCCGCTTCGGAATTGTTCGCAGGCGCCGCTTCGGCTGGGGGCGCAGGCTCCGGTTCGACGAGGTCGTCGGGCAGGACCTCGCGCAGCACCAGGTGGGCGTTGGCGCCACCGAAGCCGAATCCCGAGACACCGGCGACGGCGTGGCCGCTGTAGCGCGGCCAGTCCGTCGCCGTGTCGGCGACCTTGAGGTGCACCGCGTCGAAGTCGATGTACGGGTTGGGCCCGGCATAGTTGATCGACGGTGGAATCTTGTTGCGTTTCAA
>JAGQTS010000116.1 GCA_020438895.1 Mycobacterium sp.
TGACGAGGTCGGGGTCGGTCTCGGCAAGGAACCGGCCGAAATGCGCGAGTCGGGTAGCGAGGCTGGAGACGGTCTTGGGGCGGCAGGTCCCGAGCTTGCGTTCGAGGTAGGCGACGAACGCTGGGCGGAGGTTCGGGTGGCAGTCCGCCAGCCGAACCTCGAACGTGTCGGGTTGCTGGGCCGGTTCTGGTGGTTTGCCGACGATGTCGAGGTGGAACAGCACGGTGTGGGCGCACACGAGAGCGGACCGGTAATGCCGCCAGCCCTGCCCGGTCGCTGCCTCTCGGGCCCGGCACGCCGCAGCGAGCTCGTCGAGATCGCCGACGGTGAGCGCTTCGAGGGGGCGGCCGGTCTGGATCAAGAGCCGGCCGACCGATTGCGACGCGGCCCGCTTGGCCTGGATCTCAGTGAACCCGACTATGACGGCGGTGTCGCAGAACCGGGACATGTCGGCCTCGAGGCGGGAACCTTCGATCTCACGCCAAAAGCTCGACAGCTTCTTGGCGGCGAGCCAGTCCCAACCAGGACGGAGCCACCCCTGGACCATCAAGAACATGAGCAGCGACATCGTCGACGGCGCCAAGTCCAACCGTGCCGCCAAGGATTGGTCGGCCCAGTCCTGCGAGTGTGGCCAACGGGCCAGGAACGATCGTGCTGCCCAGTCCGATGCCGGGTTCCCTCGGCCCGTCGCTGCCTGGTTGGCCCGCCACGCCGACAACACGCCATCGGCCGACGGGACCGGCGCGACCTCAGGCGTTGGCGCGTTGGCGGGCGCGGGCAGCATCGAACTCGGCTTTCACGTGGGTGGGGGCCAAATGGATGTAACGGGCAGTGGTGTCGATGTGCGCGTGACCCAACAGGGCCTGCATCACGGCCAGATCGACACCAGCCTCGGCCAGCGCGGAGCCGAACGTGTGCCGCAACGCGTGCGGATGCGCAGCCGTGATGCCGGTCAGATCACGGTGATAACGGAAGATCCGTCGCAACCCTGCCGGCGAGAGCGGCTGGCCGCGGGTCGGGCCCTTGGCCACAACAAATAGCCTGGTGCTGGCCGTGTCCGGTCGCTCGGCGAGCAGGTAGGTCTGGATCACCCCTGCCACGTCGACGTCGAGCGGGACCCGGCGTTCCTTGCCGCCCTTGCCCGACACTCATAGCCAGCGGGCGCCGATGTCGACGTCGCCGACATTGAGGGCGAGAACCTCGGCTGACCGCAGCCCGCAGAACACCATCAGCCCGGCGATGGCCCGGTCACGCCACGTGCGCAAGCTCTCCAACAGTTCGATCACCTCGCGGTGATCCAGCGTCTTGGGAAGGCGTTTCGTGTCGCGGACCCGCAGCGGTGACCGTCGCTTCGGCGCACGCGACACATGAACCAGCATGCCGGTCCGTTCCCCCGCCGACAGGCGCTTCGCTTCCCGACCCTTGGGGACCGGGTTCGAGATGTCGGGGTCGCGCATCGACCGGAACGAGTACAACCCCGAGATCGCGGCCAGGCGCATGTTGACCGTCGCCGGCGACAACACGTCGGTCCGGCGGCCGTCGAGTCCGACCACGTTCGTGCCGCCCCGTCGACCCGTGACCCGCTCGGTCCGACACGCGGCCAGGAACCGCAGCAACACGTCGGTCGTCACCGAGGCCAAGTCGAGGTCTTCGCTGTCAAGCCAACGACAGAACGCCAGCAGACCGAACCCGTAGGTACGCGTCGTGCGGGGCGAGTAGTTCCGGTCCGCCAGATACGACAAGTACTCGTTCACCAACCGGAACCGGCCGGCGTCGCCGCCGCCCAGGCGCCAACCATCGTCGCCCCGTTCGAGGAACAACCCGTCCTCTGACACAGGCACATCTGTAACGCTGACCGAACCAAAAGGCAAGCATTCCTCAGGAAAACCAGCGCCTAAGCTGCTACAGCTACATCACATTGGCCGGTTAACAGGCAGTCGCCGACCGAGCCGATCGAGGGCCGCACGCCTTCGAGGCCGAGGTGCTCGGTGAAGCGAATCGACGTGTATTGCGACCCGGCATCGGCGTGGCCGATGAGCTCACCGTGGGTGATCGGGTGGCCTTCTCGGGCTCGTTGCCAGATGGCCATGCGCAGCGGGTCCATGACCAGATCGGTCTCTTTGGTCGTCGCAGCGTTCCAAGCAACAATCCGCTGCGCGTAGACATCGACGATGAACGCCACGTAGACGAACCCGGCCCAACTACGCACGTAGGTGAAGTCCATCACCCAGGTCCGGTTCGGGGCTTGGGCGGTGAAGTCCCGGTTCAACAGGTCACCAGCTCGACGACCGTATTTGGCGGGGATCGTCGTGCGGACCCCTTTGGAGCGCCGGATCCCGGACAGGCCAAGAGCTCGCATCGCCCGGTCCACCGCACCTGGTGTCGCTTCGGGCAGAGACCGGCGCACCAGCGGAACCATCTTTCGGCGCCCATAGAGACCCTCAGGGGTGAGCCGGCGACAACCGTGCTCATCGACGGTCCAGGCCAGCTCAGCGACCTTGGCCTCCACGGCCGCGTCGCTGACCGTGCGGGCTGCTACCGG
>JAGQTS010000117.1:0-346 GCA_020438895.1 Mycobacterium sp.
GCACGACGGGGAATCCGTCGGTGTGGGTTACGGTCATGCGGTGTCCAGCGAGGGCGACCCGGAAGGCGGTGTCGGCGCCGGCGTTGATGATCCGGATGCGGATGCGCTGTCCTGGTTGGGCGTTGAATGTCGTTGCCGCAGCCGGGATACGGCCGTTGAGGATGTAGTAGGGATAAGTGACATCGCCGCTGTCACCGCCGAGTAGGTCGCTGGTGCCGGCTACGCCGACACCCGGGGTGGGCGGCATCGGGGCCATGCCGCCCATGCCGGGCATCCCGGCCATGGGTCCCTGACCGGATCCGGCGCCCATTCCCATCGAGTTCAGGCCTTTGAAGATCTGCTCGGG
>JAGQTS010000117.1:402-2701 GCA_020438895.1 Mycobacterium sp.
TCGGGTCGTCGATGATCAGCGGCAGGTACAGGCCGTAGTCGGTGTCCAGCCCGGTGTGCGGGTGGGCCCAGTAGGTGCCCGGGTAGGGGGAGGTGAACCGGTAGGTGAACGACGTCGCGGGGTCGATGTCGGGGGTGGCCGGGGCGGCGCCGTCCATGTCGTTGCGCAGCGCGATGCCGTGCCAATGCACCGACGTGGGGTGGTCAAGTCCGTTGTCCACTGTGACGGCGATCTCGTCGCCGACGTTGGCACGGATCAACGGGCCGGGCAGGAGGTTGTTGTAGGCCAGGGTCCGGGCCCGGGTGCCTCCGAGGTCGACTTCAGCGACGCCCGGGGACAACCGGGCGGTCACGGTCTTGCCGGTGTGGGGGCGGGCGGCCTCGGCCTCGGCGATCGCCTCGGTGGTACCGCTGGTCGGGGCGGTGGCGGTGGTGGAGCGGCTACACCCCACCAGGGCTGCACCGCCGACGGCGGCGGCCACCAGAAACCCCCGCCGTGTCAGCGGCACCGCCGCCGGGCGCGCTTGGGTCATCACCGGGCCTTTCGTCGTGGGCCTGCGCGTTCCACTGTCGCCCCGGGGCTGCGGGGGTTTGGTGTTGGTTGTGTGAAGATTCGCTCAAGCTGCGGTGTGCCGCGGCACGCGCGGCACGATGTGGGGATGGATTCCTTACCCGGTGCCGCCGGGGGTGGCGCTGACTTCGGCTATCGCGCGTTGGTGGTCGATGACGAGGCCGCCCTCGCCGACGTGGTCGCCAGTTATCTGCAACGCGAACATTTCGAGGTTACGGTCTGCCATGGCGGGGCCGAGGCGTTGGCGGTGGCCCGCGAGGTCGATCCCGACGTGGTGGTGCTGGACCTGGGGTTGCCGGGTATCGACGGGCTGGAGGTGTGCCGACAGCTACGGACGTTCTCCGATGCCTACGTGGTGATGCTGACTGCCCGTGACACCGAGATGGACACCATCGTCGGGCTCTCGGTGGGGGCCGATGACTACATCACCAAACCGTTCAGCCCGCGGGAGTTGGTCGCCCGGATCCGCGCCATGCTGCGCCGGCCACGCACGGCCGCGGTCGCGATGAGTCCCGCTGGCGCCGGTGCGCAGATGCCACCCGCCCGCAGTTTCGGGTCGCTGTCGATCGAGGTGGCCAGCCGTCAGGTATTCCTCAACGGCGATCCGATCCCGTTGACCCGCACCGAGTTCGACATCCTCGCGGCGTTGTCGTCGCGCCCGGGTGTGGTGTGGAGCCGCCGCCAGCTCATCGACGCGGTGTGGGGCGAACCGTGGGTGGGCAACGACCATCTGGTCGACGTCCACGTCGGACACCTGAGGCGCAAACTCGGCGACGACCCGACCGAGCCGCGGTTCGTGTTCACCGTCCGCGGAGTGGGCTACCGGATGGGAACCGGGCGATGACGCCGCGGCCGGGGATGGGGATGCGCGGGCGGCTGCTGCTCGCCCAGACACTGGTGCTGCTCGCCGGCGGAGCCACCACCTGGGTGGTCGCCTCGGTGGTCGGGCCGCCGCTATTCCGCGAACATCTGCACCAAGCCGGAGTGGAACACAATTCCAACGAGCAGTTCCACGCCGAGCAGGCTTATCAGCACGCCACCGCCCTGTCGATCGCGGTGGCGATCACCGTGGCCGCCTCGACCGCGTTCGTCGTCACCGCCTATTTGAGCCGGCGTCTGCAACACTCCATCGCCGAACTGTCGCACGCGGCCGGGGCGATCGCTGAGGGCCGCTACGACATCCGCGTCGCCCCACCGCAACTGGGAGACGAATTCGAGAACCTGACCGTCGCGTTCAACCAGATGGCGCAGCGCCTGCAATCGGTGGAATCCACCCGACGACGGATGTTCGGGGACCTGGCGCACGAAATTCGGACCCCGGTGGCGGTCTTGGAGGCTTACCTGGAAGCCGTCGAGGACGGCGTGAAAACCCTTGACCCTCAGACGATTGCGATGCTGCGCGAGCAGACCGGGCGTCTGGTGCGGTTTTCCGCCGACGCCGGAGCACTGGCCCAGGCCGAGGAATCCCACACCGCGATCGCCCGGGGACCGGTCGACACGGCCGAACTCCTCACCGCACTGAAGGCGGCGTTCGCCGACCGCTACGCCGCCAAGGCGGTTGCCCTGCACACCGACGCCGGCGATACCGCGCGGATCTGGGCCGACCGGCAACGGCTCACCCAGGTACTGGGCAATCTGCTCGACAACGCCCTGCGGCACACCCCCGCCGGCGGGCACGTCACTTTGACCGCCACCCGGCGCGGACCGGAAGTGGCCTTCACTGTGACCG
>JAGQTS010000118.1:0-296 GCA_020438895.1 Mycobacterium sp.
CGACTGGTGAATGAGCCGCTTCCGGCCGCCTTCCCGCGGCGTGGCGCCGGTCGGCCGGTGGGGGCACCGTGGTCTCGCCCACCCCCCGGTGGGCCGGTGACGGCAAAGACCACTCCGGCGAACATCACCACGAAGCCCAGAACCGAGAGCACCGGGAAGCCGCCGACCATGGTGGCCTTGATCGCTACCCCCGACACCAGCATCGCCAACCCGAGGAGGAAGAGACCGACCCCCTGCAGGCGCCGGCGGGTGGACGGAGTACGCAAATGTGCCCCACGAACGCTGGACGCGAACTT
>JAGQTS010000118.1:317-17524 GCA_020438895.1 Mycobacterium sp.
GCGCTCTCGATCTGGTCGAGCATGCGCTGCTCATGATCGGAGAGTGGCATTCGTCCCTCCTTGCCGAAACGGCCGGTCACCTTGAGTACTACCTCCCGTGAGCCGGGCGGATAAGCACATGATACGAGTCCCGGGTTCGCCGTACCACCCGGTTCCCGCAACGAGAATGACGAGTCGGACCCCGGCGCGTCAAGAGGGGACCCGGCAGGGGTCATCGCTTGGTAAGACAGCGGAGGCGGGCCTGCAATGCCATCGGATTCGCCCACCATAATGGGGTACGGGCAAGCCCGGACGACGACGGGAGCGGTAGCGGCCTTGGCGATCTTTCTGCTCGACCTGTCGCCCGCCGACATGGCACGGCGACTCGACGAGGCGCTGGCCGTGTACGTAGACGCGATGCGCTACCCGCGCGGCACGGAAAGTCAGCGTGCCTCGATGTGGCTCGAACACACCCGGCGCCGCGGTTGGCGCGCGGTGGCCGCCGTGGACACCGATGGCGACTGGGCCGGCGGACCACTGCCCGACGACGGAGTACTCGCCGCGTCCCGACTGATCGGCGTCGCGTACGGCTATTGCGGGGCGCCCGACCAGTGGTGGCAGCAGCAGGTGGTGCGGGGGCTGCGCCGGGTGGGATTTCCCACCGCGGAGATCACCCGGCTGATGAACAACTACTTCGAGCTGACCGAGTTGCATATCGCCTCCCGCGCCCAGGGCCGCGGCTTGGGCGAGGCACTGCTGCGAAGGCTGCTATCCGGCCGGGAGGAGGCCCACGTGCTGCTGTCGACTCCCGAAATCAACGACGAGGCCAACCGGGCCTGGCGCCTGTACCGCAGACTGGGCTTTTACGACGTCATCCGCGGCTACCACTTCGCCGGGGATCCCCGGGCGTTTGCCATCCTGGGTAGAACCCTGCCGCTGTAGTGGCCGTCTGGCACGATACCCCTCGTGCGAACCCTCAAGACCAAGCGATTGCGAGGGCATCGGCACCCCGAGCGATCGCGAGGACGTCGGCACCCCGAGCGATCGCGAGGACGTCGGCACCGGGCGGCTGTTTTGCTACTCGTGCTGCTCGCCCCGTTTGCGGCCGGCTGCCTGCGCGTACACGCTTCGATCGCGGTATCGCCGAACGACGAGGTATCCGGCGAGATCATCGCTGCGGCCAAACCTCGCGACGACGGTGATCAAGGACCACAGTTCGACGAGAACATGGGGTTCAGCCAGAAAATCTCGGTGTCGAAGTACGACGTCGACGGATACGTCGGTTCGCAGGCCTACTTCTCCGGGCTGACCTTCGCCGAGGTGCCACAGTTGGCCGACCTCAGCCGGGATGCGACGGGTGTCGACGTGTCGTTGCGTCGGGCCGGAAACCTGGTGATCCTGGAAGGCCGCGTCGACCTCACCAGGGTGACCGATCCGGATGCCGACCTGACCTTCACCGCGAGCTTCCCGGGTGAGGTGACCTCGACCAACGGTGAGCGACTGGGCACCGGGCTGGTGAAGTGGACCCTGACGCCGGGAGGCGTGACCACCATGAGCGCTCAAGCCCGGTCGACCGACCCGAGCGCGCGGTCGTTCGGGGCCGCAGCGCTCTGGCTGGGACTCGCCTCGGTGCTGGTGGCGGGTCTCATCGGCTATCTTGCCTGGCGCGACCGTGACCGGACCTCCCCTCGTTTCGCCGAGATCTCGGATACGGAGCACCGCGGTGAGCGGTGACTCGGCCACGCCGTCGGCGGCCGAATTGGCCGATGCCGTCACCGAGCAACTGCGCAGCTTTCTCGCTGCACGGCGTACGGCCTCGGCATATATCGGAGGCGACTACGACGGGCTGATCGCCGTACTGGAGGACTTCGTCCTGCGCGGCGGAAAACGGTTACGCCCCGCCTTCGCCTACTGGGGATATCGCGCGGTCACGCCTAACGCGGACGATTCCGTCGATGAGCATGTCCTGCTGGTGTTCTCCGCTCTCGAACTTCTTCATGCCTGCGCCCTGGTACACGACGACGTCATCGACGATTCCGCGACGCGGCGGGGTATGCCGACCGCACACATGCATTTCGCCGATCTGCACCGGCGCCGAGGGTGGCGGGGCTCAGCTGAACAGTTCGGCAGGTCGGCGGCGATCCTGCTCGGTGACTTGTCGCTGGTCTGGGCCGATGACATCATTGCCGCCACCGACCTGGGCCCGGAGGGCAGTCAGCGGGTCCAGCGGGTGTGGTCGGACATTCGGACGGAGGTACTCGGCGGCCAGTACCTGGACATCGTGGCCGAGTCCAGCGGAGCTGAGTCGATCGAATCGGCCATGAACGTCAACACCTACAAGACCGCCTCGTACACGGTGTCGCGGCCGCTGCAGCTGGGAGCATCCGCCGCCGCGGACCGGCCGGACGTGCTGAGTGCTTTCCACGAGCTGGGAACCGACCTCGGGGTGGCCTTCCAGCTCCGAGACGATGTGCTGGGAGTGTTCGGTGACCCCGCTGTCACCGGCAAACCCTCCGGCGACGACCTGCGTTCGGGAAAGCGAACCGTCCTGCTCGCCGAGGCGGTCCAGCGTGCCGAGGCATCCGACCCTGCGGCGGCCCGGCAGTTGCGGTCGGGCGTCGGCACCGAATTGACCGAGCGGCAGGTTCGCGAACTGTGCGCGGTCATCGAGGATGTCGGTGCCCTGGCCGCCGTCGAAGCCCATATCGACCTGCTGACCCGCCGAGCACTACGAGTGCTTGAGAAAGCACGGATCAACGCTCCGGCCAGGGTGGGCCTGACCGAGCTGGCGGGATTGGCCGCCAACAGATCGGCCTGAGGCGTGTCCGCTCCCGTTCCCACCCTCAGCCGACGACGGGGCCCGGCCCGTCTGGCCGCGTTCGCCCGATCCCAGGATGCCCGCCCGGCCTGGTCCGGCTTGGGCGGCGCTGCGTTGATCACGCTCGGTGGTCTCGGGGCCGGCAGTACCCGGTTGCACGACCCACTGCTGGAAGCGGTCCATCTGTCCTGGCTCCGGTTCGGGCACGGGCTGGTGGTGTCCTCGGTGCTGCTCTGGTCGGGGGTGGCCGTGATGCTGGGGTCGTGGCTCGTGCTGGGCCGGATGATGCTGCGCGGCAAGCGGTTCAGCGAGTACACCATGATCGTCACCACCGGCTTCTGGCTGGCACCGCTGCTGCTGAGTGTGCCGCTGTTCAGCCGGGACACCTACTCCTATCTCGCTCAGGGCGCACTGCTGAGAGACGGCTTCGACCCGTACGTGGTGGCCCCGATCGAGAACACGAACGCACTACTGGACAACGTCAGCACGATCTGGACGACGACTACCGCCCCCTACGGCCCCGCGTTCATCCTGGTCGCCCGGTTCGTGACGATGATCGTCGGCGACGATGTGGTGGCGGGCACGATGCTGCTGCGACTGTGCATGTTGCCGGGCCTGGCGCTGCTGATTTGGGCCGCACCCCGGGTGGCCCGGCATGTCGGCGCGGACGGCGCCCTGGCGTTGTGGATCTGCGTGCTCAACCCTCTGGTGATCGTGCACCTCATGGGCGGCGTGCACAACGAGATGCTGATGGTCGGGTTGATGATGGCCGGCATCGCGCTGACCCTCGGCCGGCATCATGTCGGCGGCACCGTCCTGATCGCGCTGGCGGTCGCGGTCAAGGCCACCGCGGTACTTGCGCTGCCGTTCATGGTGTGGGTCTGGATGCGGCACCTCAGCGGAAGTCGGCTTCGGGCGTTCGCCATCGCCTCGGCGAGTGCTCTGGCGACGCTGGTCGCCGTCTTCGCGGCGCTGTCCGGCCTGGCCGGTGTGGGGCTGGGCTGGCTGACTGCGCTTGCCGGATCGGTCAAGATCATCAACTGGCTGACGGTGCCGACGGCGGTTGCCAACCTGACCAACGTGATCGGTGGGCTGTTCATGACGCCGAACTTCTACGCCATCCTCGAAGTCACCCGACTGGCCGGCATCGGCATCATCGTCGTCACCCTGCCACTGCTGTGGTGGCGGTTCCGGCACGACGACCGCGAGGCGCTTGCCGGCACCGGGTGGGCGATGCTGGTGGTCGTCCTGTTCGTTCCCGCCGCTCTGCCGTGGTACTACACCTGGCCGCTGGCGGTGATCTCTTCGATCGCCCAGTCCCCGCGATCGGTCTCGCTGATCGCCGGCTTCTCGACCTGGATCATGGTGATCTTCAAACCTGATGGATCACACGGCATGTACTCGTGGTTGCACGTCGCCGTTGCCACCGGATGCGCGGTGGCAGCGTGGGCCTGGCTACGTCGCGAACCGGACGTCACGGTACCGCCCGGGACAGCGGTCAATACGCCATAGCCTGCGCACGGCGCAGCACCTCGCGGGCCTGATGGCCGTGCAGAGCGTCCACCGGCCGCGCAGGGGAGACGGCTTCGCGGACGCCATCCCGCGTGACGGTGAGCGAGGGATCGGCGGTGAACAACCACGTCAGGATCTCGCGGTCGCCGTAGCCACCATCACGAAGCAGCGCCAGCAGACCGGGAAGGGACCTGACGACGTCGCGCGAGCCGAAGAACACCCGGGGAATCATCGGGACTCCGCCGCGACGAACCGCAATGAGATGCCCGTCACGTAGCTGCTGGTGGACCTTGGTCACCGGTATCCGAAGGAGTTCGGCGACCCTCGCCAGGTCGTAGAGCGGCTCCTCCGGATCCAGAACGTCATCGACGGCCGGAATGCTACTCACGGTCGTCAGTGTAGAAGCCGGGACGAGCGTTCGTGCTCCACGGCTGGACCTGAGCACGTCGGATCAGGGCGTCGCACTACGATGGCCCGGTGACCCCGGACCCACTTGTGGGGGCTCTACTCGACGGCCGCTACCGGGTCGAAGCCCGAATCGCCAGCGGCGGAATGTCGACGGTGTACCGGGGGCTGGACCTCCGGCTGGACCGGCCGGTGGCACTCAAAGTGATGGACTCCCGCTACGCCGGCGACCGGCAGTTCCTCACCCGTTTCCAGCGCGAAGCGCGGGCGATCGCCCGGCTCAAGGATCCGGGCTTGGTGGCCATCTACGACCAGGGCGACGACCCGGCCCGGCCGTACCTGGTGATGGAGTTCGTGGACGGCGGGACCCTGCGGGAGTTGCTGGCCGAACGCGGGCCGATGCCGCCGCACGCCATGGTGGCCGTTCTGCGACCGGTGCTCAGCGGTCTGGGGGTGGCGCACCGGGCGGGGTTGGTGCACCGCGACATCAAGCCCGAAAATGTGCTGATCGCCGAGGACGGCGAGGTCAAACTCGTGGACTTCGGCCTCGTGCGGGCCATCGCGGAGGCCGGGATCACATCGACCAGTGTGATCCTCGGGACCGCGGCCTACTTGTCCCCCGAGCAGGTCGAGGGAGCCCCGACCGGGGCTCGCAGCGACGTCTATGCCGCTGGCATCATGTCTTTCGAATTACTCACTGGTACAACACCTTTCACTGGAGATAGTGCGCTCGCCGTCGCCCATCAGCGGCTCGACAACAACGTACCGCCGCCCAGTTCGGTGATCGAGGGCGTACCCGCTCAGCTCGATGAATTCGTCGGTCGCGCCACCGCGCGCGCCCCGGAGGACCGGTTTGCCGACGCCTCGGAGATGGGCGCGGCGCTGGAGCGAATCGCCGAGGACCTGGCCCTGCCGCACTTCCGGGTACCCACCCCGCGCAAGAACGACTCGGCGGCCGCGGTCACTGTGGCGCACCGTCGGGAGTTCCCCGATGTGCCTCGCCCCCACGGTTCCATGCAGGTCCACCCCAGCCCAACTCGTCAGTTCACGCCGTTTCCCACGGCGGACGACGAACCGACGCTGGCCGAACCGGCGCTGCCCCACCGGGTGTTCGCCGGGATCGACCTGGCCGAATTCGCGGTGGCGCGCC
The DNA here is from genome assembly GCA_020438895.1 of Mycobacterium sp. Classification (GTDB taxonomy): domain Bacteria; phylum Actinomycetota; class Actinomycetes; order Mycobacteriales; family Mycobacteriaceae; genus Mycobacterium. The sequence continues at coordinate 6,182 of JAGQTS010000118.1, forward strand.
AACGGGCCCGCCGAGCGGAAGTGGCCTGGGTGCTCACCGTACTGGTCCTCACCGGGCTGGTCGCCGTGGCGGGCTGGACGGTCGGGCTCAACCTGAATGGCCTGCTCGGCCAATGACGGCGACCGTCAGTCGCGCAACATCTCCGCAACCAGGAAGGCCAACTCCAGCGACTGCTGGGTGTTCAGCCGTGGGTCACAGGCCGTTTCGTAGCGTCCGCCGAGGTCGGTGTCGGAGATGTCCTGCGCACCGCCGAGGCATTCGGTGACGTTCTCGCCGGTGATCTCCACGTGGATGCCGCCGGGATGGGTGCCCAGCGCCCGGTGCACCTCGAAGAACCCCTGAACCTCGTCGACGATGCGATCGAAGTGGCGGGTCTTGTAACCGGTCGAGGACTCGTGGGTGTTGCCGTGCATCGGGTCGCACTGCCAGATCACCTGATGCCCGGTGGCCTGAACCTTTTCGATGATCGGCGGCAGCAGGTCACGCACCTTGTGATTGCCCAGCCGGCTGACCAGCGTCAACCGGCCCGGCTTGTTGTGCGGATCCAAGCGCTCGACGTACTCCACGGCGACTTCGGGGGTCATCGTCGGGCCGATCTTCACCCCGATCGGGTTGGCGATCACCTCGGCGAAGGCGACATGCGCGCCATCGAGCTGGCGGGTGCGCTCGCCGATCCAGAGGTAGTGCGCAGAGAGGTCGTAGAGGCGCACCTCGCCCTCCTGCTCGGAAAGCCGCAACATGGCCCGTTCGTAGTCCAGCACCAGCGCCTCGTGGCTGGCGTAAATCTCAGCGGTGTCGAGATTGCGGTCGTTGACACCGCAGGCACTCATGAAGTTCAACCCGCGGTCGATCTCCCCGGCGAGTGCCTCGTAGCGCGCGCCCGCCGGTGAGGTCCGAACGAACTCCCGGTTCCAGTCGTGCACCAGGTGCAGCGAGGCCAGCCCCGACGAGGTCAGCGCCCGGACCAGGTTCATCGCAGCACTGGCGTTGGCGTAGGCGCGCACCAGCCGCGACGGGTCGTGGTCGCGAACCGCCGCGTCGGGGGCGAAGCCGTTGACCATGTCCCCGCGGTAGGACCTCAGACCCAGCGCGTCGATGTCCGACGAGCGGGGTTTGGCGTACTGGCCGGCGATCCTGGCCAGCTTGACCACCGGCATGGAGGCGCCATAGGTGAGGACCACCGCCATCTGCAGCAAGGTGCGGATGTTGGCCCGGATGTGCGGTTCGGTGTTGTCGGCGAAGGTCTCCGCACAATCGCCGCCCTGCAGCAGGAAGGCTTCGCCGCGCGCAACTGCGGCCAGCTGCTCGGACAGCCTTTCGATCTCGGAGGCGACGGTGATCGGCGGCACGCTCTCCAGGACCGTCCGCATGGCCTTGGCCTGACCGGGATCCCAACTGGGTTGCTGGGCAGCGGGCTTGGCCAGGGCGGCGTCGAGTCTCATCCGGAGGTCGCCCGGCAGCGGCGGCAGTGACGGCAGCTGCTCGATCGGTACGTCGACGGTCCAGTTCACGCCGTCCATCTTAGAGGCGCTAGCTGCGGGAAGCCGCGCCGCGGGGGTCTGGGAACGAACGCGAACCATCGGTCATCAACCGATACCGCCGCAGGTTGTGCTGGGCGTCGACGAGGGCGTCGTGGGTGTTGGCCGGCCGGGGCGGCATCCGCGGACAGCCGAGATCCTCCCAAAGTTGGCGAAGTTCGCGGGTGAAGCGGGGAATCTGGGGAGGCAGGCTGGTCATCGGACCCCACAGCTGGCACAGCGCGACGTGGTCGTAGGCGCCCACCCAGGCCCATAACTCGATCGGTTCGGAGCCGTCGATACCGAAGAAGTCTTCCAGCCCCTCGCGGATCTCGCGCCGGGAGCGCCACAGCTTCGACGCCGGCGGCGGCAGCTTGGGCAGCACATGCGTGCGAACCCACCGGCCGGCGGACTCCGGGTCGAATTCGGTGGAAACGGCGTAGAACTCCCGGCCGTCCTCGGCGACGACACCGATGGAAATCAGGTCGATGATGCGGCCGTTGTCGATGAACTCGGTGTCGTAGAAGAAACGCACGTCTGAACCCCTAACCCCCACCCGCTCCCCCACCGGGAGCGGGTGCGGCGTGCACCTCCCGGTCGAGTTCGGCGTCGACCTCGGCGTCGTCGGGGAATCGTGGCTCACCGGCGATGACGTGCTGCAGCCACAGGTTGGCCTGAACGAAGGGCCGACGCAGATAGCGCTCGCGCTCCATCGAGCGCCGCAGCTTGCGCGGTTTGTCCTGATAGTGCCAGCGGGCCCAGGGCGCGTGCGGACGCGCCAGCCGGATGGCCCCGACGAAGAGCAGTGGGGTGAAGAACATCCCCAGCAGACCGGTCAGCAGCTTGCCTTTGAGCAGGACGACCATCGCCAGAGCCAGATTGAGCGCGGCCAGGGCGATGACCGCGATCCGGGCGGGCAGCGAGTCCGCATCACGCCAGATGTCGACGTCGAAGAGCGCCAGCGGGTTGAAACCCAGCACCAGCAGGCCCGCCACCGCCACCGCGACGAACACTGCGTCGACCGAGGTCCGCCCATCCTCCGACCAGTAGACGTCCTGCAGGTGCAGGATCAGCGCAAACTCGTCGAGGACAAGCGCCGCGCCGATGCCGAAGAAGATCGCCGCGACGGTGAACTGCCGGTCGCTGCCCTCGGCCGCCATCGTCACCATGGCCACCCCGGAGACCAAGACCAGCACCACCCCGAATACCGCGTGGTGGATGTGCGTCCCGCCCTTGCCGGAGATGTTGCGGGGCTGCCACCACTTGCGCGGACCGGTCTGATCGGCGGTGGCACGGATATAGCGGGTGATCGACCGGGTGACGAAGAAGGTCAGGATGAAGGCGATCAGGCACCACATCAGCGGCTCACGGCCCGGTGCCACGACATCGACATCGAGGTCGAACCGCGCAACAGGCACGGTTGAGAAACTTACGCCCACCCCGGTTCGCACCGATCGCCCGGATACGCTGGTGTTGCCATGAACAGCCGCACCGCCGCGTGGCGGGTGACTCAGCTCCTCGTGTCCCTAGCCGTCGTCCTGGCCGTGGCGCACGCGTGCTGGCGACTGTTCGGGCACATCCCGTACCGCATCGACGTGGACGTCTATCGGATGGGGGGCCGGGCCTGGCTGGACGGTCGCCCGCTGTACGCCGACGGCGCGGTCTTCCGCACCCAAGCCGGCCTGGAACTGCCGTTCACCTACCCCCCGCTGGCGGCGATCGGCTTCAGCCCACTCGCCATGGTGCCGCTGCCGATCGCCAGCCTGGGGCTCACCGCGCTGACGGCCGTGCTGGCAGTGCTGTCCATCTGGCTGATCCTGACCCGGCTCGATGTGGGTACCGGCTGGGCGCCGAGGGGATCCGACCGGGCCCAGCGCGCGTGGCTGGCCGCCGGGATCGTCGCGGCCTCGTCGACGACCCTGGAACCCATCCGCGCCAACTTCTCATTCGGTCAGATCAACGTGGTGCTGATGACGCTGGTCATTGCCGACTGTGTACCGCGAACGACGCGCTGGCCACGCGGTGTCCTGCTGGGACTCGCGATCGCCTTGAAACTCACCCCCGCGGTGTTCCTGCTCTATTTCCTCCTGCGCCGTGACCTGCGGGCCACTCTGTGGGCCGGCATCTCGTTCGTGGTGGCGACGGCGTGCGGTGCGATGCTGGCCTGGCATGACTCGGTGGAGTACTGGACCACGACGGTGCGCCACACCGACCGGATCGGAACCGCCACGTTGAACACCAACCAGAACATCGCCGGAGCGCTGGCCCGGCTGGGGCTGGGCGAGAACACCCGATTCATCGTGTGGGTGGCGCTGTGCTTCGCGGTTCTGGCCCTGACCGTATGGGCGGCCCGACGGGTGTTGGCCGCCGGGGAACCGACGTTGGCTCTCGCCTGTGTGGCGCTCTTCGGATTGGTGGTCTCCCCCGTCTCATGGTCACACCATTGGGTGTGGGGGCTTCCGGTGTGCACCGTCATCGTGGTTCTCGGCTACCGCAGACGCAACCCCGCTCTCGCCGCGCTGGCCGCGGCGGGATTCATGCTGATGCTGTGGTCTCCCATCGCGCTGTTGCCCGAACACCAGGAGGCTGCTGCCGCCTGGTGGCGTCAACTACTGGGAATGTCCTACGTCTGGTGGGCTGTTGCGGTGATTGCCGTCGCCGGGCTCACGGTGAAGGTCGACGGTACAGCTACCCGGCAGCGGTCTCGGGGATCCGAGCCGACGGCCCACCTGGTCCGCCCGGCGTGATCGCGGGAGCGCCCTGCTTGACGGTTGCGGCATAGATGTCGACGTATTCCTGACCGGACAGCTTCATCAGTTCGTACATCACCTCGTCGATGACGGCTCGTTCGATGAACCGGTTGCCGGCCATACCGTCGAACCGGGAGAAGTCCATCGGCGTGCCGAACTTCACGGTGACCCGGCCGAAACGCCACATCCTCGAACCCGGGGGGTTGACGACATCGGTGCCGATCATCGCCACCGGGATGACCGGGACTCCGGTCTCCAGCGCCAGCCGGGCCAGCCCGCTCTTGCCCTTGTACAGCCGGCCGTCCGGCGACCTGGTCCCCTCCGGGTACATGCCCAGCAACTTGCCCTCGCCGAGGAGTCGCTGAGCGGTGTTCAGCGCGCCCTGCGCGGCATCGGCGTTGGCGCGGTCGATCGGCACCTGGCCGGCGACGGTGTAGAACCAGGCGGTCAACCGGCCCTTGATCCCGGTCCCGGTGAAGTACTCGCTCTTGGCCAGGAAGGTGATCCTCCGACGGACGACCAGCGGCAGGAAGAAGCTGTCGGCCACGGCCAGGTGATTGCTGGCCAGGATCGCCGGGCCGTCATGCGGAACGTGTTCCAGACCTTCAACTTTGGGACGTCCGAGAAAGGACAGCAAGGGCCCCATGAAGATGTACTTGAAAAGCCAGTACCACATAAGACCCTCCCACAGCCGGGCACGTATCCGGGCGTACGCTGCGCTTACTCTACCGAGCCGGAGTGAGGCCGACCACACCTGCCGCCGCGTTCACCGGCAATCCACAGGCCACGGCCAGACCAGGTCAGTCTTCGGGGCGAACTGGCTCGACCACAATCGGAATGTGCTGATAGCGGCCGGACCCGTTGCCGTCCCGGTCGCCTGGACGCGGAGGGGTGGGATCGGCGCCGGTGGGTGGGGGCGGAGTCATGCCGGCCGCATGCGGTTTCGGCGGTGCGGATTGTGCGTCGGCGGCGCGTTCGGCGTCGGCAACCATCGCCCCGATGACCGCCATGAGAGAGACGCTGTGCTCGGCGATCACGGTGAGCAGCGGGTGCTGCTCACCGGCCACCAGAGCCGCGAGGGCGCACACCGGGCACCAAACCTGCTGACAGCGACCGGGATCGCCGCGGCCCTGCGCCGCCGCCGATGCTGCCTGCACCGCCGGGTCGAGGCGATCGAGAATGACTTGAGCGAGGCGTCGCAGCTCAGGTCCGAGGTCGCCGTGGGGGCTACTCATTGTCGGTAGGCCACAGGTTCGGGTCCGGCTGGAAGCGAACGGTCAGCTCGGTACCGCGCAGGGCGGCGTCGATGACCGTGCACCGTCGCAGAACCGAGGCCAGCCGGACCCTGCGGCGCAGTCCGCCCACCCCCACGACAAGATCGTCTCCAGACCGTCCCAAGCTCAACGCACCCGCCTCGACCTGCGGTAACTGCAGTCGCAACCGATAGACCGCCGTCAGGCCGGAACCGGATTCACGATCCACCCGCGGCTGCAGCGGTCCGGGCGGATCCGCGCCCTCGCGACGTCGGGCCTCATCGAGCAAGGCTCCCAGCACCTTGGGACCGATCGGCTCGGCCGCCAGGTGAGCGACCAGCACCAGTCGTACCCCTTCGGTAGTCCGGCTCAGTTCGTCCAGCACCGATTGCTGCTCGGCGATCCGGGCGAAGTACCAGTCGAAGGCGGGGTGCTCGGGCAGGTTGCGGTACTCGAAGGAGTCATCGGTGAACAGCACCTGATTGACGATCAATTCGGCGATCCGGACGCCCGTGAGAGCCAAGGCTCCGATGGTGCGCACCGCCTCCGCGGCGACGACCCGCTCCGGGGTCAGCACCAGGTGCGCCGCCACCCGTTCGGTGTCGGACACGAGGGCCGACAGTGATTCGACACCGGAACCGACCGCCTCCACCACAACGGCTGTCGCGGCGGACCGGGCATCGTGCAGAGCACCCAGCCGCCGGTGTCGGGGCCAACACCGTTCGACGTAGTCGGCGAACACGGCGGGCAGCGTCAGCATCCGCAGCGCATCGGCGGTGGAGGCACAGTCCACCACCACGTAATCCCACCGCCCCGACTCGGCAAACTCAGCGACAGCTCGCAGCGCGAGTATCTCCTGAACACCGGGCACGGCCGAGAGCTCTTCGGCGGCAAGATCTTTGATGTCCGACTCGGGAAACCGCGCAGCCAGTGCCGGGGTGACGGTCCGCCATGCGGACGCGAGCAGACACAGTGTGTCCAGGGCGAGCGCGTCGAGGTGGCCGCCACCGGTGTTCCCGCCGCGTTCTTCGGTGATGACGCGCACCGGGTCAGCGCCCCCGTTCGGGGGCACCGGAGTGCCCAGTACGTCGCCGAGCGAGTGCGCCTGATCGGTGGAGACCACCAACACCCGCTGTCCGCTCAGCGCTGCCCGCGCTGCAGCAGCTGCGGCGAGGGTGGATTTACCGACGCCCCCTTTGCCGACGAAGAATCCGATCCGGGCCGGAATCGGGCCCGCATCGGCGGAGCTGGCGTGGCCGGGTTCCACGTGGCCGCGTTCCTCTCAGCCCTCGAAGCCCTCGACCCGCTTCTTCAGGTCTTTCAGCGCGGTGTCGGTCAGCCTGCGTTCAGCCTTGCGTTTCAGAAGTCCGATCATCGGTATCAGCAGATCCACGGCGAGTTCGTAGGTCACATCGGTTCCCGGACCGTCGGGCTCGAGCCGGTAGGAACCGTTCATCGACTTCAGCAGTGCGCTCTCGGCCAGCGTCCAGCACACCGAGCGCCGATCGTCCGACCACTCGTAGCAGAGCACCATCGTGTCCTTGAGAACAGCGGCTTCCAGCACCAGCCGGGCCAGCACCGGATACCCCGCGGCGTCGGTTTCCAGAACCTCGGTCTCGGTGTATTCCGAGACCCACTCCGGATAGGCGCCGATGTCGGCGATGACCGCCATCACGGTGTCGGGGTCGGCCTCGATGTAGATGGTCTGTGTCGTCTTTTCCGCCACTGTTGCCTTCGCTTCTCCATCTCTGGTCTGGTCAGTCGCCGAAGCCGGTTGTCCTGGTGCTCAGCCGCCCTCAGCCCGCATGTCCTGGAAACAGAAACCGTACCCTGCGCAGGTTGTGTCGACCGGGGATCAGACTCCCGGCGCCACACCCACCGGGCGGGAGGCTTCCAACCGGTTCTTCACCTCGAAGGCCATCCGCTTGCCGGCCACCCGGCGCCGGTGCGTCATCGCAGCGAGGTTCATCTTCGCCAGTTGCGCTCCGGTTGCGCCGGTGGGCTCGGCGTGCAGGAAGTAGTGCACGATGACTCCGTCCAGAATCGGCTGGAGCCAGACTTCCATGGTACCGGTCAGCGGTCCGGCGACCGTCCAGCGCACTCCCTTTTCCGCCCGGTCTTCGACCACCTCAAGACGCAGATCGGGAAACCAGCGCCGCCAGGCCGCAGGGTCGGCCACCGCCCGGCCCACCACCGTGGGATCGGCGGCAACGAACATTTCGTCAGCGACCTGGATACTGCTCACGGGCGTCAGCTTCACACATGCAGCGCCGGCCCGCGCACCGACCCTCATGGAGGCCCGAGCAGCGTGGCCAACCTCGCCGTGTGCAGGTCCCAACTCCACGCCCGGCTGACCCAGCTGCGCCCCGCCTCCCCCATCGCGGCGGCGCGGTGCGGATCGGCCAGCAACGAGCTGACGGCGTCGACGATTCCGCCGAGATCGCGGCCGTCGACCAACCGCCCCGTCTCCCCGTCGATGACCGTCTCCGGGGCGCCCCCGGAGCGGCCGGCCACCACCGGCACCCCCGTTGCCGAGGCCTCAAGGAACACGATTCCCAGTCCCTCGACATCCAGTCCGGCGCCCCGAGTCCGGCATGGCATGGCGAAGACATCGGCCATGGCGTAGTGCGCGGGCAACTCCGCAGCGGAGATACCGCCGGTGAACACGATGTCCGATGCTGCGCCGTCCGATCCGGCACCGGTGTCCTGCGCGAGCCGGTGCAGCCTTTCTGCATAGGGACCGCCGCCGACGAGCACCAGGGCAGCCCCGTCGACGCGGCGCCGAATCTCCGGCCAGGCCCGGATGAGCATGTCTTGGCCCTTACGGGGCACCAACCGGGACACACACACCGCCAACGGGCGCCGGCCCAACCGATAGCGGATGCGCAATTCGTCGCCGGCGGCAGGGTCCGGCCGAAACCGGCGGATGTCCACCCCGGGTGGGAGGTGCTCGAGGCGGGCCCGCGGACCGAACGCTGATGCGAACCGGCCCCGGGTGTAGCCGCTGACATAGGTGATGACATCAGTCGTCTCACCGATCCTCCGCAGCGCGGCACGGGCACCGGGCAGCATCGACCAGCCCACCTCGTGGCCGTGGGTGCTGGCCACGATCCGGACGGCCCCGGCTGCTCGGGCGCGGGACGCCAACAGGGCCAGCGGGGCCGCTGCCCCGAACCACACCGTCTCGATGGCATGTTCCTTGATGAGGGCACGCATCCGACGCTCCACGGTGGGCTCAGGCAGCATCAACGATCCCGGATGCCGGACGATACGTACCGGGGCGGCGCGGTCGTAGTCCGCCGCGCCCTTCCACTGAGGGGCATAGACCGTGACCCTGCTGCCTCCGCCGTCCGCCGGCCCTTGGGCCAGCCGGCGCACGAACTGCTCCAGATAGGACTGGATGCCTCCGGGGCGCGGTGGGAAGTCGTTGGTGACCAGAAGGATCCGCGTCATCGCCGTCACGCTATCTGGGTGCGGATAACCACCGCGCCCACCGGGTGCGCAGCTCAGTCGTGTCGATTCCCAAGGCTCGGCGCACAGCAGTCGGGAAGTCGGGATGTCCGGAACCGCAGGCATCCCGGTACAGGCGGCGCAGCTCGTCCATCCCGAACTCCTCGGCGACGAACCGCGCGAACCACCAGGCCCGGTCGTAGGCCGCGGATCGGGCCGGACCAAACTCCGCAAGCTGGGCGTCATCCGGCAAGCTGAGGTCGGCCGCCGCATCGGGTGGCAACGGCACGGCTGGACGGGCAACGAAGTCGGCGACACCTTCGGTGAGCCATTGGGGGGCGGTCAGAGCAGTGTCGGCGCGGGCGGCGAGATGGAACAGCTCGTGGGTGAGGACGAGCTGCAGGGCCGGCTCGGACATGGTCCCGGCTCCCGGTGCCAGCACGATTCGCGTGCCGAACGCCTGCCGCGCCGGGACATCCACACGGTCGGCGACCGTGACCGCGGCGATGTCCTCCCAGCGGATCGCCGGATCGAGGTGTGCCTCAGCGGCGAATTGGGCGGGCGACCCCGTCGCGACGACGACGACTTCAGACGGCCAATCAGTGCCCCAGAAGCGTTCCACGGCGGCGACGGCATGATCCATGCCCGCACCGACCCGGTCCAACAGCGGAGCGGTCAGAGGTCCGCCCACATTGACGAGCCGGACCGAACGGCCGACCGCGGCGTCGGTTGCGGGCCCGTGGTGGGCGGCGAGGAGGGCCATGGCGCCACACAACTCGGCGATCAGCACGATCGCGAGGAGGACCGGCCCGGCCCGGCGCGGCCGCTGCGTGGTCTCAGTAACGGCGGACGTTGTAGATCGGGGCGCTGTGGATCGACTCGACCCGGACCGGGATCCCGTAGGTCGAGGCGTGCACCATCAGCCCGTCACCGATGTAGATGCCGACGTGCGAGGCGTCGGAGTACTGCGCGACCACGTCGCCGGGCTGTATCTGATCCAGCGACACCGGTTGGCCGCCGGCGGCCAGCGCGTAGCTGGAGTGCGGCAGGAAAACGCCCGCTTGCTGGAATGACCACATCACCAGGCCGGAGCAGTCGAACGCACCGGGGCCTGAGCCGCCCCAGGAATACGGCGACCCAATCCGGGTCAGGGCTGCCTGAACGGCGGCCGCGCCCGCTCCGCTACCACCACCGCTCGGGGTGGGCAGAGCGGCCAGGACCGCGATATCACTGGACGGTGCGGCTTCGGGGGCCGGCGCAGGTGCGGCTTCCGGAGCAGCCTCCGGTGCCAGCGCCACCGGCGGCGGTGCGACCGGCGCGGCGAGCGCAACACGCTGATCGGGGGTCAACGCAAGATAGCGCGACTTCACCGTGGCGATCTGAACCTGCAGCTGCGACTGCTTGCGCTGCAGGTCAGCGCGCACCGCTGCCGCTGCGTCTGCAGCAGCTTTCGCCTCGGCGGCTGAGCGGGCGGAGGCGGCCTCCACGGTTACGGCTGCTGCGTTGGCCTGCCGGAAGCCGGTCATCTGGGCCGACATCTCGATGGCCATGACCCGCTGGACCGACATCTTGTCGATCACGCCCTGCGGGGACTGGGCGGTCAGGATGGCGTTGAGTCCGTCGGTCCGGCCACCCATGTAGGTTGCTGCCGCGAGCCGGTCCACCGCACCCTGATAGGCACCCAGTTGCGCTTTGGCGGCCTCCAGCGCCGCGAGATCCTGGGCATGTTTGGTGTCGGCGGCCGCCAGCGCCTGCAGCTTGTTGTCCAGGTCCAGTTGCGCCGCGTGGGTGGACTCGGTGAGTTGCTCGGCCTGACGAGAGAGCTCGCTGAGCTGGGCCAGAGCGTCCTCGGCAGGATCGGCGACCGCTGCACCCGACCACAGGCCCACCATCAGGGCCATGCTCGCAAGAACACCGACGAGCGGAGTGCGGAAGGTCCTGGGATTTGCGGTGGCGGCAGCGGAACGGGTATGAAACATGCGGTCAAAAATCAAGATGCATCCTTTGACAGCTATGGAATCTCTTCGCCGGACTTGAGACCGGACGTGAGAAGAGTCACCCGCAGGTCGGCTTTAGGTCTCGGTCAGGTTACGAAACGGCATCAACTTTGTCCAACGGACAGCCCAGATTCGTCAAAAACGTCTCCATGACCGTCCGCGTCGACCCGCGGACCCGGCCACCTCAGCCCGCCAGACCGGGACGCTCCCTCCGGTGAATGGGGACCAACCGGAGTCGGGGCGCCAAACCCGCCTCAGCCAACACCTCCAACGCCGCCCGCTCGTCTTCCAACAACGTCTCAGGCACCCCGAGCAGGACACTGACGACACACTCCCGGCAACCGGGACCGCGCACCGCGCAGTCGTCGCAGTCGAT
>JAGQTS010000119.1 GCA_020438895.1 Mycobacterium sp.
TCGGTGTAGTCGTAGACGTCCTTGGTCGGCGCGTTCCACAGGTGCTCCAGGAACCCGGTTTCCACCGCGCGGCCCCAGACGTTCTGATCGACGGAGAACGGCGATCGCTTCGACACGTTGATTGGGATCGCGTTCTGCTCGGCGAAGGCGATGGCCTTCTCCCGGGTCCAGGCGTAATCACGGACCGGTGCGAGCACTTCCAGATCCGGTGCCAGCGAGGCGAACCCGACCTCGAAGCGGACCTGATCGTTGCCCTTGCCGGTGCAGCCGTGAGCGACGATCCCACCACCGTGATCGCGGGCGGCGGTAACCAGATGCTTGACGATCAGCGGGCGGCTCAGCGCCGACACCAGCGGATAGCGGTCCATGTAGAGCGCGTTCGACTGGATCGCCGGCAGGCAGTACTCCTCGGCGAACTCGTCGCGGGCATCGACCACCACAGCCTCGACCGCGCCGCAGTCCAGGGCGCGCTGACGGACCACGTCCATGTCCTCGCCGCCCTGGCCCAGGTCGATGGCGACGGCCACCACCTCCCGGCCGGTCTCCTTGCCGATCCAGCTGATGGCCACCGACGTGTCCAGTCCGCCGGAGTAGGCGAGGATGACACGCTCAGACATCGATTGCTCCTTCTGGTTGCTTCCCGGGGTGCGTTACGTGGTCAGGCGGATCGGCGAATCGCCTCGAACCTGGCGGCCAATTGTGCACCCGTCATGGGTTCGCGGGCGACAACGACCACGGTGTCGTCACCGGCGATCGTGCCGACCACCTCCGGCAGAGCAGCGCGATCGATAGCGCTGGCGAGGTATTGGGCCCCTCCCGGCGGGGTCCGCAGGACCGCCAGGTTGGCGCTGGCGTCGGTGGACACCAGGAGTTCGCCGAGGAGCCGGGACATCCGCTCGGTTCCGCCGGCCACGCCGCGCACCGGGCTGCCGTCCTCGGGTACCACGTAGACGCCGACGCCCCCGTCGGCTCCCCGCAGCTTGACCGCACCGAGTTCTTCGAGGTCGCGCGACAATGTCGCCTGGGTGACGTCGATCCCTTCGTCGGCCAGCAGCGCAGCCAATTCGGTCTGACTGTGCACCGACTGCGCCGATAGCAGTGTGACGATGCGGGCCTGCCGTCCGGCGCGGGTAGCAGCGCTGGTCATGGCGACCCCTGCTCGAGCAGCCACACCAATAGCGCCTTCTGGGCGTGCAGCCGGTTCTCCGCCTCGTCCCACACCGCGCTCTGTGGGCCGTCGATGATCTCATCGGTGATCTCGTGACCGCGGTGCGCGGGAAGGCAGTGCAGCACCACGGCCTCGGAATCCGCGTGCGTGAGCAGCGCGGCGTTCAGCTGGAACGGCCGGAACGGACGCACCCGGTCCAGGCCGTCGTTCTCCTGCCCCATCGACGTCCAGGTGTCAGTCACCAGCACATCCGCCCCGGTGGCTGCGCTGTTCGGATCGTTGGTGAGCGTCACGGTGGCTCCGGTCTGGGAGGCGCGTGCCTCGGCTGCGGCCACGAACCTCGGATCGGGTTCGAAACCTCGCGGGGCGGCAATGGCGACATGGATGCCCGCGGTGACCCCGCCCAGCATCAGCGAGTTCGCCATGTTGTTGGCCCCATCACCGAAGTAGGCCAGCCGCAGTCCTTTCAGAGCACCCTTGCGTTCGGCCAGCGTCTGCAGATCCGCGAGCACCTGGCACGGGTGAAACTCGTCGGACAGGGCATTGACGATCGGCACGGAGGCTCCCGAGGCCATGGCGCTGAGTCGTTCTTGGGCGAAGGTCCGCCACACGATGGCGTCGACGTAGCGGGACAGCACGCGGCCGGTGTCCTCCAGCGTCTCCTCCCGACCCAGCTGGGTGCTGCGGCCGTCGACTACCACGGCATGGCCACCAAGTTGGGCTATGCCCACCTCAAACGAGAACCGGGTACGCGTGGAGTTCTTCTCGAAGATCACCGCGACCCCGCGCGGACCCTCCAGCGGACGGCGGGCAAAGGGGGTCTTTTTCAGGTCCGCCGCCAGCGCCAGGACGTCGGCCTGCTCCCCGGGGGTCAGGTCGTC
>JAGQTS010000120.1 GCA_020438895.1 Mycobacterium sp.
CCGGCCGAGTTGACCACCACCAGGGCGCCGACGGTGACACCGGATTCCAGTACCACCGACGCGGTGCCCACGCCCCCCTTGAGGACGCCGGCCCGTGCACCGGTACCCGCGCCGACACAGCCGACCGCCACTTCAGTACCGGCGGCACGCGCGGCGGCGTATCCGAACTGCGCCGTCGGCCGGTTCGCCCACGCTCCTACCGGCAGGTCGAAGATCACCGCCGCCGGGACGATGGGGACCACCCCACCGGTCATCTGAACTCCCCGACCGCCCTCCTCGAGCCAGGTCATGACCCCGTCAGCGGCTGCCAGCCCGAACGCGCTGCCACCGGTGAGGACCACAGCATCCACGTGGCGCACGCTGTTGGCCGGATCGAGCAGTTCGGTCTCCCTGCTCCCCGGCGCACCCCCACGCACATCGACCCCGCCCACCGTGCCGGGCGGGGCCAGCACCACGGTGGTGCCGCAGGCCCATCCTCGGCCCGGGTCCGCCGGCCCGCTCACCGTCGCATCGTCGTCGCGGCGACCGTGATGTCCCACCAGGATGCCGGGCACGTCGGTGATCGACCCGAGGCTCATCGGATGGGCTTGCCCATCAGACCCAGGACCAGGTACTCCTGCAACACCGTCAACCACTGGTAGACGTCGTGGTGCATCGCGTGCGGGTGCGTGGCCGGGAGCCGATCGGGAAGGTCCGCGCCGACGCCGAGCATCGTGCCCAGCGCCAGCCGCAGATCATTGACCGCGCCGATCCAGGAATTGGCGTCGGCCTCAGTCAGTTCGATCCGCCCCCCGCCGTCGGGCAGTGTGTCCAGAAGATTCTGTGCCGCAGCGATTTTCGCGTCGATGATCGCCGGTTCGTGCAGGCTTCGCAGGGCACCGTTGGAGCCGGAGTCGATCGGCCCGTCGGGTTGCTCGGCGACGAAGTCGGGCAGCAGCCGCTTCAACGTCGCGTCGCGCGGGCGCTCGGAATTGCCGGTACGAATTCCGGTGATCTGTTCGAGTGGGTCGGTTGGTGCCGCAGCCTGCCGACCGTCGAGCATCTCCTGCATCGAGGTGGCCATGTTTCGCAGCAACTGGACCTCGTGAGCTTCCAATCCGGCCACGAACCGTGGACCATCGGCGGTGTCGACCCGCTTCCATGTACGCACGGGCTCTCAGCGGTCCTGCTGGAGGGTGGCCCACAACCCGGCGGCGTGCAGTTTGGCCACATCGACCTCCATCGCCTCACGACTGCCCGCTGACACCACGGCCTTTCCCTCGTGATGCACCTTAAGCATCAACGTGGTGGCGTGCGGTTCGCTGTAGCCGAAGAGTTTCTGCAGCACGTAGGTGACGTAAGTCATCAGGTTGACCGGGTCATCCCAGACGATGGTCACCCACGGCGCGTCGGTGGCCTCGGCACTGTCGGTCTCCTCGATGACGGCGGTGCCGGGGCGGGTCGGTACGGAGGAGGCGCCCATGGGGACAGGATAGCGATCCCGGCGCAGCCCGCCGCCGGTCCGCCAAGCATAAGGTAGCCCCTGTGACCTGCCCGGCGCTGTTGACCGACAAGTACGAACTCACCATGCTGGCGGCGGCACTGGGCGACGGCACGGCGGGCCGGCGGACCACTTTCGAGGTGTTCGCCCGCCGTCTCCCCGACGGCCGGCGCTACGGAGTGGTGGCCGGAACCGGCCGGTTGCTCGACGAACTCGCCGCGTTCCGGTTCGGTACGGAGGAGCTTGCAGCGGTGTCGTCATTCTGCGACCCGGCGACGCTGGACTATCTGCGGGGCTTCCGGTTCGCCGGCGACATCGACGGCTACCCCGAGGGGGAGCTGTACTTTCCCGGCTCGCCGGTGTTGTCGGTGACCGGGACGTTCGCTGAATGTGTACTGCTGGAAACCCTGGTGCTGTCGATCCTCAACCACGACTCGGCGGTCGCCTCGGCGGCGGCCCGCATGGCCGCCGCGGCCGGTGACCGAACCCTGATCGAGATGGGGTCGCGGCGGACCCATGAACGGGCAGCCGTGGCTGCCGCGCGCGCCGCCTACATCGCGGGATTCGCCGGTACCTCCAACCTCGAGGCCCATCGGCGTTACGGCATCCCGGCAATGGGCACCTCCGCGCACGCGTTCACGATGCTGCACACCACGGCCGAGGCAGATACCGATGCCTGGGAGCGGGCCGCCTTCCGCGCCCAGGTCGACGCCCTGGGTGTGTCCACCACGCTGCTGGTCGACACCTACGACGTGCACAGCGGGGTGGCCAACGCGATCGCGGTGGCCGGACCGCAATTGGGCGCTGTGCGCATCGACTCCGGGGATCTGGGCGTGCTGGCCCGGCAGGTACGCGAGCAGTTGGACTCCCTGGGCGCCACCGGCACCGCCATCGTGGTCTCCGGGGACCTGGACGAATACGCCATCGCCGCATTACGTGCCGATCCGGTCGACATATTCGGGGTGGGCACCTCGGTGGTCACCGGATCCGGTGCCCCGACGGCGGGGATGGTCTACAAGCTGGTCGAGGTCGATGGACTGGCGGTGCGAAAACGAAGCCGGGGCAAGGAGTCCCACGGCGGACGCAAGGCGGCCTTCCGGCTTTCCCGGCCATCGGGCACGGCCGTTGAGGAGGTTGTGCACACTGTTGACAACCCGCCGGCCGCCGCCGGGCCGATGCGCAGCCTGACAGTGCCGCTGATCCGCGCGGGCGAACCGGTGACCGGTCCCGATCTGGGCACCGCCCGGGAGCGGCTCGCCGACGGCCTGCGCAGCCTGTCCTGGGAAGGGCTGGCCCTGTCGCACGGCGAACCGGCCATCCCGACCAGGCAAGCCCCACCGTCGTGACTGCGTCCGGCTCGGTCGCGAAGCTCCTGGCCGTCGCCGTCGACGCCCTGGGGGGCACACACCGCCCCGGACAGCTGCAGATGGCCGAGGCAGTGGCGGCGGCGTTCACCTCCGGTGAGCACCTCGCCGTGCAAGCCGGCACCGGGACCGGCAAGTCGCTGGCGTATCTGATACCCGCCGCCGAACGCGCACTGACCGGCGAGTCCACCGTCGTGGTGTCCACCGCAACCATCGCCTTGCAGCGGCAGCTGGTGGATCGCGACCTACCCCGGTTGACCGCGGCGCTGACCGGCGCACTACCCCGGGCGCCGCGATTCGCACTGCTCAAGGGCAGACGAAATTACCTATGCCTCAATAAAATTCACGGAGTGTCCGAGGTGGGTCCGGACGACTCCCAAGAAGAACTGTTCACTCCCACCTCAGCGCTGGGCCGTGACGTCGCACGGCTGACCGCATGGGCCTCGAAAACCGAAACCGGTGACCGCGACGACCTGCGGCCCGGGGTGCCCGACCGGGCCTGGTCCCAGGTGAGCGTCTCGGCTCGGGAATGTATCGGGATGGCCCGCTGCCCGTACGGTACCGACTGTTTCGCCGAGAGGGCACGCGGCGAGGCTGGGCGGGCTGACATCGTGGTGACCAACCACGCGCTGCTGGCCATCGACGCGATCGCCGAGGCCTCGGTGCTGCCCGAGCACGATCTGCTGATCATCGACGAGGCGCACGAGTTGGTGGACCGGGTCACCGCGGTGGCCACCGGGGAACTCTCCCCCGGGCCGTTGGGCCTGGCACTGCGCCGGGTGGGCCGGCTGATCAGCCCCGAACTCGCCGACCGGCTCGACGCCGCGGTGGCGACGTTGTCCGCGGCGATCCACGACACCGAACCGGGCCGGATCGATCGACTCGACGATGAGTTGGCCACCTATCTGACGGCGTTGCGCGATGCAGCCTCTGGGGCCCGCGCCGCCATCGACCCGGCACCGTCGGACCCGAAGGCCGCCGCAGCCAGGACTGAGGCCATAGCCGCGCTGACCGACATCCACGACACGGCCGCGCGGATGCTGGCGTCGTTCGGACCCGCGCCGGTCGAACGCACCGACGTCGTCTGGCTCGATCATGAGAACGTCCCGTCCCGGGGATCGGCACCGGCGTCGGTACGGCCGGTGCTGCGGATCGCACCGCTGACCGTGTCGAACCTGTTGGCCGAGCGGATCTTCGGCGCCGCCACCACCATCTTGACCTCGGCGACGCTCACGGTGGGCGGCTCGTTCGCGGCGATGGCCGGTGACTGGGGTCTGACTGCGGATACTCCGTGGCGCGGCCTCGACGTGGGCTCCCCGTTCGACTACCCCAAGGCCGGCATCCTCTACGTCGCCGCACACCTGCCACCGCCGGGCCGGGACGGCACCGGCGCCGAGCACATCGTGGAGATGGCCGAGCTGATAGCCGCGTGCGGCGGCCGCACCCTGGGGCTGTTCTCCTCGATACGCGCCGCTCGGGCGGCAACCGAGGATATGCGGTCACGTTTGGACACCCCCGTGCTGTGCCAGGGCGAGGACTCCACCGCCTCGCTGATCGAACGGTTCGCATCCGACCCGCACACGTCGCTGTTCGGCACGCTGTCGCTATGGCAGGGAGTCGACGTCCCCGGCCCGTCGTGTTCGCTGGTGCTCATCGACCGGATTCCTTTTCCACGGCCGGACGACCCCCTGCTCACCGCCCGACAGCGCGCGGTCGCCGCCCGCGGCGGGAACGGGTTCATGGAGGTGGCGGCCAGTCACGCCGCGTTGTTACTGGCCCAGGGCGCCGGCCGATTGCTGCGCAGCACCTCCGACCGCGGTGTGGTGGCGATTCTGGACTCCCGGATGGCGACTGCCCGCTACGGCGGTTTTCTGCGCGCGTCGCTGCCCCCGTTCTGGTCCACGACCGACCCGGCACTGGTCAGGGCAGCACTCGTCCGCCTGCATGCACCCGCCGCCGGCTAGGGCGGCGCGCCTGTCCGGCCCTCTATTCTGGAGCCCATGCGCCGGTCCACCCGACACACCGTTGCGATATTCGCAGCGGCCGCACTGCTGGCCGGATGCGCGGCGCCCGTTGCCGGTACGGCAGTCTCGGTGTTCGCCGATCCCTTCAAGGTGGGTGGGATCGAGGCGGTGGACGGGCCCACCGGCCTGCGCCCGGACGCGAAGCCGGAATCACGTACTGTCACCGGCACCGACGGCGGCGAAATCGACGAACTCGCCGGTCAGTCCATCAGCGATCTCGAAGAGTTCTGGAAATTCGCGTATCCGGACACCTTCGACGGCGAGTTCGAGGCCGTGAAGGACCTGGTCTCGTGGGACTCCGACGCCTGGAAGGGCACCTTCTGCGACGAACCGACCGAGGGCCTGATCAACGCCGGGTACTGCGAGCAGGACAACACCATCGGCTGGGACCGCACAGTGCTGATGCCCGCGCTGCGCCAAGCGAACGGGGACATGGCCATCACCATGGTGCTCGCCCACGAGTACGGGCACGCGATCCAGAAGTTGGCCACTCTCAACCCGCAAGGCGTGTTCCCACCCTGGTGACCGAGCAACAAGCCGATTGCCTGGCCGGGGTGTATGTGCGCTGGGTGGCCGAAGGCAAATCGCCGCGTTTCACGCTCAGCACCGGCGACGGCCTCAACAACCTGCTGGCGGCGATGATCTCGTTCCGCGACCCGGTGATGAGCCAGGACGACTACTACGGCTCCGAAGACGAGCACGGCTCGGCCTTCGAGCGGATCTCAGCCTTCCAGTTCGGATTCACCGACGGCGCCGCGGCCTGCAAGGCCATCACGATCAAGGAGATACGGGACCGACGCGGCGACCTGCCCGTGGAACTACCCTCCGATGAGTCCGGGGAACTACCCGTCACCGAGGGCTCGGTCCGCTCCCTGGTCGACGCCATGAACATCCTGTTTGAACCGAAGAACCCGCCGCAGTTGAGCTTCGACCCGACGACGGCGTGCCCGGACGCCCGGACCTCGCCACCCACCTCGTACTGTCCGGCCACCAACACCATCGTGGTCGACCTGCCGGCCCTCCAAGCGCTGGGCAACCCGGTCGAGGGCGAGGACGGCGTGGTGCTCCAGGGCGACAACACCGCCTACTCCGCACTGATGTCGCGCTACATGTTGGCGGTGCAACACGAGCACGGCGGGGTGCTGCTCGACAACGCCGAAGCCGGTTTGCGGACGGCCTGCCTGACCGGAGTGGCCACCACCAAACTGTCCTCCACGATCACCACGCCGGATGGCAACACCGTGGCCCTGACCGCGGGCGACATTGATGAGGCGGTGGCCGGATTGCTGACCAACGGCCTGGCCGCCAGCGACGTCAACGGCGAATCGGTGCCGGCCGGTTTTTCCCGTATCGACGCGTTCCGGGTGGGTGTGCTCGGCGACACCGAGCGGTGTTTCACCCGGTTCGGGTGATGCCAGACCACCGCCAGACCACCGCTAGACCACCTTGGTGGCCCCGTACCAGGACAGCACCGCCTCGCCCTCGTCGCTGGACTTGGACAGCGTGGCGTAGGAGCGGATGAACGACTCACCGACGCAGCCGTCGATCTTGACCCGGAAGTTGCTGATCGACACCCACGGCGAGGATCCCTTGTACTGCTTCTTCGTCACCGGGACGACATTGATGATGCCCGGCTTGAGGCCGACGGTGACCGCCCCGTTGAAGTTCGCGGCGACACCGGGCAGCAACCCGTCGGCCTGCACGTTGGGGAAATCAAGGCCGATGAACCCGATGCTCGGGCTCAGCCCAGCACTGCCGGTCAGCGAGACACCGTTGGACGTGGTCATATCGATACCGCAGCCGATCTGATATCCCACCTCGAAGATCCCTTCAGGGGTGCCTCCGGCGCCGTCGAGCAGCCCGTTGAACACACCGCCGACCGCGTACTCGCGGGTGGAGATCGCAGTGGTCAGTGGTGCGACGGCACGCTGGGACTCGTCTTTGGCCGAGATCCGCAGGGTCCAGCCGTCCGGGGCGGTGGTGGTCTCCGGGGGACTGGATAAGACCTTGCCGTCATCGACGCCGTCATCGACGCCGTCATCGACAGGAACGGCCTCGTCCGGGCCGGGCGGCATCGACGCAGCAACCGGCTGCACGTCAGGGGTTCCGGGATCAGGATCGGCGGCCGCCGGCGCGACACCGACGAACACCGCCAGCGAACACACCAGCGCAGCCGCCCTCGGTAGGCCGCGCACCATCACAGAA
This sequence comes from Mycobacterium sp., assembly GCA_020438895.1. Taxonomy (GTDB): domain Bacteria; phylum Actinomycetota; class Actinomycetes; order Mycobacteriales; family Mycobacteriaceae; genus Mycobacterium. The sequence continues at coordinate 7,074 of JAGQTS010000120.1, forward strand.
CGAGAACCTACAGGTCACGATTCGGCGACTGCACCGCCCCCCGCAGCCGCCGCCTAGGCGCCGTCCTCGGCCAGCCGGACCAGAGCCAATTCGTTGTCGCCGGCCAGCAGGGGGTGCTGCGGAAGGACCCGCACCGTGTAACCGAGCGAGCCGGCGACCGGCAGCGCAGTTGTCACCGAGAAGATCTCCATGCCGTCCTCGCCAGGACCGATGTGGGACATGTCGAAGCAGACCGGATCGGTGATCACATCGCCACCGTTGACCCTGCCCAGCACCGCCTGCACGCGGACCTCGTCGGGTCGTAGGCCGCCCAACCCCACCGTCGCGGTCAACGTCAACTCCGAGCCGAGCAGCGGTGTGTCCGGAAGGCCGGTGCTGTCGACCTCGGCGACGACGACGTTCGGCCAGGCCTCGCCCGCCCGCTGCCGGTAGGCCGACAGCTCCCTGGCCCGACCGTACGGCAACCCGTCGATCGCCGCGGCGGTGCGCCGCAATGACGACGCCGCGGGAATGTAGTACTGCTCGGTGTAATCGCGCACCATCCGCGACGCCAAGACCTTGGGTCCCAGCGACGTCAGGGTGTGCCGGACCATCGCCACCCAACGGGCCGGTACCCCGTTGTCGTCCCGGTCGTAGAACCTCGGCGCCACCGTGTTGGCCAGCAGTTCGTAGAGAGCAGCGGCCTCCAGATCGTCACGGCGGTTCTCGTCGGTGACCCCGTCGGCTGTTGGGATGTCCCAACCGTTCTCGCCGTCGTACCACTCGTCCCACCAGCCGTCGCGGATCGACAGGTTGAGGCCACCGTTCAGCGCGCTCTTCATTCCCGAGGTGCCACAGGCCTCCAATGGACGCAGTGGATTGTTCAGCCACACGTCACAGCCCCAGTACAGCAGTCGGGCCATGGACATGTCGTAGTCCGGCAGGAACGCGATACGGTGCCGCACCTCGGGCCGGTCGGCAAACCTGACGATCTGCTGGATCAGCGCCTTACCGGCATCGTCGGCCGGATGGGACTTTCCCGCGACGATCAGTTGGACGGGGTGCTCTTCGTCCAGTAGTAGCTCCTCAAGCCGCTGCGGGTCGCGCAGCATCAGCGTCAGCCGCTTGTAGGTCGGCACCCGCCGGGCAAAGCCAATGGTCAGCACTCCCGGATCGAAAGCCTGTGCAACCCAGGAGATTTCGGCTTCGATCGCGCCCCGCTCCAGCCAGGATCGACGCAACCGGTTGCGAACGTCGGCCACGAGCTTGGCCCGCAACTGGGAACGAATCGACCAGATGTGCCCGGAGTCGACCTCCTGCAGCCGTTCCCACGTCAAGGGCTCACGGGGTGCATCGACCGGCGCGGTGGACCGCGCGCCGAGTTCCAGCCACTCCCGGGCCGCCCAGGTCCGGCCGTGAACACCGTTCGTGATGGATCCGATCGGCACCTCCGGAGGATCGAATCCGGGCCACAGGTCGCTGAACATCACCCGGCTCACGCGGCCGTGCAGTTCTGACACCCCGTTGGCCCGCTGGGCCAGACGCAGACCCATGTGCGCCATGTTGAACTTCGGGGGCTCGGCGCCGTCACCGTGGACGGCGCGGTGCCGATGCCCGTGTTCGGCGCCCACGCCGAGGACCCGCTCCAGCGGCACCCCGGGCAACAGGCCCTTGTCGGAGTCGTCACCGAAGTAGCGCCGGACCAGATCCATCGGAAACCGGTCGATACCCGCCTCGACCGGAGTGTGGGTGGTGAACACCGTGGAGGACCTCACGACGGTCAGCGCGGTGTCGAAATCCAGGCCCGCCCCGGATTCGCCGTCGACCATCAGTTCCCGGATGCGCTCGAGGCCCAAGAACCCGGCGTGCCCCTCGTTCATGTGGAACACATCGGGAGCCGGATGACCCTCGATCGCGGTGAAGGCGCGAATCGCCCGGATACCGCCGACCCCGGCAAGCAACTCCTGCCTGATGCGGTGCTCCTGGTCTCCGCCGTACAACCGGTCGGTGACACTGCGCAGATCGTGGTCATTCTCCGGGACGTCGGAATCCAACAGCAACAACGGGATTCGGCCCACCTTCGCGACCCACACCCGTGCCCGCAGCGTGCGGTTCCCCGGCATCGCGAGTTCAACGAGGACGGGACGACCACCGGATTCGGTGAGCAACCGCAACGGCTGGCCCTGGGGATCCAGCGACGGATAGTTCTCATGCTGCCAGCCGTCATGGGTCAGTGATTGCCGGAAATAGCCGGACCGATAGTTCAGTCCCACACCGATCAGCGGCAGCCCCAGATCGGAGGCCGCCTTGAGATGGTCACCGGCGAGGATGCCCAATCCACCGGAGTAGATCGGCAACACCTCGGAGACGCCGAACTCCATCGAGAAATAGCCGATTCCGGCGGGCAATACCCGACCAGCGTCCGGCGCCATCGCCGCGGACAACCCCTGAAACCACATCGGCCTGGTGAGATAGTCGCGAAGTTCGCCCGACAGCTGGTCCAGTCGTTCCAGGAAGCCCTGGTCATCGGCCAGCTCCTCGAGCCGTTCCGGGGTCACCGCACCGAGCACCGCCACGGGATCCTGGCGCCGCGCCCACTGCCGCGGGTCGATGGTCTCGAACAGGTCCTGTGTGGCGAAGTCCCAGGACCACCGCAAATTGGTCGACAGTTCGGCCAACCCTGCCAGGCGGTCCGGAAGATGTACACGGACGGTGAACCTGCGCAGAGCCTTCACATGCATGAACCTTACTGAGTCCGGGCAGTCCCGCCGACCACCCTTACAGGGCGCGCCGCACCCACTACGGTTGACAGTGCCGGCGGGGAGCAGCCGGTGCGGGTCGCGGACACGGAATGAGGTTGGCAGGTGCCGGGTCGGATCGAAATCGACGGCGTCGCACCGGTGGTGTCCTGCGGCGCCCACCCGGCCAAGGCGGTCATCGACGAGATCGTGCCGGTCTGCGCCACGGTCTGGCGCGAAGGCCACGAGGCCGTTTCAGCCACCCTGGTGGTCCGCTATCTGGGGCCGCACTACCCCCAACCGGGAAGACATCCCTCCGCCGTCGGGCGGGTGACACCACAGCTGTCCCCGATGACACCCGGGCGCACGCCCGACGTGTTGCACGGCCAGTTCAGCCCCGACCGGGTCGGCCTGTGGACCTTCCGGGTGGACGGCTGGGGGGATCCGATCACCAGTTGGCGGCATGGGGTGACGGCGAAGCTGAACGCCGGTCAGGGTGCCGAGGACCTCCGTAACGACCTCCTGGTGGGGGCCGACCTGCTGATGCGGGCCGCGACCGGGGTGCCCCGCGCCGAGCGCTCCCCGCTGCTGGAGGCCGCCGCCGAACTGCGCCGGCCGGGCGACCCGGTGGAGCGGGCGGCGCTGGCACTGTCGCATCACGTGACCGACATCCTGACGCACTACCCGCTTCGCGAACTGGTGACCCGCGGACAGGCCCACGGGGTGTGGGTGGACCGCCCGGCAGCCCGTTGCGGATCCTGGTACGAGATGTTCCCCCGCTCGACCGGGGGCCGCGACGCCGACGGCCGCCCCGTGCACGGCACCTTCATGACCGCCGCCACCGAACTGCCCCGGATCGCGGAGATGGGTTTCGACGTCGTCTACCTGCCGCCCATCCATCCGATCGGACACAAGCACCGCAAGGGCCGCAACAACAGCGTGACCGCCGAACCCGACGATGTCGGCTCGCCCTGGGCGATCGGCAGCGCCGAGGGGGGCCACGACGCCGTCCACCCGGATTTGGGCACCCTCGACGACTTCGACGACTTCGTCGCCGCTGCGCGCACCCTCGGGATGGAGGTGGCGCTGGACTTGGCGCTGCAGTGCGCCCCGGACCATCCGTGGGCGCGCGAACATCGGCAGTGGTTCACCGAACTGCCCGACGGCAGCATCGCCTATGCGGAGAATCCACCGAAGAAGTACCAGGACATCTATCCACTCAACTTCGACAACGACCCGCAAGGGCTGTACGACGAGGTACTCCGGGTGGTGCTGCACTGGGTCTCCCACGGTGTGCGGATTTTCCGGGTCGACAATCCGCACACCAAACCGCCGGACTTCTGGGCCTGGCTGATCGCTCGGGTCAAGGAGTTCGACCCCGACGTTCTGTTCCTCGCCGAGGCCTTCACCCGGCCGGCACGGCTGTACGGGTTGGCCAAGCTCGGGTTCACCCAGTCCTACTCGTATTTCACGTGGCGTACGGCGAAGTGGGAGCTCGAGCAGTTCGGGCGGGAGATCGCCGAACACGCCGACTACGCCCGGCCGAACCTGTTTGTCAACACCCCCGACATCCTGCACGAGAGTCTGCAGCACGGCGGGCCGGGAATGTTCGCCATCCGTGCGGCCCTCGCCGCCACGATGGGCTCGGTGTGGGGGGTGTACTCCGGCTACGAGTTGTTCGAATGCACCCCGGTGCGGCCGGGCAGCGAAGAGTACCTGGATTCGGAGAAGTACGAGTTGCGGCCGCGTGACTTCGTCGGCGCCCGCAACCGGGCGCACTCGCTGGAGCCGTTCCTGACCCGGCTCAACGAGATTCGCAAGCAGCACCCGGCGTTGTGCCAGCTGCGCACCATCCGTTTCCACGCGATCGACAATGACGCTCTGATCGCCTACAGCAAGTTCGACCCCCAGACCGGCGACACCGTCCTGACGGTGGTCAACCTCAATCCGTTCGCCGCCGAGCAGGGCACGATCTGGCTGGATATGGGCGCTTTGGGCATGCAGCCGTACGACGAATTCCGGGTACGCGACGAGATCACCGGGGAGGAATACCAGTGGGGTCAGTCCAATTACGTCCGGCTGGAGCCGGCCAGGGCCGTAGCGCACATTTTCGCCCTGCCGACCATCCCCGCAGAGCAACGCGCGCCGCTGCTGAGGCGGGAGTGAGCAGGCGATGACCGACGACCAGCGGCCCCTGGCGAGCCCGTACCTGGCGCCGCACCCCGGCGACGCGGCGAGGCTGCAGGCCGGCACCCATCACGACCCGCACGCCATCCTGGGCGCCCACGAACACGACGACCACACCGTCATCCGCACGCTGCGACCGAACGCCGAATCGGTGACGGCCCTCATCGGCGGTCGCCGCTACCCGCTTGAGCATCTGCAATCCGGGCTGTTCGCGGTGGCGGTGCCGTTCACCAACCTCGCCGACTACCGGTTGGAGGTCGGCTACCCCGGCGGCACGCACGTCACCGCGGACGGCTACCGGTTCCTGCCCACCCTCGGCGAGATGGACCTGCATCTGTTCGCCGAGGGCCGCCACGAGCGGCTGTGGGACATCCTCGGCGCTCATCCGCGTTCGTTCACCACTCCCGACGGGGTGGTTGACGGGGTGTCGTTCGCGGTCTGGGCGCCCAACGCCAAGGGCGTCAGTCTGGTCGGTGATTTCAACGGCTGGACCGGCAATGACGCCCCGATGCGGGTCCTGGGCTCGTCGGGTGTGTGGGAGTTGTTCTGGCCGGGCCTGGGTTCCGGCGCGCACTACAAGTTCCGGATCCACGGCGCCGATGGTGTGGTCACCGACCGCGCCGATCCGTTCGCCTTCGCCACCGAGGTTCCCCCGCACACCGCCTCACGCGTCTTCGTCACCGAATACCACTGGTCCGATGCGGACTGGCTGGACCGTCGCGCGACGGTCAACCCGGTCTTCGAGCCGATGAGCACCTATGAGGTGCACCTGGGATCCTGGCGTCCCGGACTGAACTACCGCGAGTTGGCCGTCGAGCTCACTGAATACGTTGTCGCCCATGGTTTCACCCATGTCGAACTGCTCCCGGTGGCCGAGCACCCGTTCGGCGGGTCGTGGGGTTACCAGGTCACGTCGTACTACGCGCCCACGTCCCGGTTCGGCGACCCCGACGATTTCCGGTTCCTGGTTGACGCCCTGCATCAAGCCGGCATCGGAGTCATCATGGACTGGGTGCCGGCGCACTTCCCCAAGGACGCCTGGGCGCTGGGCCGCTTCGACGGAACCGCACTCTACGAGCACTCCGACCCTCGCCGTGGCGAGCAACTCGACTGGGGCACCTACGTTTTCGACTTCGGTCGACCGGAAGTCCGAAACTTTCTGGTGGCCAACGCACTGTATTGGTGCCGCGAGTTCCACATCGACGGCCTGCGCGTCGACGCGGTCGCCTCGATGCTCTACCTGGACTACTCTCGCCCGGCCGACGGTTGGACGCCGAACATCTACGGCGGCCGGGAGAACCTGGAGGCGGTGCAGTTCCTGCAGGAGATGAACGCCACCCTGCACAAGACCAGCCCGGGGGTCGTCACCATCGCCGAGGAGTCGACCTCGTGGCCGGGTGTGACACGACCGACAACCCTTGGCGGCCTTGGCTTCTCGATGAAGTGGAACATGGGCTGGATGCACGACACGCTGGGCTACATCTCCCGTGACCCGATCTACCGCAGCTACCACCACCACGAGATGACCTTCTCGATGCTCTATGCCTACAGCGAGAACTACGTGCTGCCGATCAGCCACGACGAGGTGGTGCACGGCAAGGGCACCCTGTGGACACGGATGCCCGGTAGCGACCACGTCAAGGCCGCCGGGCTACGCACCCTGCTCGCCTACCAGTGGGCCCATCCGGGAAAGAAACTGCTGTTCATGGGCCAGGAATTCGGGCAGCGGGCGGAATGGTCAGAGGAGCGCGGGCTGGACTGGTTCCAGCTCGGCGAGCACGGCTTCTCCGGAGGGATCCTGCGATTCATGACCGACGTCAACGCGCTGTACCGCAGCCACCCAGCCCTATGGAGCCAGGACACCCGGCCCGAGGGGTACTCCTGGATCGACGCCAACGACTCGGCCAGCAACGTGCTGAGCTTCCTGCGCTGGGGAGCCGACGGCTCGGTGTTGGCTTGCGTGTTCAACTTCGCCGGGGCCGAACGCACCGACTACCGCCTCGGACTGCCGCAAGCCGGGACCTGGCGCGAAGTGCTCAACTCCGACTCAACCCACTACAACGGTTCGGGCATCGGCAACCTCGGCGCGGTGACCGCGACTGACGAGCCGTGGCACGGTCGGCCCGCGTCGGGCCGACTGGTGCTGCCACCTAACTCCGCCATCTGGCTCGAGCCCGCCTGAGCCGGGCCGGCACCTCAGTACAGCGCGTTGGCCAGGTGGCGACGACCGGCGATCACCACCGGGTCGGCCTGGTCGAACAACTCGAACAACTCGATCAACCGGGTACGCACCCGGGTGCGGTCGTCACCGGAGGTCGCCTTCACCAGCGTCGTCAGCCGGGCGAACGCGCCGGCGACGTCCTGACCCAAAATCTGCAGATCCGCCGCGGCGAACGCAGCGTCGATATCGCCCGGCGCGGCGTCAGCCAGCCCGATCGCGTCGGCGCGATGGGTGTTCGCCCGCTGCAGGAAGGTGATCTGCCCCAGCGCGCTCTTGGCCTCTGCGTGCCCCGGATCGGCATCGAGGATCGACCGGTAGGCCACCGCAGCGGCCTCGAAGTCACCCGCGTCGAGTTTCTCGCGAGCGGCGGTCAGCGCCGGGTCCTCAGCCACCTGATCACCGCCGGCAGCCGTACCCAGTTTGCCCGCGGTCGCAGCCACCAGTGAGTCGATCCAGCGGCGCAACTGTTCGGGCGGTTGGGGCCCCTGGAAACTCGACAGCGGCTGACCGCCGGCCAGCGCCACCACGGTGGGTACCGCCTCCACCCCGAACATCGCCGCCACCCGGGGCGCGCTGTCGACATTCACCAGCCCCAGCACCCAGCGACCCGCGTCGGCCACGGCCAGGGCGGACAGCGCGTCGGCCAGTTGGACGCAGGACGCACTGCGCGGCGACCACAGCAGCACCACCACCGGCACCTGGCCCGAGCGAACCAGCACCTCAGCTTCGAAGTTGGCCTCGGTGATCTCCACCCCGCCGGGGGCGGCACCGCCGGTCGGGCCTGCCTGGGCCTTCTGCTTGAGGCCGGAAAGATCCACCGCGCCGGTCATCACCGGCGCCGTTCTCGGGCGGGGACGTGTCACGAGGTTAAGTCTGACACGCCCCGGGAACGCCGGCGACGGGGTGGCCGTCCCACGTTATGACCAACGTCACACCGGGCACTGCCGAGGCCGCCCAGCAAAGCCCGATCACTCCCCCGAACGCAGGATCAGCGCATCGCCCTGACCACCGGCGCCGCACAGGCCGGCCGCCGCATAACCGCCTCCGCGCCGGGCCAACTCCAGTGCCGCGTGCAGGGTGATGCGTGCCCCCGACATCCCGATCGGATGACCCATCGCGATGGCACCGCCGTTCGGGTTCACCCTCTCCGGGTCCACACCGAGTTCCCGGGTCGACGCCAGGGCTACCGCCGCGAAGGCCTCATTGATCTCCAGGACCACCAGATCATCGAGGCTGATGCCCTCGCGCGCCGCCGCCTTGCGGATAGCGTTGGCCGGCTGTGACTGCAAGGTGGAATCGGGTCCGGCCACCACTCCATGCGCACCGATTTCACACAACCAGGTCACCCCGAGTGCCTCGGCCTTGGCCTTGTTCATCACCACGACCGCGCATCCCCCGTCGGATATCTGCGAAGCCGACCCCGCGGTGATGGTGCCGTCCTTGCGGAACGCCGGCCGCAACCCGCCGAGTGACTCGGCGGTGGTGTCGGCCCGGATGCCCTCGTCCTCGGTGAAGTCGATGGGCTCGCCCCGGCGTTGCGGGATCGGGACGCCGACCACCTCATCGGCGAAAAGGCCGTCCTTCCAGGCCGCGGCGGCCTTCCGGTGCGAGTCGGCGGCGAAGGCATCCTGTTCGAGGCGAGTGAATTGGTCGACATCGTTGCGCTGCTCGGTGAGGGCTCCCATCGGCTGATCGGTGAACACGTCGTGCAGACCGTCATAGGCCATGTGATCGCGAACCGTCACATCGCCGTATTTGTAGCCGGCCCGGCTGTCCATCAGCAGGTGGGGGGCCCTGGTCATCGACTCCTGGCCGCCGGCCACCACCACGTCGAACTCCCCGGCCCGGATCAACTGGTCGGCCAGTGCGATGGCGTCGATCCCGGACAAACACATCTTGTTGATGGTCAGGGCCGGCACATCCCATCCGATGCCCGCCGCCACGGCGGACTGCCGCGCGGGCATCTGGCCGGCACCGGCGGTGAGGACCTGGCCCATGATGACGTAGTCCACCAGCGAAGCGGGCGCGTCGTGGCCGGGGAATGCCCTCGCCAGGGCCCCTTTGATGGCGATGGCACCGAGGTCCGTGCCGGAGAAGTCCTTCAGCGAGCCCAGCAGCTTTCCGATCGGCGTGCGGGCGCCAGCAACGATGACAGAGGTGGTCATGAGACCCCTTCGGTAGGTGTGGTCGGTTGATCGACCGACCAGCTCAACACGATTGCGATCATCAGGTTACCGTTGAGTTATGACCACTGAGCATGTCGATGCGCGGCCCTTCCTGGCCAGCGCACTGGTGACTGCGATTGATCATGTCGGTATCGCCGTGCCCGATCTTGACGCCGCGATCAAGTGGTATCACGACAACCTCGGGATGATCGTGGTGCACGAGGAGGTCAACCCTGAGCAGGGTGTCCGTGAGGCGATGCTCGCCGTCCGCGGCGCGTCCGCCGGCAGTGCCCAGGTGCAGCTGATGGCCCCCCTCGATGACACCTCGACGATCGCCAAGTTCCTCGACCGTCGTGGCCCGGGTATTCAGCAGTTGGCCTACCGCGTCAGTGACCTCGACGCGCTCTCCGAACGACTGCGGGGTAAAGGCGTCCGGTTACTGTACGACGCTCCCCGCCGCGGGACGGCGAACTCCCGGATCAATTTCATCCACCCCAAGGACGCCGGTGGGGTGCTGATCGAATTGGTCGAACCGTTCGTCGGTCACTGAGCGAGTTCGTTCAGGACCACTTGCGCGTCGGCATCCGGTGCCTGCGTTTACCCCAGCAGGGCGTGTGCCAGTGCCGTCGATCGGCGCCCTCGGCGTCCTCGATTCGCCACACCACCAGATGCGGCACCCCGGGCCGGAGTTCGTGGTCGCACCCCGGGCACCGGTACACCTTGAGCGCCCGGGCTCCCGGAATCGGCACCACCTGGTACTCGTGGCCGTCCGGACCGATGTCGACCCTCATCAGAACAACCGGAACTCGTCGTTGTCCAGACCTCTCATGAGGTCGTAATCCAAAGTGACGCAACGAATCCCGCGATCTTCTGCGAGCGTACGGGCCTGCGGCTTGATCTGCTGGGCAGCGAACACGCCGGCGACAGGGGCGAGCAGGGGGTCGCGGTTCATCAGCTCCAGGTACCGGCTGAGTTGCTCAACACCGTCGATCTCACCACGGCGCTTGATCTCGACGGCCACCGCTGACCCGTGGGCGTCCCGGCACAGGATGTCGACCGGCCCGATCGCGGTCATGAACTCCCGGCGGACCAGGGTGTACCCCTCGCCGAGCAGTTCGATGTGCTCAGCCAGCAGTTTCTGCAGGTGAGCCTCGACACCATCTTTGACCAGGCCCGGGTCGACACCGAGCTCATGACGGGAGTCGTGCTCGATGTCCTCGATGGTGATGCGCAGTTGCTCGCCGGACTTGTTCTCCACCACCCACAGGCCGACATCCTCGGTCAGCCAGCAGGGCGGGCTCATCCAGTTCAGCGGCTTGTAGGCGCGGTCGTCGGCGTGGACGCTCACCGAACCGTCCGCCTTGATCAGCAACAACCGCCGGGCCGACGGCAGGTGGGCAGTCAGCCGACCGACGTAATCGACGGAGCACTGGGCGATCACGAGGCGCACCCGAACAGCTTAGGGGTGGTATCGAAGAGAACTAGGCTTGCGCCACCATGACCCCACAGCAGCTGCCATCACGATGAGCGCCGACCAGAACCTGGCACAGCGCCTCGGCCGCATCCTGGAGCGCATCACGCGACAGAGCGGACAGCTACACCGGACACCGGCATACGGATCGATGCTCCTGGGGCCGCCTTCGGAAAGCCCGGCCCGGCGCCGGGTCAGAATTCAGGCCATCCTGACCACATTCGTTCTCGGCGTCAACGTCGTCGGGTTCGCGATGGTCATGTTGCTCGTCTGGATCGCCTTCCCGGTCCCCAGCGTGTTCAACGACGTGCCCTGGTGGCTGCCGTCCATCGTGATGCCCTGTTCTGCGGTCGGATCAGTCGTCTTCGGCACCTGGTGGATCACCACCCGGACGACCGCCGACCTGCGCTGGTCGATTGAAGATCGGGAGCCCAGCCGGGCCGACCAGCGCAACGTGTTCCTGACCCCATGGCGCATCGCCTCCGCGCAGCTGGCCCTCTGGTGCGTCGGCGCGGTTCTGCTGACGGCGCTCTACGGCTGGTACGACACCGACTTCATTCCGAGGATCGGTCTTGCCATCCCGTTCTGCGGGGTGCGGGTGGCCACCGGATCCTTCCTGTTCGCCGAGTTCGCGTTGCGGCCGGTGGCGGCCCAGGCGCTGGCGGCCGGTGATCCACCGCACCGCCTGGCACCGGGAATCATGGGCCGCACCATGACGATCTGGATGATCAGCTCGGGGTTGCCGATGGTGGGATTCGGTTTGACGGCATTCTTCTCACTGATCCTGCGCAACCTGACCCAGCTCCAGTTGGAGATCGCCATCATCATCACCTCCGCGGCCGCGGTGGTGTTCGGGTTCATCCTGATGTGGATTCAGGCCTGGCTGATCGCGACCCCGGTACGGGTGGTGCGGGCTGCGCTCAACCGTGTCGAGGAGGGCGACCTCGATGCCAGCGTCGTGGTGTTCGACGGAACCGAACTCGGAGAGCTGCAGAAGGGTTTCAACTCCATGGTGCAGGGCCTTCGCGAACGCGAGCGCGTGCGTGACCTGTTCGGCCGGCACGTCGGGCGCGAGGTGGCGGCCGCCGCCGAGCAGCAACTGCCGGAACTCGGCGGGGAGGAACGCCATGTCGCCGTGGTGTTCGTCGACGTCGTCGGTTCGACGAAGCTGGTCACCAGCCGACCGGCGAGGGAGGTTGTCGAACTGCTCAACCGGTTCTTCACCGTCATCGTCGAGGAAGTCGACCGGCATCGCGGTCTGGTGAACAAGTTCGAGGGCGACGCAACCCTGGCGATCTTCGGCGCTCCGGTGGCCCTGGCCTCCCCCGAGGATGACGCACTGGCAGCCACCCGGGCCATCGCCCGTCGCCTCAAGATCGACGTGCCCGAGTGCCCCGCCCGAATCGGGGTGGCATCCGGTGAGGTGGTCGCCGGCAATGTGGGAGCCAAGGAGCGATTCGAATACACGGTGATCGGCGAACCGGTCAACGAGGCCGCACGGCTTGCCGAACTCGCCCGTTCCGAGCCGAGTCGGGCGCTGGCGTCGGCCGCCACCATCGCTGCGGCCTGCGAACGCGAGCAACGCTTCTGGCGGCTGGGGCGGCCGGTACGCCTGCGCGGCTACGGGGAGAGGATTCCGATCGCCAGCCTGGTCGGGGGACCGTGAACATACGACCCGTCCACGGGCTCACTCCCCGATGGTCGCCACCCAGCCACCTGCGAGGAACGCGCAGGCTCAGGACTGAGGACCGGCGTCGCGCCTGATCCGTTCGTCGTAGCCGGCACGTGCCCCGGTGTCCAGCGTCTGCAGGACCCGTTCGCGGGTGAGCCTGCCGCGAATGGCGCCGACCATCTTGTCCGGCAGCAACGCCGCAACAGCCTCATAACTGCGCATCCAACCCGGCACCGCGACGATCGCCGGGCGGCTCCGGCAGGTGCCGACGATCGCCCGGGCGATGTCCTCGGGATCGACGGTGGGCAGCATCCCGCCGAGTTTGACCCCCGACACCAAGTCGGTTCGCACCGCGGAAGGCAGCACCGTCGTCACCGAAACTCCGGTGCCCGCGAGCTCGTCACGAAGCGCCTCGCTGAACCCGATCACGGCATGTTTCGTGGCGCAGTAGGTCGCCAGACCGGCTGCCGGAACCTCGCCCAGGTAGGAGGCCACGTTGACGATGTGACCAGACCCGCGCTCGAGCATGCCGGGCAGTACCAGTTTCGTCGCCCGCAGCACGCCGTTGAGATTGACGTCGACGATCGCATCGGTAACCGCATCCTGCTCATCGACGAAACGGCCCGCAGGCATGATTCCGGCATTGTTGACCAGGACCTCCAGGGGTGGATCGACATCGCCGAGGAACGCCTCAAGCGATGCCCTCGACCGGACATCGACCGCGCCGCCGGCGCACCCAAGTTCCTCTGCAGCGACCTTGGCAAGATCGCCGTCGAGATCGCCGATGAACACGTGCGCACCCTCGGCCACAAACGCTCGGGCGGTCGCAAAACCGATTCCCCGGGCCGCCCCGGTCACCACCACAGACGCCCCCTGAAGGGCAACCGAACTCATCACGGATCAGCCTCCTGTTTTGGCGCGCATCATCGGGCACCCCCGCGGGCGTTCGATAACCGGTGCAGCCTCCCGGCGCTGCTCCAGATATCGGTTGAGCACGGCTGGGTCCAAAGAGTACCGGTCGGCATCCCATCGGCCGTCCACGAACCGCGCCGCCATCGCCTGAGCCCGGGCTGCCGATGAGGACACCAGCGCACGCACGAGCCCTGGCCGATGGACAGCGTTGGGCAGAAACCCGCTGAAATGGATCACACCGTCGGCGTGGGCGTAGCTTCCCAGTCCGTAGCCCGACGGCGTGCCGGTCAAGTCGGCGGCGTTCAGCGACAGCGCCAATCTCACACCATCAGACTCCGGCGGTCCCTCGACCCCGGGCGGGTGCGATCGCCGGATGTCGACCGGGAAACTCTGCAACAGCAACAGACCGCTCCCGTACAGCGGATGCGGCTGGTCACCGACAATCCGGCACTGCGACGTCGCGTCCCCGAAGGGCACCTCGGCGACGAACCGTGGGCCGTCAGCGGAAGCGGAAACAAACGGCACCCCGGCGACGTCGGCGGCATCGCGAAACTCCGCGTCGGACCAGGCGCACGGCAAATCCCCGGAACTGACGTAACGCCCTGCCGCCGTGTCCATCTCGGCCGCCGCACTCCGGGGTCCGCTTTCCGGGTGAGCACTGGTCGCCAACAGCGCCCCCGTAGCGTCCGCCAGTGCCGGCGCCAGCACCCGGACCTCGGCCAGTTGGGCCACCGCCGCTGACGCCAACAGGTGCCGCAGCCAATCTCCATTGTCATCGGTGACCCGGACCTGCGACCAGAGGTCCAACCGTCGGGCGTGAACGTCGTACACCGGACCCGCCATCGACGCCGCACGCATCGGAATCGCGTTGATCGCCTCCAGCGCGGCATCGGTCAGATCAAGCTCACACAGCACCTCGGTTCGCACACACAGCAAGTACCCGGGCTCGCCGTTGGGTCCGGTCTCCTCGCCGAGTAACTCAATGGTCTGCGCGAAATCGCCGGCCCACCAGGTGAAGCCGGTCGGAAGCAGGTAGGACCATCGATCGTCGACCTTGAGTCGCTCACGAAAAAGCCAATCGATGATCTGCTCGGCAATATTCATCGGCTCGTCACGCTCCGGGGCTGGGTAGTCGCTCCGGATGCAGCATCTCCGCATCTCGAAGCTGTTCGGGAATGCCAAAGGCGTCCACCAGGGTTTCGGCATACGGCCGCAAATTGCGGCACCGCTCGTTGATTCCGTTGGTAACCGCGCGGGCCCGTTCGGTCGACAACAGCCGGTGCTCCAGGAAGAACGATTTGTCAGCCTCGATCACGGTCAACGCGTAGAGGTCGCACATCATCTCGAGGATATTCCGGGCCTCCCGGTCCTCGCAGTGCTCGATGCCGGCGATGAACGCTTCGAGCACGACCCGGTCGATGTGTGCCCGCGCGGTATGCATCACATGGTCCTGCACCGAGTTGAACGCATCGAACGCCGACATCGTCTTGGCTCTGCGCTTCAGGCGGCGCGCGAGCGAGGACAACAAGTACTCCTCGCGATCCTGGAACATCTTCGCCTGGGTGCCCCGGTTGAACAGGCTGCCCTCTTCGTCATTGTCTTGCCGACTATCGAGAATCCTTTGCATGATCTGCTCGGCGGCCGTTCTTCTCGACACCCGGCCACCGGCGTAGTTGGCCGCGAAGCGGACCCACTCAAACGGGCTCATGCTCCTGATGTCATCGCTGTACTCGGTGAGCAGGTGCTTGGCCACCAGCTGGAGCAAGACGTGGTTGTCGCCCTCGAAGGTCGTGAAAACATCTGTGTCGGCTCGAAGTTCGACCAATCGGTTCTCCGCGAGGTACCCCGCTCCGCCACAGGCCTCGCGCGCTTCCTGGATGGCCGCGCTCGCATGCCAGGTGCTGACCACCTTCAGCC